>NZ_BAABIC010000038.1:0-45985 GCF_039542425.1 Pseudonocardia yuanmonensis
ATGTCGAGTTGGTGTTCACCCCGACCCACGCCTCCTGGCTGAACTGGATCGAGTCGGAATTCACCGCGCTGCGCTACTTCACCCTCGACGGCAGCGACTACCCCTCCCACACCGCGCAGGAAGCCGCGATTGCCGGCTACATCCGCTGGGCCAACCGCCACGCCCGCCCCAAGCGACGCTTCGCCCCCGAGTCCAAGATCCGCAAACCCGATCTACCGAACGTTGCCTGACGAGGCACTAGACGTCTTTGACAGCCAGGTAGGCGGCCTTGAACTGAGGCCGGATTCGGGCGAGTGCTTTTGCTACCGCTGCATGGCTGATCCCCACAGCCTCTCCGATCTCCCGCTGGCTGGGATACGAGCCCCCTTTCTCGAGCTCGTCGAGAAGGTACGTCAGCACCTTGAACGCCGTCTCATCCTTGCTGCTTGCGAGGCGAGCCATGATTCGCCGCACCTCTGCCGCAGTTGCCCGCCGGTCAAAAGCCGTCGCAACGCTCTCGTCGCTTGGGGGACTCGCCAGCTCGATGGTTTCCGCATCAACTAGGAGTTCCCTTCCCTGGCGGCGACGGAGATCCCAGGCCTCTCGTCGGACGGTAGTCACCAACCAGCTCCTCAGGCGGGATGGGTCTTCGATCTGGTGTGAATTCGTGACCAACTTCGTGAAGGTCTGCTGGAGCACTTCTTCGGCGTCGTGACGAGATAATCCTGTAGTCAAGGCGGCTTGGAGAACCAAGTTTGCGTTGCTCCGGATGATCTCATTCCAGGCGGAGTCATCACCGCTCGTGGCTCTCGACCAGAGGACTTCGATGGGGGTCGCTTCCTTCATCAGGCGACCTTGGACAGAAGATTCCGGAAGCTGAGTAGGACTTGCTCAACGTGACGCTCTGTAACCACTACGCCGGCGAGAAGTCGATGCCCGCTCAGTCTTTCAGCTACCTGGCTGCAGCGAGGAGGTTCGGCCGGCGCAGGCTTGGCTAGATCCAGGTACTCCGTGACGATCACGAACTCAACATCGAGCCTCTTGGCTACCAGATGCCGAAGGCACGTCTGTACAGCTTCGGGAGTGGCGCTGAAGAGTGACTCGGCGACCTCACGGTCCTGGGCTACTGGCGTTGGTCGTCGAAGCCACGGGTAATGCTCGCTGTGTGCCGTCTCGGGCATCTTCCCTCGGGCGGCATCAAGACCAGTATCTAAGAGCCAGTTGAGGAGGTCCTCCGGGCTTGGCTGGGGGCCCTGACCTGCGGCAGGGCGAGTGAACATGTGTGGACCAAAGAGATGGACCGCGAGCCTGACGATCTCTTCGGCGGTCTCTTGGCTAACACGTCCCTGGTAGGTGATGACGACGTAGTCGGCGAGGCATCGCCTTATCTCGACGTACTCAGCGGCTGTGGGCGCTCGAGATGGCCAGCCAGCAGAGCGCCACGCATTGACTGCCGTTTGGTACGCCTTCGAGCGCTTGTTCGAATCAGCAGAACGGAGCCGTGCCGTCGCTCGGTGTGGCCGCCCCCGCCGGTCCATCGCCACCCTCAGTGGTTGGTCAACTGCTTTCAGGAAGGTCGCCGTACCCCTGCCAGGTGTTACACGCTACTCTCAAGCATCGTCATCAGGAACGAGCAATCACTCTCTGTGAGCATGGGTGGGCGGGTATGTCGCTAGCGATTGCCGTCGCCACTGCAGCTTTCTTTGGCATTTTCAGCTTTCCAGTCAAAAACTATCAGTTCTGGTTTAGCTGGTGCTGGGGTCGAAGTACGTGTTGGCTGCTTGGCTACTTCATCCTCGCAGGCGGCGGTGGTGGCCTAATTGGTTGGGCTACGGCATACATAAGCAAGGCGAACCCCACAGGAAACGTATACTTGAATGGCTTTCTCTATGGGGTCACTGGAACACTTGCGCTTTGCATTGATGTTGGCGCTCGCTCCAGAGGAAGCAAACAGGAGGATAGACTCAAAGAGGCGAAGTCGCTTCTTGCTAAAGGTGTTGGCTGGATAGTTGATTGGCTTGATGCCGAGGCGGCCAAGAGCGCAACGAAGTGGCTCGACGGGTTGGATGATCTGCGACTGATTCATGCCAGCAACCGAGTCTTCGCCGAGATCATGAACACGCCTGATGCAGAACTCTCAAAGGCCAAAAAGAAGCAGCGTCGGGACGCCTACATGCCCCTGATCAAAGAGTTTGCCAAGGCCGATCCCAAAACTATGGATTACTCAGCTGCTCGAGCGCACCTCATCAGCTACACAGCCGCCTTCTTCAAAGCAGAGCGCTGGGCTAAAGCGCCGTCGCCGACTCTGCATCCTGGCGCCAGCCCCCCAGGGGCTTCGATTGCGTCACCAGCTTCCTAGGTCTTGCCGGTAAGGCACCCTATGGCCGCCCACCAAGGCGAAGAGAAGCGCCGACGCTTTGAGCTGACCACGCCGTAGGTGGCTAAGCAGGTCGACATTATGAGCGGATGCCCATAGCTCCATAACCCAAGCATAGCTAGATGTCTCAATATGACGAAGAAAAACGCGAAAGTCAAGTCGAGGAGCAAACGAGCCAGTTCTCGCAGATACTCGGCATCTTCGCGCTCATTTCCGGTGGCGCGAGCGACACGCCGCACCGGTAGCATCACGCGTCCGGCGGCGTCGCGTGCGTCCGGGGTCGCGACTTCAAAGGCCGAGCAGCGTGGCGGCGTTGTTCTCCCAGGCCTGGTGGATCCGCACGTAGGCGCCGACCGAGGCCAGGGAGCGGTGCCGCGTCTGGTGGGCGATGGCGCGGTCGGAGGCGCCGCGTAGGTGGGCGTAGGTAACGAACCCGGCCCGCAGCGAGTGCGCCGACCAGGGCCCGCCGCCGAGGCCGGCGCGGGCGATCGCGTTCAGCAACTTGTTCACCGACTCCGGGTGCAGTGGACGGCCGGTGGGCCGGTTGGCCTTGGTGACCTTGCGCAGCACCGGGCCCTCGCTGATGCCGGCGGCGTCGAGCCAGGCCTGTAGGGCGGTGACTGGGCAGCGGTCTGGGCGGTGCGCCCGGGGCAGCACGACGAGCTCGCGCTGAGCGTCGGTCTGGTTGGTCTTCGACCGCGGGATGCCGAGGACCAGGCCCCGGTGGGAGCCGTGGTCATGCTCGGTGAGCTGGTCGATGGTGAGCGCGGCGAGTTCGCTGCGGCGCAGCGCGGCGAAGAACCCGACCAGCAGCAGGGCGCGGTCGCGCAGCCCGGCCAGGTCCGGCTCGGGGGCACGGGTCTTCCAGCGCCGGGTCTCGGGGCAGGCGGCGACCACGTCGAACAGCTCGGGCGGCATGAGCGGGGCGGCCTGCTCGGGCGGGGCACCGTGGGTGCGCCGGATCCCCTCCCACACCGCCCCCACCCGGGCGCCGGCGCCGGGATCGGGATGATTGGCGAGCTGGTGGGCGAAGCGGATCGCCGAGAGCCGCCGCGACAGCGTGCCCACCTTGTGCCCGCGCGCGGCCAGCTCGGTGAGGTAGCCGGTGAGCGCCGCCGGGTCGGCCGGTAGTGGCGCCAGCTCGTGGGCAGCACACCAGGTGGAGAAGTCGGTCCAGTCGCTGCGGTAGTCGCGCAGGGTGTTGGCCGCCCGGGAGGCCGCGGCATAGCCGGCCTCCTCCTCGGTCAGCGGGATCTCGCCAGCGAGCTCGAGGCGCCCGGAGGCGGGCGCGCCGGTCGGGAACCCCAGGGCGGTCCGCTCCCCCGCTGCTTCGCATGAGTTGTAGTCCGACGTTGTGACAGTCCCCTCGGCCCAATCATGCCCCGTGGAGACCAGAGCGGCCGAAAGGTGATCACGCACGGGCGGACCCTAGCCGGGGCCACCGACAGTCCCCGGCCCGACGCGCCGCGCTCGTCGTGCACCGTCTAGCCGGGCTACTAGACGGGATTCGCTGCATTATCCCGGGTGATTGACTCTCCGACCGACACTTGTGCGTACTTGACACTGAGCCTGGACTGTGAGCACGGCTTAGTCGACGCGCCGCCCGCCTTCTACACACTGGCGTACCGACACGGCCGCGGGCCCGGGCCGTCACTGGACACGGACATAGATCATCTTTTACGCAGCGCGTATCTCAGTGCCCTTGCTATCTGTCTCCGGTGGGAGTTAGCTGTTTTCTCCCTGGGTCTGCCTCGCAGTGTAGGAGCGAGGTGAGTTCAGCGACGCGCCAGCAAAGGGGCGGGTCAATGGCGTCGATATTTATCAGTCACAGCAGCCGGGATCGAGCGGTCGTCGAGCGGGTCGTGGCGCGGCTCCGGGCCGCGGGCTTCGCCGCCTTGTTCGTCGACTTCGACCCCGAGCAGGGCATTTCCGCCGGGCGGAACTGGGAGCGGGAGTTGTACGCGCAGCTGCGCCGCAGCGACGCGGTGATCTACCTGGCTAGTGAGGCGTCGGTGACGTCCTCGTGGTGCCTTCTGGAAGTGGGCCTGGCCCGGTCGCTGGGTCGACCGGTGTTTCCCGTGCGGCTGGAGCGTGGCGTCGGATTGCAGCTGCTGGCCGATGTGCAATGGACCGATCTGATCGACCCCGAGCCGGGGCTCGACCGGCTGCTGGCTGGGCTACACGCAGCGGGCCTGGACCCGGCCGACTCCTTCGCCTGGGACTCACAGCGCTCGCCATATCCCGGCCTGGCGCCGTTCGCTTACGAGGACGCCGCGGTATTCTTCGGTCGCCAACAGGAGACCCACCGGCTAGTCGAGCTGCTAACCCCGACCCTCCAACACGGCCCGGGACGATTCGTGGCCGTTGTCGGTCCCTCGGGAAGTGGCAAGTCCTCTCTGCTGCATGCTGGGCTACTGCCCCGGCTGGCCCGGATGCCAGAGCGTTGGATGGTGGTGCCGCCGCTTCGGCCCGGCCGGCAACCCACTACCACTCTAGCCGGCAGCTTGGGACGAGCCTTTGGCACCCGCGGCTACCCCCGCCCAATCAACGAGATGGCCGCCGTACTCACGCGGGGATCGGCGGGGCTGGTCATGCTGGCCGGGCAGCTGGCCGACCTAGGCGCCAACGGCACCGGTCGACCCGGCGTGCTGATCGTCATTGACCAGGCCGAGGAGCTGCTGATCCGCACCGGCACCCACGAGCAGCAGGCCTTTCTCAAACTGCTCGTTGGCGCATTGCACGAGGACAGCCCGGTGTGGGCGGTGGCCACAGTACGCTCCGAATTTCTCAGCACCGCTCCCGATCGGGCCGGGTTGGCCGAGGCGATCGACGACCCACTGGTCATTGAACCGCTGAGTCGTAGTCGGCTGGCCGAGGTAATTGCGGGCCCCGCACACCGGGCGGGCCTGGATTTCGCCCCCGGGTTGGTCGAGCGGATGGTGGAGGACACGGCAGGGGGCGACGCGCTGCCGCTGCTCGGTTATACCCTGCACGAGCTCTACCAGCGCGTGGTGCATCAGGGGACCGTCGCCGAGGCTGACTACGATGCCGTCGGCGGCGTGGTCGGCGCCCTGCGGCGCCGGGCCGACCTGCTGACGGAGGAGCTGGACCGGCGCGGGCACGGACAGCTGGTCCTGCCGACGCTCATGCGGCTAGCCTCGGTCGCGGGCGACGAACAGCCCACCCGTCGGCGTCTGCGCCGCAGCGCATTTACTGCCGAAGAACAGGCGGTGATCGACGCTTTCGTCGACGCCTCCCTGCTCGTTAGCGACTACGGCTCGGGCGATTCCGGCGCCGACGGGACTGTCGAGGTCGCTCATGAAGCGCTGCTGCGCCAATGGCCTCCGCTACACGACGCGATCGAACTCGATCGGAACCTTCTGCGGCTGCGCTCGGAGCTGGAGCGACTGGCCGCCGACTGGCAGCACGGACGGCGCGATGACTCCTACCTGCTGCGGGGTGGCCGACTAGCCATGATCGACGGCTGGGCCGTTCAGCACCCGCACGAGCTCGGACCGCTCGAACAACAATTCTTGGAGGCCAGCCGCTCCCTGGCCACCCGGGAGCTGGAGGTCGCCCGTCGGTCCAACCGACGGCTCCGCGCACTGGCCGGTGGCCTGGCGCTGCTGCTGGTCGCTGCGCTGGTAGCCGCAGGGGTGGCTGTGATCGCGAACCAGAAAGCCCAGGCTCAGACCCGGCTGGCGCTGTCCCGGGAGCTCGCCGATGAAGCGGAGCGGCTTGCTAACACCCGACCGGACACGGCGATCCTGGCCGCTCTGCAGAGCCTTAGCCTGGCCCGCGACAACATGCCGCAGCCGCCGACCGCTCTCATTACCGGACTAGCTCGAGTCACCCACGCATCACGGCTGCTTCCCGGTCACACCGAACGGGTAAATGTGGTGGCATTCAGTCCGGACGGGCGGCTGCTGGCTAGCGCGGGCGTCGACGGCACCGTGCGGTTGTGGGACGTGGCTGTCGGCCAACCCTTCGGGCAGCCGCTGACCGGCGATTTGGACGACGTCTACGGAGTGGCATTCAGCCCCGACGGGCGGCTGCTGGCCAGCAGCGGAGGCAACACCGATCGCGCCGAGGGCGTCGTGCGGTTGTGGGACGTAGCCACCGGTCAGCCGCACGGTCCAGCGCTGACCGGCCATACCGGTGGGGTCGTCGGCGTTGCGTTTAGCCCGGATGGGCGGCTGCTGGCAACCGGTGGCGGTGACGGCACCGTGCGACTGTGGGACGTGGCCACGAGCCAAGCCTCCGGGCAACCGCTGACCGGCCACACCGAGCTGGTGCACGAGTTGGCGTTTAGTCCGGACGGGCAGCTGCTGGCCAGCGCAGGCATGGACGGCACGGTGCGGTTGTGGGACGTGGCCACCGGCCAACCCTCCAGGCAGCCGCTGACCGGCCACAGGTATGGGGTGTATGGAGTGGTGTTCAGCCCGGACGGCCGGCTGCTGGCCACGGCCGGCGAAGACGGCACAGTGCGACTGTGGGAAGTGGCCACCGGCCAACCCTCCGGGCAGCCGCTGGCCGGCCGTTCGGGCACGGTGTGGAGAGTGGCGTTCAGCCCAGACGGGCGGCTACTGGCTAGCGCCAACCGTGATGGCACGGTGCGTTTGTGGGACGTGGCCACTGGCCAACCCTCCGGGCAGCCGCTGATTGGCCACACTAACGATGTCTTCGGGGTGGCATTCAGTCCGGACGGGCGGCTGCTAGCGACCGCTGGTGGAGACACCACAGTGCGGCTATTCGACGTGGCCGAAACTAGCTCCATCAGCCGACCGCTGATCGGCCACAGCAATGGGGTTTTCGGGGTGGCCTTCAGCCCGAACGGGACCCTGTTGGCCAGCGCCGGTCTCGATGGCATGGTGCAACTGTGGGACGTGGCCACTGGCCAGCCACACGGTCCGCCGCTGACCGGCCACACCAGCGAGGTTAACGGGGTGGCCTTCAGCCCAGACGGAGCTCTACTGGCCAGCGCCAGCGGGGATCAGACGGTGCGGCTGTGGGACGTAGCCACTGGCCAACCGCACGGTCCGCCGCTGACCGGCCACACCAACGTGGTTGTTGGGGTGGCCTTCAGCTCAGACGGAGCTCTACTGGCCAGCGCCAGTCCCGATGGCACGGCGCGGCTGTGGGACGTAGCCACTGGCCAGCCGCACGGTCTACCACTGACCGGCCACCCCCGGATCCAAGCGGTAGCGTTCAGCCCGAACAAGAAGTTGCTGGCAACCTCCAGCCTCGACGGCTCTGTATGGCTGTGGGACGTCGCCACCGGCCAACCCTCCGGGCCGCCTCTGATCGGACATGTCAACACGGTTATTGGGTTAGCGTTCAGGCCGGACGGGGCCCTGCTGGCTAGCGCCAGTCTCGATGCCACGGTGCGGCTGTGGGACGTGGCCACTGGCCAGCCGCACGGTCCACCGCTGACCGGCCACACCAACGGGGTTGTCGGGGTGGCCTTCAGCCCGGACGGGAGCCTGCTGGCCACCGCCAGCTGGGATGAGACCGTCCGGCTATGGGACGTGGCCACTGGCCAGCCACACGGCCCACCGCTGACCGGCCACACCAACGCGGTGCTCGGCGTGGCATTCAGTCCGGACGGACGATTGCTGGCCACCGGCAGCGAAGATGGCACGGCGCGGCTGTGGAACCCATTCTTTGAATCCTGGCAGACAGCCGGATGTGAACTTGTTAACCGCAACCTGACCTTGGCTGAATGGAGTCAACTACTGCCAGACCTTCCTTACGAGCGCACCTGCCCCGACTTGCCCGCTGGCCAAGGAGCACCGCCCGATGCGCCAGCGGCCGAATACTTCGATTGAACCGCCGGACTGGCGTCCCACATACGTGCTTATGTCAGTCAGGCAAGGGGCGGCGAGTCGAGACCTGCTTTCTCAGCGCGCGCACGCGGCGGCTCCTTGATTGAAGGTCGCAGCACGGTCCCTGCCGTCGACAGTCGGCTAATGGCCGCGGCCAATCCTTGACAGCCCCTCGTGCTAGTGCTGTTCGCCGCGCCTGCGCATGCGAATTCGTCTACCAGTGCAGCGACCAGGTTTAGTTCTTAAGGCGCTCGCCAGATCTTGTACCCGTCCGATGGCTTCCTGCGGTGGCATCCGACCCCCGAACACCCGCCCCGAACCGCGCCCAGGGAGGCTCACGGGCATCTGTCGATGCCCGCCCGAGCAGGCCTGGGCGGTCATCGGGCTGGCGTAGATCTCAACGGAGCGGCCGCCGCCGATGGCGAAGCCACCGCCAGCCGGCGAGGCGGTGTTGGTGAGCATGTACCAGGTGAGCTCAAGGCGGTCGAGCCATTCCTGCTCGTTGCCCCACCCGGCCTGGACGGTGTAGGCAGGAGATGCGCTGGTCAGTGATCCAGTGCAGCGCCTCGCGCGGGTCGTCGGTGGTGTCGACGAAGCGGGCCCCGACCAGCCCGCGCCAACCGCTGCCCGCTGCGAGCGGATCAGGGTCGGCGACGGCGCCTCGGTGCGCGGTCTTCGTGTCGATCATGCCGAGCTTCCGCATGGCCTGGCGCCACCCCGGGGTGCAGCGGCAGTACTCCGGCACCGCGGGGCGGGTGGAAGACCGCCCACGAGCGGCTGCGCCGCGCGCCATTGCCACGCCGCGACGGCCGAATTCACTGCTTGGTGCACCCGCTCCGGACGCCGCCGTCGCCTGCGGCCGCCGACACCATCTCCACCTACCTCACCGAGCTCGCCCGCCACGGCGCCAAGGTCGGCACGATGAGCCGGCGACTGTCGTCGATTCGCTTCGCTCACCAGCTGCGCGACCTTTCCGGATCCGAGGACCGGAGCGCGGGTGGTCGCGGTGTGGGAGGGCATCCGACGCACCCACGGCGCCCCACCCGAGCAGTCCGCCCCGCTCATGCCCCCGGCGCTCGACGACGTGCTCGCGAACTGCCCGCAGACCCGCACCTGGAAGACCCGCCCCCGGAACCGGACCTGGCGGGCCTGCGCGACCGGGCCCTGCTGTTGGTCGGGTTCTGGGGCGCGCTGCGCCGCTCCGAGCTTGCCGCGCTGACCGTCGAACAGCTCAGCACCCACGGACCGCGGGCTGGTCCTGGCGCTGCCCCCGGTCGAAGACCAACCCGCGCGGTGAGCAGAGCGAGCTCGTCGTGCTGCCTACGCCAACCGCCGCGCCCGCTGCCCGGTCACCGCCCTGCGCACCTGGCTCGACGCCGCCGCGATCACCACCGGCCCGGTCCTGCGCAAGATCTCAAAGGCAACCGGGTCCTCGACCGCGCCCTGCACCCCGAGTCGATCAACGACCTAGCGAGTCGCACAACGGCCTTCCGCGAGTCGCGTTGTGAGCTCCCGCGAGTCGGGGTGTGGGCTTCCGCGAGTCGGGGTGTGGGCTTCCGCGAGTCGGGCTGTGGGCTTCCGCGAGTCGGGAGTTCCGGCGGCGCGAGTCGTGAGTTCGAGAGGGGCGAGTTCTCCCGTTCCGCCCCGGGCGGAGCGGCCGCGGAGCTAGCGTCCGGGCGTGCCGTTCCCGGTCCCGCCGCCCGCCACCCGCGACCAGGCCGACGCCCATCGCTACGGCCTGCGGCGGCTGGAGGCAGCGTTGGTGCGCGCCGATCCGGTGCCGCTGCACGAGCAGCTGCGCGCGCAGCGCCGGGCGACGCTGGTCGGTGTCGTCCTCGCGCTGCTCGGCCTCGCCGCCGCGGCCGTGCAGGCGGCGCTCGCGCCCCGGCCGGACTGGGCCCGGCAGGCCCTGGTGGTGGGCACGCCGTCGGGCGCGGTGTACGCCGTCGCCCACGAACCCGACCGGCTCGTCCCGGTGCCCGACGCCGTTGCCGGCCGGCTCGTGCTGGCCGCCCTCGGACTGCCCGCCGGCGAGCCGCGGATGGTGCAGGACGACGAGCTGGCGGGCGCGGCGCGCACCGCCCCGGCCCTGGTGCCCGGCGCCGTCGGGGTGCGGCTCGGCGGGCCCGCGGTGCCCGAGCGCTGGGCCGTGTGCGACGGGCCGGACGGTACGACCGTGCTGGCGGGGACCTTGCAGTTCGACCAGCGCGATGATCCTGCGCTGTTCGTGGAGGCGCCCGGCGGCGAGCGGTTCGCGGTGCTCGAGGGCGTCCGGCACGCGATCGGCGCCGACCCGACCGTCGCGGCCGGGCTCGGCCTCGCCGGCCTCACACCCCGGCGGGTGGGCCCGTCGACGCTGTCCGCGATCCCCGAGGGACCGGCGTGGGCGCCGCCCGTCCTGCCCGACGGGCCGGGCCCCCGCGGGGTGCCCGGCCGGCCCGGCGACGTCCTGACGACCACCGGCCTCGACGGCGGCCGCACCTACCTCGCGATCGTGCCGGGCGGCGTCCAGGAGGTGCCGTCGACGCTCGCCGAGGTGCTGCGGGCGCAGGGCGGCTTGGGCCCCCGCGAGGTGACGCCCGCGGTGGTCGCCGAGGTCCCGCGGCTCGCGACGCTGCCCACCGCCGGGTGGCCGGACCGCGTGCCGACGTGGTCGTCGGCGCCGGGCGTGGTGTGTGCGACGTCCGTCGACGGGCGGACGGGGGTGAGCGTGAGTCCGGGGATCCCGGCGGTCCCGGAGGGGGTGCGGGTGCCGCTCGTCGGGGGCGAGGCGACCGCGGCCGTGCTGCTCGGCGGCGGCCCGGTGCGGGCGGTGTCACCGACCGGGGGCGGGACGGTCTGGCTCGTCTCGGCCGGCGGGATCGCCCACGGCGTCGCCGACGCCGACACCGCCGCGGCCCTCGGCCTGCCGAGCGCGCTGCCGGCCGGGCCCGAGGCGGTGCTGCGGCTGCTCCCGCAGGGCGGCCGCCTCGACCTCGCCGACGCCCGCCGCGCGGTCGGGTCCGGCGGGTCCGTCGGGTCCGCGGGCTAGTCAGCCGGTCAGCTCGCGGCGGATGCGGTCGGCCAGGGTGCGGGCGGGACGGCTGAGCCCGGCCCGGTCCCGGGTCGCGAGGACGAGAGTGCGCTGGGCCCAGGCGTCGTCGAGCGGGATGCCGACGAGCCCCTCGGCGATGTTGCGCGCCGGCAGGATCGCGATCCCGACGCCCGCCGCCACCGCCCGGCACACGGACGCCGTGTCGGGGAAGCGGCCGCGGTGCCGCGGATGGGCGCCGAGCGGTAGCGCCTGCCGGCGGAGGTGTTCCTCGAGCGGGTTGCCCTCGGCGTAGCCGACGAAGGGCCGGTCGAGGACGTCGGCGAAGGCGAGGCGGCCCGCCGCGGCCAGCGGATGGTCCGGGGCGCAGGCGACGAGCAGCGGATCGGGACACAGCCGGACCGTCTCCAGCCCGCCGAGGTCGACGGTGTCGGCGAGGAGCCCGAACTCGGCGCGCCCGGACGTCAGCCCGACGACGATCCGGTGGCTCGGCCGCTCCAGGAGGTCCACGTCGGCGTCGGGATGATCGGCCAGGAAGCCGACCAGGACCGCCGGCAACAGGCTCGACGCGGAGGTGTTGGCCAGGACGGTGACCGTGGCCGGCCGGCCTGCGAGGTCGGCGAGCTCCAGGCGCATCCGGTCGTGGCGCTCGACGATCTCCCGCGCGTGCGCGAGGAGCAGGGCGCCCGGCCGGGTGGGGCGGACCCCGCGTCGGTGCCGGTCGAGCAGCGGCGCCCCGGAAGCGGCCTCCATCGCGCGGATCCGGCCGCTGGCCGAGGGCAGGGAGAGGTGCACCAGCTCCGCGGCGCGGGTGATGCTGCCGTGCTCGACCACGGCGAGGAAGAGCCGGAGATCGAGCAGGTCGAAGGCCATCGTGGGACGATACTGCCTTCGGCCCGGCCGAAGGCACACCCGGCGAACGGCGCATTGTGCGTCCCCGGCCGGCCGCCCATCCTCGATCCGTGGAGCACAACGGGGTCGACGTCGAGCGGGTGGCGGCGGTGGTGCGCCGGATCGCGCCGGTCGCGGCCCTGCTCGTGCTGGTCGCGGCGGTGCTCCTCGGCGACGCGGCCGGCGCGCGGGCGGTGTCCCGCGCCGCGCCGGAGCTCTTCCGGACCGAGGCGACCCTCGTCGACGCCGCACCGAGCAGCGGGCCGGACGAGAACGCGTTGCTGCCGCAGGCCCGGGTGCCGGCGATCTGGCTCGGGCCGGACGGGACGAGCCACCTCGGGTCGCTGAGCGTCGACGCGGGCACCCCTGCGGGCCGGACCGTCCCGATCTGGATCGACGCCGCGGGTGAGCCGGTGTCCCCGCCGACGACGGGCGCGGCCGACGCGGTCGTCGTCGGCGTCGTCGCCGCACTGCTCGGCTGGGCCCTGATCGCCGCGGCGCTCGTGGTCACCGCGGTCGCGGCGGCCCGGCAGCGGGCGCGCCGCATCGCCGAGGAGTGGGCGGCGGCGGAGCCGCTCTGGAGCGGGCGCAGCTCACGGACGGAGCCGCCGGGCGAGCAGCGGTGAGGCCGCGGCGAGGGCGCACAGGGCCGTGACCGCCGCGAGGGGCAGCCAGGCGGGGGTGCGGTGCGGCGGCGGGCCGGCCGCGGTCCCGACGGTGGTCGGCGGCGGTCCGGTCGCGGGCAGCAGGGTGAGGGCGGCCAGCGGATCGACGACGCCGGCGCCGAGCGCGTCGGACCGCCCGCCTGGGACGCGCCGGGAGCCGGCGACGAGGCGTTCGGCGACCTCCGCCGCGTCGAGCTCCGGGACGCGCTGGCGGACCAGCGCGGCCGCGCCCGCGACGACCGGGACCGCCAGGCTCGTGCCCTGCAGATCGGCACCGGTCAGCCCCGAGCCCGGAGCGAGCGAGCGCAGGCCGGTCCCGCGGGCGGCGAGGTCGACCCACGGGCCGTGGACGGTGAAGGCCGCCGGGGCGTCGTCCGGGGTGGTGGCGGCGACGGCGAGCACGCCGTCGTCGAGCACGCCAGTGCTGCCGGACCAGCCCGCGGCGGCGGGCAGCGGCACCTCGCCGGGTTCGCCGGTGCAGCCGCCGGAGCCGACGTTGCCGGCAGCGGCGACGACCAGCACGTCGGCGGCCTTCGCCACCTGCAGGGCGGCCCGCAACGGCCGTCCGACGACGGCGGCGCGGGCGGCGTCGAGGCACACGGCCTCACTGATCGTCACGACCGAGGCGCCGAGCCCGACGGCCCGCAGCACCGCCTGGGCGAGCGATGCGGTGTCGCCCGCGGGCATGGTCTCCCCGCTGGGCGTCGTCACCGCGAACGACGGGCTGGCCTGCCGGATCGCGACGACCTCGACGCCCGGTGCCACGCCGACGACGTCGTCCTCCGGGTCGGGGGTCGCGGCGAGCAGGCCGGCGACCGCGGTGCCGTGCCCGTCGCAGTCGGTGAGGCCGTCGCCGCCGGTGAGGTAGTCGCCGCCGCCGGCCAGCCGGGGCAGGCGGGCGTGCGGCGCCACCCCGGTGTCGATCACCGCGACCCGCACGCCCGTGCCGTCGGCCAGCGCGTGCACCTCGGCGAGCGGCAGGCCGCCGCCCCGACCGCTGCCGCCCGCGCCGACGCACTCGGTCACCTGGCTCAGCCCGCCCTCCGGGCCGGCCGCGAGCGCGACCAGCAGCGCGGCGACCGGGACGAGCGCGCTCACCACCCGCGGACCAGCGCGAACAGGTCGAGCGCCCCGGCGGCGAGCGGGATGCAGAGCGCGGTGAGGACGAGCTCGGCGAGGTCGACGGTTCGCCGGCCGACCGGCCCGATCCGGCCCGGGCGGCCGTGCCGGCCGAGCACGGTGAGCAGCGCGCCGAGGATCGCGAGGGCGACCAGGAGCCGGACCGGGGCCGGCGCCGTCAGCGTCCCCGCCACCGCGGCGCCGGCCCCGCCGAGCAGCCCCGCCACCTGCAGGGCGCGGGCGGGCAGCGGCTCGGCGAACCCCCTCGCGCGCAGGAGGAGCACGGCGCTGGCGGCGGCGGCCAGGAGCGGCCCCCACCAGCCCGGTGCGGCCGCGGCGAGCACCGCGCCGCCCGCGGTGCCGACGGCCGTGCCGAGCACCAGGCCGGCGAGGTGTCGGCGGGCGAGATCGACCTGCACCGCCCCGTCGCCCGTCGAGCAGGGTGGGGCCGACGGCCCGCCTGCGCCGAGGCGCTCCGGCACGACGGCCGCGTCGGCCGGGAGCACTCCGGCGAGCCGCAGCGCCACCCGCGGGAGCAGCGGCGCGGCCAGCACGCCGGTGACCGCGCACGCCGCACCCGCCGTCGCCGGTGTGCCGCCGGTGAGCAGCAGCACCGTGCAGGCCGCCGTGGTCGTCGTCCCGACGAGGAACGCGGCGGTCAGGACGGGCGCGACGACCCGCACGACGGTCTGCGCCGTCGCCGCGCCGAGGGCGAGGAGCAGCGCCGCGCCCAGCGCTGCCGCGGTCGGCGAGCCGGGCGCGAGCAGCCATCCGGCCGCTGCCGCGGGTGGGAGCGCGCACAGGGCGGGGACGAGGCCTCGCGGCCTGGCCGCGGAGCCCGCAGCGGACGTCGTCGGGAGCTCGGCACCGGTGCGCACGGGTGACTCGGCGACGGCGCCGGGCGTCGCTGCGCGACCGCCACCGCGTGCGACGACGAGCGCACCCGTCGCCGCCCCGATCCCCACCGCGATGCCGGCCGCGGTGACGAGCAGTTCGCCCCCGCGTAGCGCCCCGAGCAGCACGGACGTACTCGTCACCACGACGAGAAGCGCGGCGTGGAGCGCCCGGTCGTCGCCGCCCCGCGCCCCGGCCTCGACGGCCGCGGCGAGGGCCTCGGGCAGGTCGTCGAAGCGCGGGGGCGGCGGCGGGGCGACGGCCGGGCCGATCCGCAACAGCTCGCCGTCGTGCACCCCGAGTTGGGCGAGCGTGGCGCCGGGTGGGAGCGGAGCACCGGCCGCGCCGTCGAGCCGCCAGGGCGCCGGCGCCCGCCCGGCGGGTTCCGGCTCGCCGAGCAGCTCCCGCACCATCGGCACCAGCTCGGCGACGGCGAGGTCCGCGGGCAACGCGACGTCGAGCCGGCAGGCCGGGGCCAGCACCGTCACGCGGCGGTAGGCGTCCACACACGACCTCCCCGGTCCCTCACGACTTCGGCGAAACGGCCCCGCGGAGGGGGACGCGTTGCGATCATCCGAGGGCAGTATCGGCCGGACGGGTGCCCGCCCGCGGCCGTTCGGCGAAAGTGGGGGCACGAGTGGGGACGGTCGACGTCGCACGGCGCCGCCGGCAGGCACCGGCGCCGCCCGTCGGTGAGATCCGGGTGGAACCGCCGCCCGAGCCGGAGCGTGCGGTCCCGCCGGGGCTGCTCGCGCGGGCACTGCCGGTGGCGATGCTGCTCGGCTCGCTCGGCGTGATCGGCGTGATGGGCCCGGGCGAGCCGACGGCGTGGCTGTTCGGCGGGATGGTCGCGCTGTCCTCGGTCGGCATGCTGCTCACCGGCGGCACCGCCCGCGGCTCGGAGCGCACCGCGACCGTCGACGAGGACCGCCGGGACTACCTGCGGTACCTGGCCCAGCTGCGCGCCCGTGCCGCGCGCGTGGCCGCCGCCCAGCGGGCCGCTTCGGAGGACCGGCACCCGCACCCGGCCGCCTGGCCCGAGCTGCTGGCGGCCGGGCGGCTGTGGGAACGCGACCCGGGCGACGGCGACTTCGCCCACGTCCGGGTCGGCCTCGGCCCGCAGGAGCTCGCCACGCCGCTCGTGCCGCCCCGTACCGGACCCGTCGACGCCGTCGAGCCGGTGAGCGCCCGCGCGCTGCGGCGGCTGCTGGCGCGGCACTCGGTCGTGCCGGACCTGCCCGTCGCGGTCGACATGCGGACCTCGTCGGCGGTCTGGCTCGACGGCGCCCCCGGGCGGGCGCGGGCCGTCGCCCGGGCCGTCGTCGCCGGGTTCGTGCTCGGGCACGCCCCCACAGACGTCCGCGTCGCGGCGCTCACCGGCGGCCCGGCCTGGGACTGGCTGAAGTGGCTGCCGCACACCGCCCACGCCGTCGACCGCGACGCCCTCGGCCCCGTCCGCATGATCACCGCGGACCCCGACGAGCTCCGCCGCTGGTGGGCCGCGGACCCCGGGCCGCGGCACCTGCTCGTCGTCGTCGACGGGCCGGCCGACGGGCCCGGGGCGTGGGCGGCGGAGGGCGTGACCGTGCTGCGGGTCGGTGTGCCCGCGGGGCGGCGGGAGTCCGCCTCGGTCGTGCGGCTGCGCCTCGAC
The DNA here is from genome assembly GCF_039542425.1 of Pseudonocardia yuanmonensis. Taxonomy (NCBI): domain Bacteria; kingdom Bacillati; phylum Actinomycetota; class Actinomycetes; order Pseudonocardiales; family Pseudonocardiaceae; genus Pseudonocardia; species Pseudonocardia yuanmonensis. The sequence goes on from NZ_BAABIC010000038.1 coordinate 16,433, forward strand.
CAGCCCGGCCCGCTGAGCCGCCCGGACGAGCTCGGCGCCGCCGGCGCCCTCGTCCTCGCCCGCCGCCTCGCCCGGTACCGGCCCGCGGGCACCGCGCAGGCCCGGCCGGCGGCGCAGGGCCTGCCCGACCTGCTCGGACTCACCGGAATCGACCCCGTGGACGTCGCCGCGCTGCGGCGCGCCCGGTCCGCGGCCGACCGGATGCGGATCCCGCTCGGGCTCGACGACGCCGGCCGGCCCCTCCTGCTCGACCTCAAGGAGTCCGCGCGCGGCGGCAGCGGGCCGCACGGGCTGTGCGTCGGGGCGACGGGTTCGGGCAAGAGCGAGCTGCTGCGGACCCTCGTGGTCGGGCTGGTGCTCGCGCACGGTCCCGACGAGCTCAACCTCGTGCTGGTCGACTTCAAGGGCGGGGCGACCTTCCTCGGCCTCGCCGGGCTGCCGCACGTGTCCGCCGTGATCACCAACCTGGCCGACGAGCTCGCCCTGGTCGACCGGATGGCCGACGCGTTGGAGGGCGAGATCACGCGGCGCCAGGAGCTGCTGCGGGCGGCCGGGCTCGCCGGGATCGCCGAGTACGACGGGGAACGGGCCGCCGGGCGGGACCTGCCGCCGCTGCCGGTGCTCCTGATCGTGGTCGACGAGTTCTCCGAGCTCCTGGCGCGCCGGCCCGAGCTGGTCGAGCTGTTCGTCACGGTGGGGCGGCTCGGCCGCTCGCTCGGGCTGCACCTGCTCCTCGCCTCGCAGCGGCTCGACGAGGGGCGCTTGCGCGGGCTGGAGTCGCACCTCTCCTACCGGATCGCGCTGCGCACCTTCTCGGCCTCGGAGTCGCGGGCGGTGCTCGGCGTCCCGGACGCCCACACGCTGGCCGCGACGCCCGGTGCGGCGATCCTCGCGGCCGGGACCGACCAGCTCGTCCGGTTCCGCGGGGCGTACGTCTCGGGTGCAGCCCCAAGGGGCGGAGCATCCGTCGCGCGGCGGGCACACCTGTTCACGGCGGCTCCCGTGACCGCGCCGGAGCCGCGCCCGGAGCCGGCCGGCCAATCCGTGCTCGACGCCGCGGTCGACGCTGTCGTCGCCCTCGGAGGGCCTGCGGCACACCGGGTCTGGCTGCCCCCGCTCGACGAGCCACCCCCCCTCGACGAGCTCGGCGCCGGGTCCGCGCTGCGGGTGCCGGTGGGTCTGGTGGACCGGCCGGCGCGGCAGCGGCGGGACCCGCTCGTCGTCGACCTGGCCGGGGCGGCGGGGCACGTCGCGGTGGCCGGGGGACCGCGGTCGGGCAAGTCCACGGCGCTGCGCACCCTCGTCGCCGCCCTGGCCCGGGCGCACACCCCGGCCGAGCTCGGCGTGCACGTGCTCGACCTCGGCGGCGGGGCGCTCTCGGTGCTGGCGGAGCTGCCGCACGTCGGCACGGTCGCGGCCGAGCCGGACCTGGTGCGACGCACGCTGGCCGAAATGGGCGGGCTGCTCGCGCGGCGCGAGGCGCGGTTCCGCGCGGAGGGCATCGGCTCGGTCGAGGAGTTCCGGGCACGCCGGGCCGCCGGGGAGCTGGCGGACGAACCGGCGACGGACGTCCTGCTCGTCGTCGACGGGTACGGCGCGGTGGCGGGCGAGCCGGCCGCCGGATCCGGTCCCGACCCGGCCGCCCGGCTCGCCGCGATCGCCGCCCGGGGCCTCGCGTACGGGATCCACCTCGCGGTGTCGGTCGGCCGGTGGGGCGAGCTGCGGCCGGCGCTCAAGGACCAGCTCGGGACCCGCCTGGAGCTGCGGCTCGGCGAGCCCGGGGACTCCGAGGTGGACCGCCGCCGCGCCGCGGGCGTGCCCGCCCGGCCCGGCCACGGCCTCGCGCCGGACGGCGACGCGATGGTCCTCGCCGCGCCCGGCCCGCTCGTCCACCGACCCGGGCCGGCCTTCCCGCCGGTCCGGGTGCTGCCGGCGCTTGTGCCCGCGGAGCCGCTGCTGAGCGCCACCGACGGGGTCCTGCTCGGCGTCGACGAGGAGCGCCTCGAGCCGGTCCTGCTCGATCCCGCCGAGCCGCACCTGCTCTGCTTCGCCGACGCCCGCAGCGGCAAGACGGGCCTGCTCCGGCTCGTGGCCCGCGGCGTCGCGGCCCGGCACACGCCGGAGCAGGCGCGGATCGTGGTGATCGACCCGCGCCGGTCGCTGCTCGGCGCACTGCCCGCGGGCCACGTGATCGAGCACGCGGGCACCCCGACCGCGATCGCCGACGCGGGCCGGGAGCTCGCCGGGACCCTGCGCCGCCGGCTGCCCGGACCCGAGGTCACCCCGGAGCAGCTCGCGGCGCGGGACTGGTGGTCGGGCCCGGAGGTGTGGGTGCTCGTCGACGACTACGACCTCGTCGCCCCGGTCGGCTCCACCGCGCCGCACCCCCTCGCCCCGCTCGCGGAGTTCCTGCCGCAGGCCGCCGACGTCGGGCTGCACCTGGTGGTCGCGCGGCGCACCGGTGGCGCCGCGCGGGCGTTGTTCGACCCGGTCGTCGGGCGGCTGCGCGAGCTCCGCGGGCCCGCGCTGGTCCTGCAGGGCAGCCCGGACGAGGGGCCGCTGGTCGCCGGGGTCCGCGCCGGGCCGCAGCCGCCGGGCCGGGGGCTGCTCGTCGACCGGCACGAGGGTCCGCGGCTCGTGCAGCTGGCGTGGGCGGAGCCGTGAGGCTGCGAACCGCTCGGGGACCGGCGCCGGCCGGAGCCGCTGCCCGCCGTGGCTCGGCGCCGGGCGCGGCCGGGTCGGACGGTCGACCGGTGACGGCTCCGGCCGGGTCGGGCGGAGCCGTGGCGTGCCCCGTAGACCCGGGCTCGAGCGGCACCCGGGTGATCGGCCGGGAGGACGGCCGGTCGGTCCTGCTCGGCGTGCTCCCGGTGGGTGTGCCACCGGGGGCGGCGGTCGCCGCCTTCGTGCCCGGCGCGCAGGCGGTCCGGCCGGCGCCGCTGCCCGGCGTGGTCGTCGACGCCGGGGCGACGCGCACCCGCGTGCTGCGCGACGGCAGGCTCGTCCGGCAGATCCCGGTCGGCGGGCTGCACCTCGACGCGGCGGTACGCGCACTGCTGCCCGCCCCGCCGCGCCGACCCACCGACGTCACGGTGCTCCGCGAGACGCTCTCGCTGCTGCCCGCGGCCACGATCGGCACGGACGCCGGGAGGGTCCGGATCACCGCCGGGCAGGTGCGGGAGGTGCTCGCGCCGCTGTTGGCCGAGATCGCGGCGGTCGTCGCGGCGGCCGCCGGCCCGCCCGGGCCCGTGCTGCTGGTCGGCGGGGTGGCGCGCACCCCGCTGCTCGCCGAGCTGCTCGACGGGGCGGGGGTCGGGCAGGTCGCGGTGGCACCGTGCCCGGAGGTCGCGGCCGTCCTCGCCGCGCCGCCGCCCGGGCAGTGGAACGGCGCGCCCGTGGAGCGGAACGCCGCGGCCGTGGAGGGGAACGCCGCGGCCGTGGAGCGCGCGGACCTTCCCCCGCCACCACCCGGTCCCCGACCCCGCCTCGGGGTCGCCCTCACCGCCGTCCTCGCCGTCGTCGCGGCCGCGGGCCTGATCGGCCTCGGCCGCCTCCTGCCCGACCCGCTGCCCGCGGACCGCCTGGTCCAGTACGGCTACGAGGTCGCCGTGCCGGAGGGCTGGGCCCACGTCGGCGGGGCGCCCGAGCACCGCCGCACCCTGCTCGCACCGGCGGCCGAGCCGGAGGCGACGGGACTCGTGGCCGTCGAGCGCACGCCGCTCGGCTACGACGCCGGCACCGAGGCCGCCCGCGCCCGCGCGGAGCTGCGGGAGCGCTACGACCGGGCGGTCGCGGCCGGCCAGCGGCTGGAGGGCTTCCGCGAGGAGGGCGGCGAGCTGCGCTACCGGGAACCCGACGGCGCGGCGGCGGTCGAATGGCACGTCCGGCTGGAGGGGACGGACCAGCTCAGCGTCGGCTGCCGGTACCCGCCGGGCGGCTCGGCGGCGGTGGACCGGGCGTGCGCGGTGGTCGTCAGGTCGCTGCGGATCCGCGGGTGAGCCCCTTCACCATCGCGAACGGTCTCCCCGAACCGGCCCGGCACCCGTCCCGCGCTGCCAGGCTCGCCGCACCACACCAGGGAGGACCTCATGACGAGCGGGACGACCGGGGCCGGCGGGTTCGGCACCACACCGGAGGAGATGGCCAGGGCAGGCGCCCGGGCCGTGGAGACGGACGAGCACGTGCAGGCCGAACTGGCGGGGCTGCGGTCGCGGCTCACCCCGCTCGCCGGCACCTGGCGCGGGGAGGCCGCGGCGACCTTCGAGGCGCTCATGGCGCGCTGGGACGCCGACGCCCGCGCGCTCTCCGCCGCGCTGGGCGGCATCGGCGAGGCGATCACCGGGGCAGGCCGCACGTACCGGCAGGCCGAGGAGGAGCAGTCGGCCTCGCTCTCGGCGATCCGCGCCGCACTGGGCTGAGGGGGTCGGGGACGTGGGGGAGATCAGGGTCACGTTCGCCGAGCTCGCCGCGGCGCGCACCGCCGTCGCGGGCACCGCGGCGCGCATCACCGGCCGGCTCGACGACCTGCGCCGCGAGCTGGCCCCGCTGGTCGCGACCTGGGAGGGCGAGGCCGCGACGGACTACGCCGCCCGGCAGCGGCAGTGGGACGCGGCCGCCGCCGACCTCACCGCCGTGCTCGCCCGGATCGGCGAGGCGCTGGGCCGGGCAGAGGAGGGCTACCGCCGCGTCGAGCAGGCCAACGCCCGGCGCTGGGCCTGAGCGGGCCGAGCCTGACGGGCGCCGGGCCGGACGGGCTTGCGGGGCCGGACCGGTCGCGCGCCCGGCCCCCGCGTGGGGAGCCGGGGAGCGGGGCGCGTACCCTCGTCGGTGCAGGGCGTTCGCGGTCCGGAGGGGGCGTTTTGACCTCCGTTCCGAGCGGCGGGTACCCTGACTGTTCGTTGTGCGACGGGTGGAGACCCGCGCCGCCGCCGGCCCCGGCTGGTGGTCGGGCGGCGTCCGCACCGGCGCACTCAGAAGAGAGACTGACTTCGAGGCAGCTCCCGAGCCCGAGAACGACGAGGTAGACCCGTGCCCACGTACAGCCCCAAGCCCGGTGAGATCACCCGTGCCTGGCACGTGATCGACGCCACCGACGTGGTGCTCGGTCGACTGGCCACCCACGCCGCCACGCTGCTGCGCGGCAAGCACAAGCCGACCTACGCCCCGCACATGGACACCGGCGACTTCGTCGTCATCGTCAACGCGGAGAAGATCGCCGTCTCGGGCAAGAAGCGCGACGACAAGTTCGTCTACCGGCACTCGGGCTACCCGGGCGGTCTCAAGCAGCGCTCGGTCGGCGAGATGATCGAGGCGCACCCCGACCGGCTGGTCGAGAAGGCCGTCAAGGGCATGCTGCCCAAGAACCGGCTCGGCCGGGCGATGGCCAAGAAGCTGAAGGTCTACGCCGGCCCGTCGCACCCGCACGCGGCCCAGCAGCCGCAGCCGTTCGAGATCACCCAGGTCGCGCAGTGACCTACCCCGAGAGCAACGAAGAGGGACAGAGCGTGAGCACCCCCGAGTCGCCCGAGCAGGAGGGCTACACCTCCGAGGCCGGCGACAGCCTGGACTACACCATCGGCGACGCCGCGTCGTACGAGACGGGCGAGACGGGCGAGACGGGCGAGACCGAGGCCCCGGCCGACGAGTTCGCCGTCGAGGCCCCGATCGTCTCCGACCGCCCGGTGCAGACCGTCGGCCGTCGCAAGGAGGCCGTGGTCCGGGTGCGGCTCGTCCCCGGCTCGGGTCAGTTCAGGCTGAACGGGAAGTCCCTCGAGGTCTACTTCCCGAACAAGCTGCACCAGCAGCTCATCAAGGAGCCGCTGGTCACGGTCGAGAAGACCGAACGGTTCGACATCTTCGCCAACCTCACCGGCGGCGGCACCTCCGGCCAGGCGGGTGCGCTGCGCCTGGCCATCGCCCGCGCGCTGGTCGAGGTGGACTCCGAGGACCGCCCGCCGCTGAAGAAGGCCGGCTTCCTCACCCGGGACGCCCGCGCCACCGAGCGCAAGAAGTACGGCCTCAAGAAGGCCCGCAAGGCGCCCCAGTACTCGAAGCGCTGATCCGGTAGCCGGATGCGTCGACTCTTCGGAACCGACGGCGTCCGGGGCCTGGCGAACGGCGAGCTCCTCACCCCGGAGCTCGCCGTTTCCGTCTCCGCCTCGGCCGCCCGCGTCCTCGCCGCCCACCGCGCCGCCGGTGACGAGCACCGGCCCGTCGCGCTCGTCGGGCGCGACCCCCGGGCCAGCGGGGAGATGCTCGAGGCCGCCGTGCTCGCCGGTCTCACCTCCGCCGGGGCGGACGCGGTCCGCCTGGGCGTGCTGCCCACCCCGGCCGTCGCCCACCTCGTGGACGCCCTGGGCGCCGATCTCGGCGTCATGATCTCGGCCTCGCACAACGCGATGCCGGACAACGGGATCAAGCTCTTCGCCGCGGGCGGGCACAAGCTGCCCGACGCCCTGGAGCTGGAGATCGAGCAGGGGCTCGACGCCGAGTGGACCCGCCCGACCGGCGCGGACATCGGCCGCGTCCGGGACCTGCCCGACGCGCTCGAGCGCTACGTCGCACACCTGCTGGTCGCGACCCCCCGCCCGCTCACCGGGCTGAAGGTCGTCGTCGACTGCGCGCACGGGGCGGCCTCGCAGGCCGCGCCGACGGCCTACGCCAAGGCCGGGGCCGAGGTCGTCGCGCTGCACGCGGCGCCGGACGGGCTGAACATCAACGCCGGCGTCGGGTCCACGCACATGGCCGCGCTGCAGGCGGCCGTGGTCGAGCACGGCGCCGACCTGGGCATCGCGCACGACGGCGACGCCGACCGGTGCCTGGCCGTCGACGCCCAGGGCCGGATCGTCGACGGTGACCAGATCATGGCGGTCCTCGCGCTCGCCATGAAGGAGTCCGGCGAGCTCGCCGAGGACACCCTCGTCGCCACGGTGATGAGCAACCTCGCGCTGCACCTGGCGATGAAGGCGGAGGGCGTGACCCTGCGCACCACCGCCGTCGGCGACCGGTACGTGCTCGAGGACCTGCGGGCCCACGGGTTCGCCCTCGGCGGCGAGCAGTCCGGGCACGTCGTGCTGCCCCGGCACGCGACCACGGGCGACGGGCTGCTCACGGCGATGCGGGTGATGAGCCGCATGGTCGAGACCGGCCGGTCCCTGGCGGAGCTCGCCTCCGTGGTGCAGCCCCTCCCGCAGGTGCTGCAGAACGTGCAGGTGGCCGACAAGGAGGCCGTCGCGGCGTCGCCCGCGGTGGCCGAGGCGGTGGCGAAGGCCGAGGCCGAGCTCGGGGAGACCGGGCGGGTGCTGCTGCGGCCGTCGGGTACCGAGCAGCTGGTCCGGGTGATGGTCGAGGCCGGCACCCAGGAGCTCGCCGAGTCCACCGCCGGCCGGATCGCCTCCGTGGTGGCCGGAGCCGTCTGACCCGGCTGTGTGCCCAGGCCGTCCGACCGGGCGGTCCGGGCCGGCTTCCTCAGCGGATCTTCGGGCGGCCCGAGCCGGAGGGCCACGCACCCGGGCTGAGCGACTGCCCGGCGGCGCTCAGGGCGGTCCCGGCTCCCGCCTGTCGTCGAGCAGCGGGAGCCGGACGCCCCGGGTCTCGCCCGCCCGCCGCCCGCTCGTGCCCGGCAGGACCGGGCCGGCGGCGTCGACCGGCGCGGCGAGGCCCCGCGCGAGCCCGGCGACGGCCTCCGCCTGCCGCTCCAGCTCCCGCCCGACGAGCGCGAGCCGCTCGGCGAACTCCGTGCCCCGGGCGTCCCACCAGCTCGTGCGCACGGCCCGGGCGCCGCGGGCGGCGTCGGCGGCTGCGGTGCTCAGCCGCTCGACCAGTGCGTCGAGCTCCCGGCGGCTCACCGGTGCCCGAGGGCCTGGTCGCCGAGCGCCCGGGCCGCCTCGCCCTCCGCGAGCCGCGCCGAGGCCGTGACCTGCCGGAAGACGGCGGCCGCCGCGGCCATCTCGCCCGCCGCGCCGGCCACGACCCGGCCGATGTCGTGGCGCTCGTCGGGTCCCGAGGACAGGTCCCGCGCGAGCACCTCCAGATCGAGCCCCAGGGCGGCGGCGTGGGCGGCGGCCGCGTCGAGACCGTCGGGATCGAGATCGAGGTCCGGGTGCACGCGGACAGGATGCGGGCACCGCGGCCGGACCGGGCAGCGCCCGGAGCCGATCGTTCGCGATCGCGAACGGCTCAGGCCTGCGGGGTCTCCAGCACCGTGCCGGGGACCTTGCCGTCGATCAGCTCGTCGACCCGGTCCTCGTCGCACAGCTCCTTCAGCAGGAACGCGGTGACCAGCGCGCGCGTGATGCGGCGGGTCTTCGCGTCCGGTCCGCCGGAGAGCACCAGGTCGGACCAGTGCAGACCCTCGAGGAAGTCGGTGTGCCCGGCCTTGGGCAGGCGGCGCACCCAGGTGGGGCCCGCGCAGGCCGCGGCGATCTGCTCGCCGTGCCCGCCGACCGGGGCGACGGTGTCCTTCCCGGCGAGCAGGTGCAGCGACGGCACCGACACCGCCTTGGCCGCCTCGGCCGGCGAGGGGCGGGTCTGCGCGGCCGCGATCGCCACCACCGCGGCGACCTTCGGGTGCCCGGCCGCGGCCAGCAGCGCCGCGCCCGCGCCGATGCCGTGCCCGGCGAGCGCCGTCCGCCGCGAGTCCACGCTGATCCTGCCGTCGCCGAGCCGGACGCCGGCGCAGACGTCCAACGTGGTTCGCAGGTCGGCGGAGAAGCGCGAGACGCTCGGCAGCGGGCTGCCCTGGGATCCGGGGGCCGCGGCCACGATGCCCCACGACGCGAGGTGGCGCAGCAGGTCCGCGTAGCGCGACACCGGCTGCATCCAGTCGTGCCCGAAGGCGACGGCGGGCAGGCCGAGCCCCTCGGCCGGCGCGAACACCACGCCGGGCGTGCCGACGAGCCCGAGGTCGCCGCGCAGCACGTCGTTGGGGCCGGGCCGGGACAGCTGCTCCAGCGCGTCCTTGGCGTTCCGCAGGGCGGGAGGACGGGTGAACGTGCTGGTCCGGCTCACAGCGGAACCGTACCGTCGCCCGATCACCCCCGCCCAGCGGCGTACCTCGAACGATCCGCCCTCCGGACAGCCCGCCCGCGGCGGGGTGGCCACCGCGAGCAGCGGGTGTGGTAGCACCACTCCTGTTCCGCGGCCCGCCTGTCCCTAGCGTTCTGACCAGGCCGGAAGGGGTCCGGCAACCATCCGAGAGGGACAGACGATGAACGCCAGGATCGCACGAACCATCGGCACGCTGGCCGCCGCCGGGGGCCTGCTCCTGGGCCTGAGCGCCTGCAGCATGTCGGTCTCCAGCGACGACGTGAAGTCCGAGATCACCCGCGTGGTGCAGGAGCAGCTGCAGACCTCGCCGAACTCGGTCGACTGCCCGTCGGGCCTGGACGCGACGGTCGGCGCCACGCTGACCTGCCACGTCGTGATCCCCGAGCGCAGCTTCGACGTGGTCGCCAAGGTGACGGCGGTCGAGGGCAGCGACGTCCGGTTCGACATCAACGAGGTGTAGCCGCCGGTCGGCGCGGCTAGCGTGCGGTCCATGCACGGTGTGTGGACCGCACAACAGATCCGGGAGGCCGAGGAGGTGCTCCTGGACCGGTTGCCCGACGGCGTGCTGATGCGTCGGGCGGCGCACGGGCTCGCCCTCGCCGTCCGCCGGCTCGTGGGGGAGCGGTGCGGCGGCGCGCCGGGGCGCCGGGTGACGTTGCTGGTGGGGGCCGGCAACAACGGGGGCGACGCGCTCTGGGCCGGGGCCGAGCTGCGCCGCGCGGGGCTGGCCGTCACGGCGGTCCTGCTGGCCCCGGACCGGGCCCACCCCGCCGGGCTCGCGGCGGTGCGCCGGGCCCGTGGCCGGGTCCTGCGGGGGGACGACGCGGGGGCGCGGGACGCGGTGACCGGCGCCGACGTGGTCGTCGACGGGATCGTGGGAATCTCCGGCAAGGGGCCGCTGCGCGAGCCGGCCGCCGCGCTGGTCGAGGCCGCGGGGGCGGCCGGGGTGCCGATCGTGGCCGTCGACCTGCCGAGCGGCGTCGACGCCGACACGGGCACGACGGACGGGGCCACGGTCGCCGCGGCGCTGACCGTGACCTTCGGGGCGCGCAAGCCCGTGCACGTGCTGGCCCGGCCGCGGTGCGGGGAGACCGTGCTCGTGGACATCGGGCTGGGACCTCGGCTGCCCGAGCCGCACGCGTGGGTCCTCGACACCGCCGACGTCGGGGAGCGCTGGCCGATCCCCGGGCCGACGGACGACAAGTACACCCAGGGCGTGGTCGGCGTCGCCGCCGGCTCGGCCACCTATCCCGGGGCCGCGGTGCTCGCCACCGGGTCCGCGGTGCTGGCGACCAGCGGCATGGTGCGGTTCGCCGGCACCGCCGCGGACGTCGTGCGGACGCACTGGCCGGAGGTCGTGGGTACGGACGACCTGGAGCAGGCGGGGCGGACGCAGGCCTGGGCGGTCGGTCCCGGGATCGGGACGGACGATGCCGGGTACGCGCTGCTGTCCGGGGTCCTCGAGCGAGAGGTCCCGACGTGCATCGACGCCGACGGCGTCACCCTGCTCGCGCAGCACGCGGACCTGCGTGCGGCGGTGCGGGGGCGGCCGGTCGTGATCACGCCGCACGCGGGCGAGTTCGCCAGGGTCGCCGGCGACGTGGGGACGGACCGGATCGCCGCCGCCCGCCGGGCCGCGGCCGAGCTCGGCGTGACGGTGCTGCTCAAGGGCAGCGCCACCGTGGTCGCCGACCCCGACGGGCGCACGCTGGTCAACACCTCCGACAACGCCTGGGCGGCCACGGCCGGCTCCGGTGACGTCCTCACCGGGCTCGTCGGCGCGCTGCTCGCCGCGGGGCTCGAGCCGTGGTGGGCCGCCGGCTGCGCCGCCTTCGTCCACACCCGCGCCGCCACCCTGGCCGCCGAGCGGATGGGTGGGGCGCCGGGCGTCCCGGCCCCCGCCTCCACCCTGCAGGCCGCCGTTCCCGGGGCGATCCATGAGGTGCGGCAGGCGGCGCTGGGGATGGGGTGGGGCGCCGCTGCTCCGGGTGGACACACCGACGGCGGCGCGCCAGCCCTCGATCAGTGAGGTGCTGAAGTCGGGGCGCGAGCGGTCCCTCAATACGTGAGGTGCTGAAGTCGGGGCGCGAGCGGTCCCTCGATACGTGAGGTGCGACGTATGCCGGAACCGGCGGATCCCTTGTCCCCCAGCACGACCGTGATCGATACAGCTCCTGTCGGGGGCGGATGTCAGAATGCGGACGTGTCCTCGCTCCCCGGAACGGCCCGGTCGACCCAGACCGCCGGATCGACCCAGACCGCCGGAACGGCTGCGCCTCCGGGCTCGGCCCGCGCGGCCGCTCCACCCCCGCCGCGTGCCGAGGCGGCGGTCGACCTGGGGGCGATCCGGTACAACGTCGCGCTGCTCGCCGGGCTGGCGTGGGAGTCGGGCGCGGAGACCATGGCCGTCGTGAAGGCGGACGGGTACGGGCACGGCGCCGTCGAGGTCGGCCGGGCCGCGCTGGCGGCCGGTGCCACCTGGCTCGGGGTGTGCACGATCGAGGAGGCGCTGGAGCTGCGGCAGGCCGGGATCATCGCGCCGGTCCTGTCCTGGCTGCACCTGCCGGACGAGGACTTCGCGCCCGCGATCACCGCGGGCGTCGACCTCTCCGTCTCCTCCGTGCGCCACCTCGCGGGGGTGCTCGACGGGGCGCGCCGCGCGGGGCGCCCCGCCCGCCTGCACCTCAAGATCGACACCGGGCTGTCCCGCAACGGCTGCCAGCCCGCCGACTGGACCGAGCTGCTCGACGCGGTGGAGAAGGCGGGCGACGAGGCCGAGGTCGTCGCCGTCTGGTCGCACCTCGCGCACGCCGACCAGCCGCACCACCCCGTCATCGACACCCAGCTCGCCCGGCTGACCGCGGCGTGGGAGCAGGCCCGTGAGCGCGGGTTCGACCCGCTGCGCCACCTGGCCAACTCCGCGGCCACCCTGACCCGGTCGGACCTGCACCTCGACCTGGTCCGGCCCGGCATCGCGGTCTACGGGCTGGACCCGCTGGACCGCCCGGTCGAGGAGTCGCCGCTGCGCCCGGCGATGGAGTTCCGGGCACGGGTCGCGCTGGTCAAGCGGGTACCGGTGGGCGAGGGCGTGTCGTACGGGCACGAGTGGACGACCTCGCACGAGACCACCCTGGCCCTGGTGCCGGTGGGCTACGCCGACGGCGTCCCCCGCCGGCTCAACGCGAACGGCCGGATGCGCGTGCAGCTCGCGGGCAGGGTCCGCCCGGTCGTCGGCCGCGTGTGCATGGACCAGGTCGTGGTGGACTGCGGCGAGGACGAGGTCCACGAGGGCGACACCGCGGTCCTCTTCGGCGCGGGCGCCGGCGGCGGCCCGACCGCCCAGGACTGGGCCACCGAGCTGGGCACGATCCACTACGAGATCGCGACGGGCGTGCACGGCGCCCGGGTCCGCCGCACGCACCTCGGCGCGGGGGCGTGAGCGTGGCGGGCCGGAGGCTCTGGCAGGCCCTCGGGGTCGCGGGCGGGATCGTCGGTGCGGCCGGCGCCGCCGTCGGCGTCGGGGTGGCGAGCCACAAGCGGCACGAGATCGCCAAGGAGCGCCGCCGCCTCGCCGGGGAGCTGGACTCCGCCGGCCGGCAGCCGGGCGCCGAGCCGCCGGTGACGTCGTCGTCGGTGATGACCGAGGACGGCATCCGGCTGGCCTGCGAGGAGCTTCCCTCGCGCACCGGCGACCCGGTGCTCACCGTCGTGCTGGTGCACGGCTTCGCCCTCGACCGCCGCACCTGGCACTTCCAGCGGCAGGCGTTCCCGCTGCTCGACGATCCCTCCGTGTGCACCGTGCTGTACGACCAGCGCAGCCACGGCCGGTCCGAACGTGCCCCGCAGGAGAGCTGCACCATCGAGCAGCTCGGCCACGACCTGGACTCGGTCATCCGCGCCCTCGCGCCGGAGGGCCCGCTGGTGCTGATCGGGCACTCGATGGGCGGCATGACCCTGATGGCCCTGGCCGAGCAGCATCCCGAGCTCTTCGAGGAGCGGGTGCTGGGCGTGGGGTTCGTGTCGACGTCGGCGGGCGAGATGGGCAGTGCGGGCCTGCCGGGCACCCTGCTCTCCCGGCACAACCCGGTGACCCGCGGCCTCGGCGCGCTGGCCCGGGTGCAGCCGCGCTTCGTGGAGGGCGCACGCAAGGCCCTGGGCGACGTCGTGTGGGGCTTCACCCGGCGCTACGCGTTCGGCGACCGCCGCGTCGACCCGGCGCTGGTCGACCTGGTCGACACCATGATCAGCGCCAACGCGCTCGACGCGCTCACGGACTTCGCCGACACCCTCGGCACGCACGACCGGCTGGCGGCGCTGCCCGCGCTGGCGGGCTGCGAGGTGCTGATCGTCGCGGGCACGAAGGACCAGGTGATCCCCTTCTCGCACGGCGAGCGGATCGCCGCCGAGCTGCCGAAGGCCCAGCTGCTGGAGCTGGAGGGCGTCGGACACCTGCCGCTGCTGGAGCGGCACGAGGAGGTCCAGGAGGCGCTGGAGGGGCTGGTGCGGCGGGCCGCCTCCCGGGCGCCGCGCAAGCGCAGGCTGCGGAGGCGGGCGTGACGGGACTACTGATGTGGGACGAGCCGGTCGAGCTCCCGGAGCCGGCCGACACCGAGGCCTTCGGCGAGGAGCTCGGCCGCGAGCTGGGCGCCGGGGACCTCGTGGTGCTGTCCGGGCCGCTCGGCGCGGGAAAGACGGCGCTGGTCCGCGGCCTGGCACGCGGGCTCCGGGTGGCCGGCTCGGTCACCTCGCCGACCTTCGTGATCGCGCGCGAGCACCGTCCGTTGCCGGACGGGCCGGGTGTGCCGCTCGTGCACGTCGACGCCTACCGACTGGGTGCGGTGGCCTCGGTCGCCGCCGAGCTCGACGACCTGGATCTCGACACCGACCTCACCGAGGCGGTCGTGGCGGTGGAGTGGGGCGAGGGCGTGGCCGAGCGGCTCGCGGAGAAGCACGTCCTGGTCCATCTCGAGCGCCGGGAGGACGACGTCCGGGTTGCGCGGGCCGAGCGGATCGGGTCGTGACGCCGTGATCGAGGCGGTCCTCTTCGACTGGGGCGGCACCCTCACGCCCTGGCGCACCATGGACTTCCACGCCGGCTGGCGGGCCTACACCGAGATCCTGCACGCCGACGAGCCGGAACGGGCCCGCGAGGTCGCCACCGCCCTCGCCGAGGCCGACACCGCCCGCTGGGCCGCAGTGCAGGCGGACGCGCGCGCCTTCCACCTCGCCCACGTGCTGGCCGACGCCGCCGTCGACGAGGGCTCCGAGCTGCACGGCGCCGCGCTCGAGGCGTACCGGGAGTTCTGGGTGCAGGCCACGCACACCGACCCGGAGGCCGCGCCGATGCTCGAGGAGCTGCGCGGGCGCGGTCTCAGGCTGGGGGTGCTGTCGTCGACGATGTGGCCCGGTGAGTGGCACGAGGAGTGGCTGCGCCGGGACGGGGTGCTGCACCTGTTCGACGGCGTGACCTGGAGCAGCGACCTGGAGTACACCAAGCCGCACCCGGAGGCGTTCCGTGCCGCGATGGCCGCCGTCGGCGTCGAGGACCCGGCCCGCTGCGTCTACGTCGGCGACCGCCCGTACGACGACATCAGCGGAGCCAAGGGCGTCGGTATGCGCGCGGTCCTGCTGCCGCACAGCGACATCCCGGTGGCGCAGCGGGTCCCGGTCGACGTCGAGCCGGACGGCGTGATCCAGCGCCTCGCGGAGCTGCCGGCGCTGCTGCGGGACTGGTAGGCACCCGGCCGGGTGACGATCGCGGTGGCCCGGACGAGTCCCCATCGACGGTGAGCCGGGAGGGGGAGCCGGTGACGGGGGTCGACGGGACGGTCGAGGTCGGCGTGCTCGGCCCGCTGCGCCTGGTCGTCGGGGGTACGGAGGTGCCCGTGCCCGGCCCGAAGCGGCGGGCCGTGCTGGCCCTGCTCGCGCTCGCCGAGGGCCGGGCGGTCACCGTCGACCACCTGCTCGACGCGGTGTGGCCGGCCGAGGTGCCGGAGTCCGGCCGGGCGGCGCTGCACAGCCACGTCTCGCGGCTGCGCGGCACGCTGGGCCCCGCCGCCGACCGGCTGGCGACGCTGGAGGGCGCCTACCGGCTCGACCTCGGGCCGGACGCGCTCGACACGGCCCGGGCCCGCCGGCTGCTGGCCGGGTCCCGGGAGGCGGAGGCCCCCGCGGCGATCGCGGCGCTGCGCGAGGCCGACGCCCTCTGGCGCGGGCCCGTGCTGGCCGACCTGCTCGGCGTCGAGCCGGTGGCGGCCTCGGTCGTCGCGCTCGACGAGCTCCGCCGCGCGGTGTCCGACGAGCTGGTGCACCGCTGCGTCGAGGCCGGGCGGGCCGCGGAGGTGCTGGACCGGGCCGCCGCGGCGGTCGCCGCGGAGCCGCTGCGGGAGGCCGCGGTGCGGCTGCTGGTCCGGGCCCTCGCCGCCGTGGGCCGGACCACGGACGCGCTCGCCGCGGCCCGGGAGCACCGCCGGCTGCTGGCGGAGGAGACTGGACTGGACCCGTCGGCCGCCCTCGGCGAGCTCGAACGGGCGGTGGCCAGCGGTGAGCTCGGCGCGGAGGTCCCGCGTCCGGTCCGGCGGGCGGCGGTCCCGCCGACCCCGTTGGTCGGCCGCGAGGCCTCGCTCGCCGCCGTGCGGGCGCTCGTCGGCACGGAACGGCTGGTCACGCTCGTCGGGCCCGGTGGGGTCGGCAAGACCCGGCTCGCGCGCGAGGTCGCGGGCGACGGCCCGACGGTGCTGCTGGCCCCGGTGACCGACCCCGCCGCCGTGCCGCACGCGCTCGCCGCCGCGTTTTCCGTACGGGTCACCCGGGGTGACGTGCTCTCGGCGTGTGTCGCGGTGCTCGCCCCCGAGCGCGGGGTGGTGCTGCTCGACAACTGCGAGCACGTGCTCGACGCGGCCCGGGACGTGGTCGCCGCGCTGCTCGACGGCTGCCCCGGCCTGACCGTGCTCGCCACCAGCCGCACGCCGCTGGGCCTGCCGGCGGAGACCGTCCACCGGCTCGGACCGCTGCAACTCCCGCTCGGCGGGGCCGGAGACCTGCGGGCGGTCCCGGCGGTCGCCGTGTTCCTCGACCGGGCCGCGCGCGCCCGGCCCGGTTTCACCGCCGGGCCGGCGGACCTCGACGTCGTCGCCGAGATCGTGCGCCGGCTCGACGGCGTGCCGCTGGCCATCGAGCTCGCCGCGGGTCGCCTGTCCGTGCTCGGGCTCGCCGACCTGCGGGACCGGCTGGACCGCGCGCTCGACCTGCTCGGCGGCGGCCGCCCGTCCGCCGACGCCCGGCACCGCACGCTGCGGGCCACCGTGGACTGGTCGTACGCGCTGCTCCCGCCCGCCGAGCAGCGGCTGTTCCGGCACCTCGCGGTGTTCGCCGACGGCGTGGACCTGGGCACGGCCGAACGGCTCGCCGAGGAGATCACCGAGAGCGCCGCGATCACCGAGGGCGACGCTGGCGGGGGCGCCGATCCCGCGGTGGCCCTCGCCCACCTCGCCGACGCGTCGGTGCTGGAGGTCGACTTCGGCGGCGGGACCCGCTACCGGATGCTCGAGACCCTGCGCGCCTACGGCCTGGACCGGCTGGCCGCCGAGGGGGAGACCGAGGAGGCGGCCGCGCGCCTGCTGCGCTGGGCGGTCGATCTCGTCCGGGCCGTCGACGCCGGGATCGCGACCGAGCGCGAGCCGGAGGCCGACGCGGCCCTGCGCCGGGAGCTGGGGAACCTGCGGGCCGCATGGCGGCTGGCACGGGAGCGGGGCGACCTGGACACGGCCGTCGAGCTCGTCGTCGGGCTGGAGGACGTCGCGGGATGGCGCGGGCTGTCAGAGCTGCAGGGCTGGGGCGTGGAGCTGGCGACCGACCCCGTCCTGACCGGCCACCCGCGCGCCGGCGAGGTGACGGGTACGGCCGCGATGGCCGCGTACCACCGCGGCGACCACGCGCAGGCCGACGCGCTCGGCCGCGCGGCGCTGGCCGCCGGTTCCGCGCCCCGCGCCGCCGCACTCGGGCACTCCGCCCGCCAGCTCGCCGCGCTCAGCCGCGCGGCCTACGACGAGGTCCTCGAGCACGGGGCCGCCGCGGCGGCGGTGTCGGCGCGCCCGTTCCTGAACCTCGGGGTCGCCGCGCTCGCGGCGGCCTACGCCGGGGACCTCGCCCGGGCCCGCGACCTGCGGGACCGTACGGCCGCGACGGCCGGCTCCCCGACGGGCCGGGGGTTCGCCGAGTACGTCACCGGCGAGATCGCCAACGCGGCCGGCGACGTCGACGCGGCCGAGCCGCACTACCTGGCCGCGCTCGACCTCGCCCGGGCCGCCGGCTCGACCTTCCTCACCGGGATCGCGTCGGTGGGCCTGCTGTCCGCACGGGCCGCCGCGGGCCGGGTCGCCGACGCCCTGCGCGGTTACCGCGAGGTGGTCGACCACTGGGCGGCCACGGGCACCTGGACGCAGCTGTGGGTCACCCTGCGCAACCTCGCCGACCTGCTCCGGTTGCTCGACGATCCGGGGCCCGCCGCACTGCTCGACGCCGCCGCCGACGCCGCCCCGGACGCCCCGCCCCGGCCGGCGGCGGTTCCGGCGAGCGAGCCGCGGGCGGCCCCGTCGAGCGAGCCGAAGGCGGCCCCGTCGAGCGAGCCGCGGGCGGCCCCGTCGAGCGAGCCGCGAGCGGTCCCGTCGGCCCGGCCCGGGGTCGGCTCGTCCGCCGGGCCGGGTCGGGCGGAGGCGCTCGCCGTCGCCCGCCGGGCCGTGGCCGAGCACCTCGCCCGCGGGGCACCCGTCAGGCCCGGGCCTCGAGCACCAGGTGCAGCGGGTCGCGGACGGCCACCCGGACCTGCGTGAACCCGGCCTCCTCCAGCACCGCCGTCAACCCCGCGCCCCCGGCCTGGGCGCCGAGCGCGGTGCCCGCCTGGGACAGCGCGCCGGGGACGCAGAAGGCCGTGGACGCGGCGTAGTAGGTCAGGCCGATCGGGTTCAGGTTCTCGTCGAGCGCGTCGCCGGCGCCGGGCTCGACGAGCAGCACCGTGCCACCCGGCGCGAGCGCCTCCCGGGCGTGCCGGGCGGCGCCGACGGGGTCGCCCATGTCGTGCAGGGCGTCGAAGAAGCAAATCAGGTCCCAGCCGTCGGCCGGGTAGTCCGTCGCCCCGCCGACGGCGAAGCTCGCCCGTCCCGAGGCGGCCTTCTCCGCCGCGCGCACGGACGGCTCGTGCGGGTCGACCCCGTGCACCGTGCTCTGCGGGAAGGCCTCGGCGAGCAGCCCGGTCGCGCTGCCGAAGCCGCAGCCGACGTCGAGCACTCGGGCGCCCGCACGGAGCCGGTCGACCACGCCGTCGAGCGCGGGCAGCCACGTGGTCAGCAGCTCACCGCGGTAGTCGGCCCGGAAGCAGCGGTCGACCGCGCCGGCCAGCCGCTCGTCCTGGTCGCCCCAGGCGATGCCGGCCCCGGTCCGGAAGGCCTCGGCGAGCCGGTCGGTGCCGGCCCACAGCGCGGCCGCGAACTCGAACCCGCCGGCCATCGCGGCGGGGGAGTCCTCGTCGGCGAGGACCGCCGCCCGCTCGGGTGGCAGGGTGAACCGGCCGGCCGCGTGGTCCAGGTAGCCGGCGGCGGTCTGCGCGGACAGCCATTCCCGCAGGTACCGCTCGGCCAGGCCGGTGCGCGCGGCCAGCTCGGCCGCGGTGACCGGGCCGCTCCCGGCCAGGGCCGACCACAGGCCGAGGCGGTCGCCGACGTACGCCAGCGCCGCGCCGAGGGCCACCGACTGGTCGGTGCCGACCTTCTCCGCGAAGGCCAGCACCCGCTCCTCGAAGTCCCCGTTCATGTTCTCCTCCTGACGGAATCGGGGTCGGACGGCACGGAACGGTCGGGGCCCGCGCTGGCACGGCGGTGGCAGCGCGCGTGAGATCCGCGCCAGCGCCGTAACAGCACCGGCGCGCACGCTCGGACGCGACCCGAGGAGGAGACCGATGAGCCCGACCCCCGATCCGTTCCCGCCGCTCCCGCCCGCCCCGCCGCACCCCGCGGGGCGCCCGTGCGCGCACCTGTGCACACCGGACTGCACGGCCGAGCCGGAGGAGACGGGCACGGGTTGGCCCGAGGACGGCTGCTGAGAGCGACGCTCGTAGGCTCGGTGACGTGCTCGTGCTGGCCCTGGACACCGCCACACCCGCCGTCACCGCCGGAGTCGTCCGGCTGACCGACGGCCCCGGCGCGCGCGCCGAGGAGCTCGGCGTGCGGGTCGCGCACGACGCGCGCAAGCACGGCGAGCTGCTCATGCCCGGGGTGCAGGGCGCCTGCGCCGATGCCGGGATCCGGCTGCGCGAGGTGGAGGCGATCGTCGTCGGTGCCGGACCGGGGCCCTTCACCGGCCTGCGGGTCGGCATGGTCACCGCCGCCTCGCTCGGCGACGCGCTGGCGGTCCCGGTGCACGGGGTGTGCTCGCTCGACGCCATCGCCCAGGCCGTCGTGCTGCCCGGCAGGCTCACCGGGAACCTGCTGGTCGCGACGGACGCGCGCCGCCGCGAGGTCTACTGGGCCGGCTACGAGGCGGAGGGCGCCCGGCTGACCGGGCCGACCGTGGAGGGCCCCGAGGCGGTGGCCGAGCGGCTCGACGGGCTGCACCTGGTCGCCGCCGCGGGCACGATGGCGGACCGGTTCGGCCTGCCCGTGCGCGAGCCCGCCACGCCGACCCCGGCCGGGCTGGTCGCCGCGGCCGCGGCGGCGCTGGACTCCGGCCGCACGCCGGGCCCGCTCGAGCCGCTGTACCTGCGCCGGCCCGACGCCGTCCCGCCCGGGGAGCGCAAGAAGGTGCGCACGTGAGCGGGACCGGCACCGTCACGATCGGTCCGCTCTACCGGGCCGACGCGCCACGCTGCGCCGAGCTGGAGAGGATCCTCTTCCCCGGCGACGACCCGTGGAGCGCCCAGGCCTTCCGGGACGAGGTGTCCCGCGGCCTGCCCTACTTCGCCGCCCGGCTCGACGGCGAGCTCGTCGGCTACGCCGGGCTCGGCGTCACCGCCGGTCCGCCGCAGGCCGAGGCCGAGGTGCACACGATCGGCGTCGACCCGGCGCACCAGGGCCGCGGCATCGGGCGCCGGCTGCTCGACGCGCTGCTGGCCGTGGCCGACGAGCTGCACGCGACGGTGTTCCTCGAGGTCAGGACGGACAACGAGGCCGCCCTCGGGCTCTACGAGAAGACCGGGTTCGCCGTCGTCGGGCTGCGGAAGCGGTACTACCGGCCCAGCGGGGCCGACGCCTACACGATGAAGAGGGAACCCCGGTGACGATCGTTCTCGGTATCGAGACCTCCTGTGACGAGACCGGCGTGGGGATCGTCCGGATGTCCGACGCCGGCGTCCCCGAGCTGCTGGCCAACGAGATCGCCTCCAGCGTGGAGGAGCACGCACGGTTCGGCGGCGTCGTTCCCGAGGTGGCGTCGCGGGCGCACCTGCAGGCGATGGTCCCCGCGGTGCACCGGGCGCTGGAGACGGCGGGCGTGAAGGGCTCGGACGTCGACGCCGTGGCCGTCACCGCAGGTCCGGGTCTCGCCGGCGCGCTGCTCGTCGGGGTCGCGGCGGCGAAGGCGTACGCGGCGGCCTGGGAGGTCCCGCTGTACGGGGTCAACCACCTGGCCGCGCACGTCGCCGTGGACACCGTGCAGCACGGTCCGCTACCGCCCGCGCTCGCGCTGCTCGTCTCCGGCGGGCACTCCAGCCTGCTCGCCGTGCCGGACCTGGCCGGCCCCGTGACCCCGCTCGGGGCCACGATCGACGACGCCGCGGGGGAGGCCTTCGACAAGGTCGCCCGGCTGCTCGGCCTGCCCTTCCCCGGCGGCCCGTACATCGACCGGGCCGCGCGCGAGGGCGACCCGGAGGCGATCGCGTTCCCCCGCGGGCTCACCGGGCCGCGCGACGCGAAGTACGACTTCTCCTTCTCCGGGCTCAAGACCGCCGTGGCCCGGCACGTCGAGGCGCTGGAGCGGGAGGGCGTGCCGGTGCCGGTCGCGGACGTCGCGGCCTCCTTCCAGGAGGCCGTCGTCGACGTGCTGACGATGAAGACGGTGAAGGCCGCGCAGGAGTACGGCATGGACACCGTGCTGCTCGGCGGCGGGGTCGCGGCCAACTCGCGGCTGCGCGCGCTGGCCGAGGAGCGCTGCACCGCCGCGGGCCTGCGCCTCCGCGTCCCGCGCCCGGTGCTCTGCACGGACAACGGCGCGATGGTCGCCGCGCTCGGGGCCCACCTCGTCCACGTCGGCGCCACGCCCTCCGAGCTCGGCCTCCCCGCCGACTCGGGCCTGCAGGTCACCGAGGTCCTGGTCCCCTGACCCGCGGGTCGGCACTTCCGGGCGGGCGATCCCGGGAGCGACCGGGAGGTGCGAGTCGGTGGCCCGGACGTACCGACCCGCGGGATCAGGGGCCGACGGTGCGCTACGCGCAGACGACGTGGCCCAGCAGGTGCCGGGCGCCGGCGCGGAGGTCGTCGAGGGCGAGCTCGGAGCCGGAGAGGTGGCGGAGCAGGGCCTGCTGGAACAGCCCGTCGAAGGTCGCGTAGGCCGTCGCCGGGCTGCAGGTGGGCTCCCGCCCGGCGAGCTCGGCGTACCGGCCGACGATCCGCCAGATCATCCGCTCGAGGCTCTCGTCGATCTCGGCGACGTCCGGCCGGAAGGACTCCTCGAACAGCGACTGGGAGCGCAGGTCGTACCAGAGCCGGTGCATCAGGGCGTCGTCCCGGCAGGTCGCGGCCAGCCCCTCGGCGAAGTCCGCGGCCAGCCCCTCCGGGGTCGACGAGTCGGCGACGATCGCGTCGTAGCGCTGCACGCAGACGGCCTTGTACCGCCGCACGCAGTACATGATCAGCTCGACCTTGTCCCGGAAGTAGTAGTGCAGCGTGCCGTGGCTGAACTCGGTGTTCTGGGCGATCTCGCGCAGGCTCGTGCGTGCGTAACCCCGCTCGGAGAGCGTCTGCAGGGCCCCCTCGGCCAGCAGCCGGCGGCGCTCCTCGAACTTGTCGACCTGACGTCGGGTCACCCGGTCGGCGGCGGTGGTCACGAAGGGCAGGATAACGGACCGGACGTTCGTCCAGGGCCGTCCCGGCGGCCGTCCGGGACCCGCGGGGCCGGCCGGCCCGCGGGTCAGGAGCTCACGTGGGCGAGGAGGCGCAGCTCGTCGTCCGTGAGCCGCAGGGTGAGCATCGGCAGCAGGTTCCGCAGCTGCTCGACGGTGCGGGCGGAGGCGATCGGCGCGGCCACCGTGTCCTGCGCGGCCAGCCAGGCGAGCGCGACGGCCGGGACCGGGACCTCGTGGCCGGCGGCGATCTCGTCGAGCACCGCGAGCACCGCGCGCCCGCGGGGGTCCTCGAGGTAGGCCGAGGCGCCCTCGGCGCGCACGCTGTCGACCTTCTCCCCGCGGTACTTGCCGGTCAGGAAGCCCTTGGCCAGCGCGTAGTACGGCAGGCAGGCGATGCCCTCGGAGCGCAGCAGGTCCTGCAGCGAGGACTCGAAGCCCTCTCGCTCCATGAGGTTGTAGTGCGGCTGCAGCGCGGTGTAGCGCACCAGCCCGTCCCGGTCGGAGATCTCCAGCGCCGAGCGCAGCCGTTCCGCGGTGAAGTTCGACGCCCCGACCTGGCGGACCTTGCCCTCCTTCACCAGCGCGTCGAAGGCGTCGAGCGTCTCCTCCTGCACGGTGTCGGGGTCGTCCTTGTGCGCGTAGTAGAGGTCGATGTGGTCGGTGCGCAGCCGGCGCAGCGAGTCCTCGCAGGCGGCCTTGATGTTCTCGCCGCCGAGGCCCGCGCGCTGCGGCAGCGACCCGACCTTCGTCGCGATCACCATCGAGTCCCGGTTGCCGCGCGCGGCCATCCAGTCCCCGATGATCGTCTCCGATTCGCCCCCGCTGTTGCCGGGAACCCGCCACATGTACGAGTCCGCGGTGTCGACGAACGTGCCACCCGCCCCGGTGAAGGCGTCGAGCACCGCGAACGAGGTGTCGGCGTCGGCGGTCCAGCCGAAGACGTTGGCCCCCAGGCAGAGGGGCGAGACCTCGAGTTCTCCCACAGTCGGCATGGGTCCGGAGCCTACGACCGCCATCGGGTGGCGGGCCCGTTGAACGGCTGGCACTCTCGTGGGTAGAGTGCCAACCGCACAGTTCAGGTCGGGTCGCCCCGGCACCCGCGACGGCGGGGCCCCTGGTCGGCTGTCGGTGGACAGTACTACGGACAGTTCGTGAGTCACCCCAGGAAAGGGGAGGTCATCGTGGCGAACATCAAGCCGCTCGAGGACAAGATCGTCGTCCAGGCCAGTGAGGCCGAGACCACCACGGCCTCCGGCATCGTCATCCCGGACACGGCCAAGGAGAAGCCCCAGGAGGGCAAGGTCCTGGCCGTGGGCCCGGGCCGGATCGACGACAACGGCAACCGCGTCCCGCTGGACGTGAACGTCGGCGACGTCGTCATCTACTCGAAGTACGGCGGCACCGAGGTCAAGTACAACGGCGAGGAGTACCTGATCCTCTCCGCCCGCGACGTGCTCGCGGTCGTCAACTGACGATCCCCGCGCGAAGTGAACCCGCCCCGGCGGCGCAGCGCCGAGTGAAGGCCTGGGCCCCGGGGCGGTTCCTTCTCCCGATCCAGAACGAGAGGCTCTGATGCCGAAGCAGATCAGCTTCGACGAGGACACGCGGCGCGCGCTCGAGCGGGGTGTCAACCAGCTCGCCGACGCCGTGAAGGTGACGCTCGGCCCCCGCGGCCGCCACGTCGTCATCGACAAGAAGTTCGGTGGTCCGACCGTCACCAACGACGGCGTGACCATCGCCCGCGAGATCGACCTCGAGGACCCGTACGAGAACCTCGGGGCGCAGCTCGCCAAGACCGTCGCCACCAAGACGAACGACGTCGCGGGCGACGGCACCACCACCGCCACCGTGCTCGCCCAGGCACTGGTCCGCGAGGGCCTGCGCAACGTGGCGGCCGGCGCCAACCCGACCGCCCTCGGCCGCGGCATCGCCGCCGCCGCGGACAAGGTCTCGGAGTGGCTGCTGCAGAAGGCCATCCCGGTCAACGGCGCCGAGCACATCGCCCAGGTCGGCACCATCGCCTCCCGCGAGGAGGAGATCGGTCGCCTGATCGCCGACGCGATCGGCTCCGTCGGCAACGACGGCGTGATCACCGTCGAGGAGGGCTCCACGCTCGCCACCGAGCTGGAGATCACCGAGGGCCTGCAGTTCGACAAGGGCTACCTGTCGCCCTACTTCGTGACCGACGCGGAGAGCATGGAGGCCGTCCTCGAGGACACCTACATCCTGCTGCACCGCGAGAAGATCAGCTCCATCCAGGACCTGCTCCCCCTGCTGGAGAAGGTGCTCGGCGAGGGCAAGCCCCTGCTCATCATCGCCGAGGACGTCGAGGGCGAGGCCCTGTCCACCCTCGTCGTCAACTCGATCCGCAAGACCGTCAAGGTCGCCGCGGTCAAGTCGCCCTTCTTCGGCGACCGCCGCAAGGCCTTCATGGACGACCTCGCCGTCGCCACCGGCGGCACGGTCATCAACCCGGAGGTCGGGCTCAAGCTGTCCGAGGCCGGGCTGGACCTGCTGGGCCGGGCCCGCCGGGTGGTCGTCTCCAAGGACACCACGACGATCGTCGAGGGCGCCGGCAAGGCGGACGACATCCAGGGCCGGATCGCCCAGATCAAGGGCGAGATCGAGACCACCGACTCCGACTGGGACCGGGAGAAGCTGCAGGAGCGGCTGGCCAAGCTGTCCGGCGGCGTCGCGGTCATCAAGGCCGGTGCGGCCACCGAGACCGCCCTCAAGGAGCGCAAGCACCGCATCGAGGACGCCGTCTCCGCGACCCGCGCCGCCGTCGAGGAGGGCATCGTCCCCGGTGGCGGCTCGGCGCTGGTCCAGGCCGCCGCCGCGCTCGAGGAGCTCAAGCTCGAGGGCGACGAGGCCACCGGTGTCGCGATCGTCCGCCGCGCGCTGACCGCCCCGCTGTACTGGATCGCCGCCAACGGCGGCGTCGAGGGCGCGGTCGTCACCTCGCGGGTCGCCGAGCAGGAGTGGGGGCAGGGCTTCAACGCCGCCACGCTCGCCTACTCGGACCTGCTGGCCGACGGCGTCATCGACCCGGTCAAGGTCACGCGCAACGCCGTGGTCAACGCCGCGTCGATCGCGCGCATGGTGCTCACCACCGAGAGCGCCGTCGTCGACAAGCCCGAGGTCGAGAAGCCGGCCCCGGCGGCCGGTCACGGGCACGGGCACTGATCCGGTACCCGGACGGCACCGAGCCGGCACCGAGCCGGCGGTAGTAGCACACACCGAAGGGCGGGTGGCTTCGCGGCCACCCGCCCTTCGGCGTTCCCCCGGGGCTCCGACGGGTCGTCCCCGCCGGTCATCCCTGCGTGTCGGTCCTGCGTGTCGTCCCTGCGGGGCGCTGCCGGTCAGACCGGCTGGACGCCCTTCTTGTCGTCGATCCGCAGCCGGCGGTCGCGGCCGCGGATGATCGCCTCCCGCTCGTGCTCCGACAGGCCGCCCCACACGCCGTAGGGCTCCTGCACCTCCAGTGCGTGCCGCCGGCACATCTCCAGCACCGGGCACGCCGCGCAGATCTCCTTGGCGCGCCGCTCGCGGTTCGCCCGCGCCGGTCCGCGCTCGCCCTCGGGGTGGAAGAAGAACGAGCTGTCCATCCCGCGGCACGCGCCCTGCATCTGCCAGTCCCAGATGTCGGAGACCGGCCCCGGGAGCCGCCTGATGTCCGCCACCGTCATCACCCACCAGTTCGAAGCGAAGAAGTCGTTGCTCGGCAACGAGGTGCCCAGCATAGAAACGCGCCAAACCTTGTTCAAGAGGTTCGTCGCAGGAACCGTGTCGCGGTTGCCGCGGGCGGGGCGACCCCCGACCATGGGCGCGTGACCACGCAGCCCGTGCCGGAGCACGCACCCGACCGCGACGTGCCCCCGCGCGGGAACCGCGCGGTGCGAGACGTGGCCGAGGTGACCGGCGTGCAGGAGCCGGGGGCGGAGGAGCCGACTGTGCAGGGTCGAACGCCGGATACCCCGTCCGGACCCGACGACGCCCCCCGGTTGACCGTGGCCGCCGTGGCCCGGCGGCTCGGGGTCGCCCCCGCCACCCTGCGGACCTGGGACCGGCGCTACGGGCTCGGCCCGTCCGCGCACACCCCGGGCTCCCACCGGCGCTACGGCGCCGCGGACCTCGCTCGCCTGGAACTGATGCAGCAGGCGCTGCTCCAGGGGGCCACTCCCGCCGAGGCCGCACGGCACGCCCTCGCCGCGCCCTTGCCGGAGCCGGGTGGCGGGCGGCCCGTGGGCGTGCCCGGCACCGGCACCGCGGAACCCGGGGCGGGGGAGGGCGGCCCGCTGCTGCTCGCCGGTCGCCCCTCGGACGAGGAGCTCGACCTCGGCGCGCGCGTACGCGTCGGAGGACGGGTGCTACGGCTCCCCGGGGCGAGCCGGCGGGCCCGCGGTGTGGGGCGCGCGGCGCTGTCCATGGACGCGCCCGCGGTGCGGCGGCTCGTCGACGAGGCCATCGAGGCCGACGGACTGGTCCGGACCTGGGACGACGTCGTCCGGCCGGTGCTGTGTGCGGTCGCCGAGCGCTGGGAGTCGACCGGGGCCGGTGTCGAGATCGAGCACATGGTCAGCGAGGCCGTGACCGCCGTGTACGGCGCCCGCGCGGTCGCCGCGAGCCGGCCGGGGGCGGATGCCCGCCCGGTCCTGCTGGCCGGCTCGCCGGGCGAGTGGCACCACCTGCCGCTCGCCGTCCTCGGTGCCGTGCTGGCCGAGCGGGGCGTGGCTTACCGACCCCTGGGGCCCGACCTTCCGCTCGACGCGCTGGTGGCTGCGGTGCGCCGGACCGCACCCGCCGCAGTGGTGCTGTGGGCGCAGGGCCCGCGGACGGCCGACCCGGGTCTGTTCGCCGCGCTGCCCCGTACCCGGCCCCGGCTCCGCTCGTTTGCCGCAGGGCCGGGCTGGGCGGAGGTCGCCCTGCCGTCCCGGACCGACCGCCTCGGGTCCCTGACCTCCGCGGCGGACCTCCTGACCGATCTCGCGTCCATCACCCACACGGAGTAGTACATGTGGGTAGACACTCCTTGACCGCTCCCCGATAGGACCCGCCCACTTGGACGACAGCCGCGTGAGTGAGGTGGCTTTCGGGGGCCGCCCCGGCGTGTCGGTCGGCCCGGTGGGACGAGCGGAGCCCGTGGTGCGCTGGGCGGCTGCCGTGGCCCTCGGCGGGCAGGGCCGGTACGCCGCCGCGGCGGCCCTCCTGGAGGGTCTCGTGCGGGACCCCCGCGTGCCCGTCGAGATCCGCGCGCACGCCCTCGTCACCCGCGCCTCGCACCTGCGTCAGCGGGGCGGGCACGCCCTCGCCGACGGGCTCGACGGACGGGCCCTGGCCCTCGCCGCGGGAGCGCCCGGGGCACTGCCCGGAGCCGGTGTCCGCTCGGCCGAGGTCGATCGACGGGTCGGGCCTCCGGAGGCTCGCGGACCGTCCGCCCGGACCGGCGCACCCGGGGCCGGGCGGTGGTCGACCGCCCCCGCCGATCTCCGCGGCTCGACCGGGCCGGCGCCGTCCGACGGGCCTCCCGGCGTCACCTCGCAGGGCGTTCCCAGCCCGTGCGCGGACCTCTTCTCGGCTCACGTCGACGCGCTCACCGGGCTCGCGGCCGACGCGCTCGGGCAGGGCGCGCTCACCCGCTCCGCACGCCTGCTGAGCAGGGCGGACGTGCTTCTCGCGATCGGCGTCGTACACACCGGCGGCAGGTCCGTGCCCTGGCGTCCCGTGGTGCGGACGGCCTGGGTGCACAGCGAGCTCGCACTGGCGCGCGGCGATCTCGACGCGGCGTCCGTTGCAGCGGCCCGGGCCGTCCGCGGAGCAGCCGCCGCGGGGTCGTTGCGGCATCTCCTCAAGTCCCGCCTCCTCGCCGGCGTGGTGGCCGCGGTGCGGGCCGCCGCGGGGGAGGCCGGTTCCGCGGAGGCCGCGGCGGGGGTCGTCGCCCCCACCCCGGAGTCGGCCCTGGCGGCCCTCGACGCCGTCGCGGAGGAGGCGGCCACGGCGGGCCTGCTGCCCCTCGCCTGGGCGGCCCTCCTCGCCGCCGCGGACGCCGCTGGCACGGTCGTCCGGCGGGCCGGCACGGCGTCCTCCGGTTCCTCTCCGGACGGCGACCCGGAGGGCTCCGGGAGGGGAACGCCGGGGGGTCCCGGGGAGCCACGGACGGACGCCGGAACAGGCCCCGCCGGGGCGCCCTGGTCGGACGATCCGCCCGGCGCCGCCGCGCGACCGTCGGACCGTCCGTTCGAGGGGCCGGAGGGACACGATCGGCGGCTCGATCGGTTGCTCCGCTCGACGATCGGTGCGCCGAGCGGTCCCGCGCGCCGACGACACGCCGCGGCGGCCACGCTGAGCGTCGTCCGTGCCCGTTCCGAGGGGACGGGGCGGCGCCTGATGGGGGAGCGGTCTCCGGGTGAGGAGAGGCTCGCGGTAGTGTAATTACTCCATTCGGTCCCTCATCACCCACATGACGAGTGCCGTTCGGCGCAGAGGTCCCGAATGGAGGGCACAAAGTCGCCCTGATCGTGTCAAGGTGATCCGGTCACCCGCCGATGCGGAGGGTGACACATCACCCGGCTGCAGGAAGCTGCAGGAAGGAATCGTCGTGACGACGGTACTCATCTGCGACGATCGTCGCAGCGTCCGCGAAGGTCTGACCCGCGTGATGTCCGCGGTGCCGGGGGTGCACCGGATCGATTGCGTCGCCCATGGGGACGAGTTGCTGGCCCGGTTCTCCCGGCAGCCGGTCGACGTCGTCCTGGTCGGCACCCAGCGCGCGGTGCCCACCGGGGTGGAGGCCACCAGGCGCCTGGTGGCGGCCCACCCGCAGGCGAACGTCATCGTGTTCGGCGCCCCGGACGACGCGGGCAGCATCGCCGCCGCCATCGCCGGCGGTGCGCGGGGCTACCTCCGCTGGGACGCCTCCCGGCCCGAGCTGGTGGCCGCCCTCGCCCACACCCTCGCCTCCACCGCGGTGCCCACGCCGCGGGCGCCCGCCGACCCGGGGGTGCAGCTCACCGAGCGCGAGCTGCAGGTGCTGCGCGGGATGAGCCAGGGCAAGAGCAACGGTCAGATCGGCCGCGAGCTCTACCTGTCCGAGGACACCGTGAAGACCCACGCCCGCCGGCTGTTCCGCAAGCTCGGCGTCCGGGACCGCGCCCAGGCCGTCGCGCACGGCTTCCGCCGCGGCCTCGTGTCCTGACGCGGTAGCCGGGCACCACCCCGCGGACCCGCCAGGTCCGACGCACGACCAGCATCACCGCACGCAGCACTGCACGAGCACCCGGAGGGGTTCCGGGTGGGAGCGACCGGGCGGACGACGCGGCCGAGGGCCGTGGCTGTCGCAGCGCAGCCACGCACCGGCCGGGTCCGTCCCGCCGCGCGCTCCGCACCGCACGCCCGCCGTGCCGCGCCCGACCGTGGCGCCGCCGGCCCGTCGTGCGCCCGCCGCGCGGCCGGAC
>NZ_BAABIC010000039.1:0-43054 GCF_039542425.1 Pseudonocardia yuanmonensis
GCGGAGCAAGGCATGAACAGCACGTCCACCCTCAGAGCCGAACTCGACGCCACCCACCGGACCAGCCGGGATGCGCATGCAACCCGAGAACCCCGAGCCGATCAAGTCCCGGAGCTACTTACATGAGTCGCGAAGCCGGAGCGCGACTCGCGCTCTCGGCTTCGGGGCCCTCGGCTTCGGGAGTTTCCGCTTCGAGAGTTTCCGCGGAAGGCCGACGCGTTCTGCGCCGCCCAGTCCGCGAAGGTGGTGGCGGGCCGGCCGGTGATCTCCTCGACGGCCGGCGAGACCTGTACGGGCCAGGTCACCGAGCCGGCGAGGATCGTGTCGACGTACCACTCCGCCTCCGCGCCCATCGTCGGCGCGAGCGTCGAGACCGCCTCGTCCCGGCTGACCTTCTCGAACCGCACCGGGTGACCGAGGGCCGCGCCGATCCGCACGCCAGGTCGACGCGGGAGAGGACCTCCGGACCGGTGAGCGTGTACGACCGGCCCTCGTGGCCCTCGGAGGTCAGGGCCGCGGCGGCCACCCGCGCGATGTCGTCCATCGCGATCGGGGTGCTCCGGCCCTCCGGGTACGGCTCGTGCACCGCGCCCGTGGCGATGATCTCCGGCGCCCAGGTGAGCGTGTTCTCCATCGGCCTGCGCAGGTATCCCCGCACGACCTCGACCCCGGCCGGCAGCGCGGCCCTCGCCGGGTTCACGGTGAGTGCACGGACCTCCGGCGCCCCGGCCGCCACCAGGTGGTCGACGACCTTCCGCCCGATGTTCCCCGTCGCGCCCGTCACCAGGATCGTGATGACCTCCCCCAGTCTCGGTACGGCGGACGGAGATGTTTATCAGTACACCGTACGGAGTTCCACCCCCGAGAACGCGAACGGCACCCTGCCCGTCCGTGCGAGCGAGGGTGCCGTCCGTTCGTGCCGGTCAGGCGGGCGGGGGCGTGGCCGCCGCCGAGCTGCCCTCCTCCCGGTCCCGGATCGCCGGCAGCGCCAGCCGGACGGGTGCGTGGGCGCGGTGCGCGCCCGCCGCCGCGGCGTGGTACTCCTCCAGCTGGGCCAGGAAGTCCGGGTCGGCGTAGATGCGGCCGTCGATCGTGGGGCCCTGGCGCCCGGTCAGCACCGCCTCGACGTCCTCGCCGGTGAGCGTCTTGTGCGTCTCCAGCGCGTGCGCGATGGCGAGCACCGCCGAGCGGTTCTCGGCGAGGATCTCCGCGGCCTTGTCGAGCAGCGTGTCGAGGTGGTCCTCGATCCGGTCGGCGAGCGCCCGGCGGAGCACCTCCTCGGTGCTGCCGTCCTTGCCCGGGGCGCCCCTGCCGCCGCCCGGCGCGCCGACCTCGAGCCGCCGGGCCGAGGAGTACGACGACACCGTCGACCCCATGCCCCAGAAACCCTCCATGAACGAGGCCACCGTGGTCGCGGACTCGAGGTCGCCGGACACGCCCGACGAGCTGTCGCCGTCGAAGAACATCCGCTCGCCCGCCAGCGAGGCCAGGGACACGAGGATGTCGGCCTCGTACTCCGAGCGCCACCGGGTGAACTGGTCCTCCGGCGGGATGCTCGCGACCATGCCCAGGTAGTCGCTGCCCTTCTCGATCGTCGCCAGGTCGATCTCCATGTGCTCGCGCACCCGGAAGGCGACGACGGCGTGGCAGCCCTCGTGCACGGCGACGGCGTGCCGCTCCCGCTCGATGTACTCGACGTCCTCGGGCGGGCCGAGCTCCTTGAGCTGCTTGGCCTTCATCAGGTCGCGGTAGGTGATGACCTCGCGGCCGTCCCGGATCGCGGTGATCAGGGCCTCGTTGACCAGGTCCTTGATCGTGGCGCCGGTGGCGTACGGGGTGATCGTCGCGAGCTTGTCGAGGTGCTCGTCCGTGATCTCGTGCGGCACCCTGTCCAGGTAGCCCTGGTAGGTGCGGATCCGGCCGGCCTTCGACGGGTAGCCGACCCGGTAGATCCGGTCGATGCGGCCCGGCCGCAGCAGCGCCTCGTCGAGCGACTCCGGCATGTTCGTGGCCATCATGACCAGGATCCGGTACTTGGGCGGCGGCTTCGGCCGCATGCCCAGCGCCCGCCGGCCCCACCGGTTGAGCAGGCCGCGCGGCTTCTTCAGGCCGGAGAGCTCGGTGAGCAGCGCCTGCAGCGTGCCCATGCCGCCCCCGCCGCCGCCGTTCATCGCGCCGCCCATGACGAACCGGCTGCGCCGCTCCTCGACCGGGGGCGCCGACGCCAGTTCGGTCCGCAGGGACTCGCGGAACAGCATCGACCGGGTGTCCCGCGACAGGTAGGAGAAGCCGTGACAGCCCGTGCCGTGGAAGGGCGCCGGGCCGAACCCGCGCCCGCCGCCCCCGCCCGGACCGATCGACGCCAGCGTGCCGCGGTTGCCCAGCGCGTCGGCCTCGTCGAAGAAGACGATGACGCCGCCGTAGCGCAGCGAGAGCTTGCGCAGCTTCCGGAACAGCGACTTCACCTTGAGGATGCCGACGCCCATGAACATGTTGATGAAGGCGCCGGGGTCGACGAAGACGTAGGGCTTGCCGGTCTCGCCCGCGACCGCCTCGGCCATCAGTGTCTTACCGGTGCCGGGCGGGCCCCAGAGCAGGAGACCGCCGGGGACGTAGCCGCCCTTGGCCTCGATCTCGTCCGGCTTCTCCAGGAACATGATGTTCTCGCGGATCCGCTGGACCACGTGGTCCTGGCCCCAGACGTCGGAGAACCTGGTCTTGATGTCGTCCGGGTAGTAGGTGTCGACGCCGCCCCGGGACAGCAACCAGAACAGGCCGATGAACTGGAACGCGATGAAGAAGAACGCGAAGGCCAGCTGGAAGATGAACGGCAGCGCCTGCCAGATCAGCGCGGGCGCCTGGAAGATCGCGAGGAAGGGCGAGGTGCCCAGCGCGGCCCCGGCGACCAGGGCGACCAGCACGATCAGCGCGGCCCACTTGAGGACGCGCGCGAGCCGGAAGCGGGTCCAGTCCGAGAAGCGTCTCTTCAGTGCCCGGTCGGTGCCGCCGAAGACCTTCCGCGTCCAGAAGACGTGGTAGGCCGACCACCGCTCGGAGACGAGGTAGTGGAGCTGGCGCAGCAGCTCCAGCCCGGCGAGCCAGAGCAGCCACTGCGACTCGACGGTCTCGATGCGGAACGCGTCGGCGAAGGTGATCAGCGGGTTGTCCGCGACCTGCGACCACACGATCACCAGGAACGCGAGCACGAACAGCAGCAGCAGCTTGCCGCGGTCCCACAGCGCCATCTTCTTGCGGCGCGGCTCGACCCTCTCCGCCGGCGGCACGTGGGCCGCCGGCGGCTCCGGGGGCGGACCCTCCGGCTGCCCCGGTGACCCGAGGTCGTCGACGATGGTCATGGGCCCTCCCGAACCGTGAACGAGGAGACGACGCCGTCGATCTCGGACTGCCGCTTCTCGAAGCAGTCCGCCGAGCAGCGGGCCAGCGCGAGATACAGCTTGCTGGCGTCGTCGTTGAGGTAGCCGGTCTGGTCGAAGATCTGCGGCTCACCGCCGTTCACCCGGTACGAGAACACCGTGTGCACGCCGCGGATCCCGTCGCCCGGGGTGAGCACCTCGTCCCCGAGCAGCGTGAACCCGGTGAGGCCGCTCTGCTGGCCGCCCAGCTGCATCGTCTGGCGGGCCGTGTCGGAGACCGGGTAGATGAAGTCACGGACCGTGTCGAGGGAGATCTGCCCGCGCGACTTCTCCGGGATCGGCTGGACCGTCACCAGGATTGCCGGCGACTCCGCGGACTCGCCGATGATGTGGTCGAGCGAGGGGCGCGCGTCGGAGTCGTACGCCTGGATCCACACCCCCTCGGTGGAGTCCTTCGCGGGGGTGACCCCGAGCTGGCTCTCCAGCTCCGCGGGGTCGACCTGCTTCCACGACGTCGGCACCTTCAGATAGGTACGGTCGGTCGAGTTGGTGACGTAGGTCCAGGAGGGCGCCCCGCAGCCGGCGAGGAGTGCGACCACCATCCCCGTCGCCAGCAGCACCGGCGCGAGCAGCGCGGGACCACGCCGTGCCCGGCGCCCCGCTCGTCCTGACATGGAAGCCCTCCCCCCGCCGTGACTCTTCCGTGACCTTCGAGTATGCGGCACGAAACGTCCCCGACATTGCACCGTTCAGGTTGCGAAGACGTTTCCCCGCCGCCCGAAGTGTGACCTCTGCGTTCGTCGCGGGTCACGCTAGGGGCGGCATGGTCAACGGGCGGTGAGGGGGCGGGCGCACGGCCCGTCGCGCGCGCCCTGCGCCGTGTGGCCACGGTCGGTCTGCGAGCGGTGGCGGTGGGCGACCGTCCGGCCTGCGCGCGGCCCGAATCTGAGGGGGTTGCTCGGCGTTCGGAGCAATTGGGTCGGCGTTCGGGGCAACTTCGCGCCCGTCGTCGACCGCCGGGCCCGCACCGGGCGCCGTCGCCCGGCGGGCCCTTAAGCTTCCGTTTCCCTCGGGCGGGCCTTGCCTACCGTCCTTCGCCGTGGACAGGACGACGGTCTCGGCGGCCCCGGCGGCGGGCGCCCGCGCGGCATGGGTGACGGCACTGCTGGTGGTGCTGGCCGGACCCGCGCTCGCGCACCTGCTGACCTCCGAGCCCATGGGCATGTGGCGGCAGCTGTCCTCCGTGACCGGGATCGTGGCGGCCTCCGCACTCGTGTGCACCGCCGCGCTGCCCTCCCGGCTGCGCGGGCTGACCCGGGCCTTCGGCATCGAGACGGTCGTCGGGCTGCACCGCCAGCTCGGCGTCCTCTCCGCGGTCCTGATCCTCGTGCACCTGGCGGCCGTGATCGCCGCCAACCCCACCCAGGTCGCGCTGCTGATGGTGCCGACCGCGCCGAACCGGGCCCGCGCCGCCGTCGCCGCGACCGTGTCGATCGTCCTGCTGGTCGTGCTGGCGGTCTGGAAGCGGAAGTTCAACCTCCGCTACGAGGTCTGGCGCTGGCTGCACGTGATGCTGGCGGTGTTCGTGCTGGGCGGCACCACGCTGCACGTGCTCTGGCTGCAGCACCTGGTCCTCGACGCCGTGATGGGGCCGATCCTCACCGCGCTCGGCATGCTCGTGCTGGTCGTGTTCGCGATGCGGTGGTGGGGCCGGGCGGTCCTCGACCAGGGCGGCGAGTTCGCCGTCCAGGCGGTGCGCGCGGAGAACCCGACGGTGACCACGCTCGTGCTGTCCCCGCGCGACGGCGGCGAGGGGCTGCGTTTCTCGCCCGGCCAGTTCGCCTGGGTGCGGTTGCAGCGCTCGGCCGTCGAGGAACACCCCTTCACGATCGCCAGCAGCGCGCACGACCCGCGCTACACCGAGTTCACCATCCGCGGCACCGGCGACTTCGCGACCGGCGTGCGCGACCTGCGCCCCGGCGAGTCGGTGTGGGTCGACGGCCCGTACGGCTCGTTCACCTGCGACGACGTGCCCGCCGCCGGGCTGGTCCTGATCGCCGGCGGCGTGGGCATCACCCCGATGATGAGCATGCTGCGCACCGCCGCGGACCGCGGCGACCAGCGGCCCCACCGACTGATCTACGTCGCCCGCGACACCGGTGACCTGCTGTTCCGTGACGAGCTCGCGATGCTGCGCCGCTATCTCGACCTGGAGGTCACCGAGGTCCTCCGCCGGCCCTCCGCGACCTGGACGGGCGCGACCGGCGAGATCGACGTCGCGCTGCTGACCACCGTGCTGAACACCCTCGACGTGAGCGCGCGCAACGACTACTTCCTGTGCGGGCCACCGTCGATGGTCTCCGACGTGCACGGCGCCCTGACCGTCATGGGCGTCGACGACGAGCACATCCACACCGAGCAGTTCGACATGGCCTGACCCCGACCACCCGCCGGCCGGTGCCGCCCGGCGGAGAACCCACCCCGCACGACCCGCACGATCCGACGGTCGCTCCGCTCCACCCGGCCACGCTTCCCCTCGCAGCCGGCACGCACCCGCTCCCCACGGGCCGCTCCCCGAAAGGTCCACCGATGTTGCACCGCATCCCGCGCTCCGTGCGCTGGGCCCTGCTCGTCGCCGTCCTCGGCGCCGTCACGGTGTCCGTCCTGCAGTCCTGGACGACCGGCGCGCCCGGCACCGGCGGCTGGCAGCAGACCCAGTGGGGCCCGCTCGGGCCCGCCGACCGCGACCTGCTGATCAAGGTCCGGCAGGCCGGCCTCTGGGAGGCGCCGACCGGACAGCAGATGTCCCAGCAGGCGACCAACCAGCAGGTCCGCGAGACCGGGCAGCACCTGGCCGAGCAGCACGCCGTGCTGGACCAGATCGACCGCGAGACCGCGGACAAGCTGGGCGTGCAGCTGCCGAGCCGGCCGACGGACCAGCAGATCGGCTGGATGAACCAGATCACGAACACCACCGGCACGGACTACGACCGGGTCGCGGTGCAGATCGTGCGCGAGGCCCACGGGAACGTGCTGCCGGTCATCGCCGAGGTGCGGGTCAGCACCCGCAACGAGCTCGTCCGGCAGTTCGCCGACACCGCGTTCCAGTACGTGACCGGGCACATCGCGATGCTGGAGGCCACCGGCCTCGTCGACTACTCGGCCCTGCCCGAGCCCCCCTCGCCCGGCCTGCTGAGCGGCGCCACCTCGCCCGCCGACATGATCGTCCCCGCGATCGTGTTCGTGGCCTGCGCCGCCGCCGCGATCGGCCTGCTGATCACCCTCCGCCGCGGCCGGAAGAAGGCGCCCGCGCCCGCCGCCCCGGCCACCGGCCGTCAGCTCGCGGCCCTGCACTCCGCCCCGGTGCTCACGATCCCGGCCCCGCGGGAGGCGTCCTCGGGCCGGCGCGGCAAGCGCGCCCCGCTGCCGGTGGGCGGCGCCGCGCAGGCCGCGGGCGCGACCTCGACCGGCGGCCACCGCGCCGCCCGGCGCCGCGGCTCGAACAGCGGGGGGTTCCGGATCGACGACTCGGGCGGCTTCCGCACGGCCGACGCCGAGCAGGCCGACGCGTCCGACACCGGCGCCTTCCGCCGCGCCGACACGGGTGGGCACCGGCTCACCCGCTCGGCGTCCGCCACCGGTGGCCACCGCGCCCGCAACGCGGCCGACTCCGGTGGCTTCCCGACGGCCCGCACCGCGACCGCCGTCAGCGACTCCGGCGGCTACCCGTCCGTCTCGGACACCGGCCCGCACCGGCGGCGCCGCGCCGGTGACTCCGGCGGGTTCCGCTTCGACGACCTGCTCGGTTCCGACCGGGCCGACACGACCGGCGGCCACCGCGTGCCGCGCACGACCGACACCGGCGGCCACCGGCTCGACGAGTACGACCCGGCCGCCCGCTCCCCCCGCTCCACGACCCGAGGAATGACCCGCTGATGGCAACCCGGACCGACACCCCAGACACCCCCGAGACCCCGCGCGTCGGGCGCACCGCCCGGGCCGCCCGGCTCCGTCGCGTCCTGCTGACCACCGCGGCCGCCGCCCTGGTCATGGTCCCGACGGCCTGCGGGTACGCGGCTGCCGCGGACCGGATCACCACCGGTGGCAGCCAGGGCGCGCAGGCCGCCGCGCCGGTCGCCGACCAGGAGGACCAAGAGGACCAGCAGGGTTCGGCCGAGGCGACCGCCGAGGACGAGGCCGCCGGCGCCGAGGCCGAGGCCGAGGGCGGTGCCGGGGCCGGGGCGCCGCAGCAGGGCCGCGGCGGGGAGAACCGCGCGGACCAGGCCGAGGTCAACGCCCGCGACGGGCAGGACAACGCGCAGAACGGGAACGGGCAGGACGCGGCCCAGGAGGACGCTCCCGCCGAGGAGCAGGCCGCCGGCGAGGGCGACGCGGCCGGCGGCGAGAAGATCAACGGCCTGGACGTCCTGGCCCGCGACTGCTCGGAGAGCGACCTGCCGCCGCACGACGGGTTCCAGAAGGGCGACCGCTGCGTCTCCACGGCGTTCGGCGAGGTCGGCGACGCGAACCAGAACCCGTCCCTGCTGATCACCGAGTTCCCGCAGCAGGTGGCCGAGGGCCAGCCCTTCAGCATCGACGTGACCACCCGCAACCTGAAGCGCGACCGCTTCCTCGGCGCGGCGGCGGGCGGCTACTACCTGGAGAGCTCGCTGCTCGACGAGAACGGCATCCAGCGCGGCCACTTCCACACCGCCTGCCGGATGATCTCGGTCGACGGGGCGCCCGCCCCGGGCGACAAGCCGGCCTTCTTCGTGGCCACCCAGGACAACAAGGGCGGCGCCGGCGAGAGCACGGTGACCATCGACGTCACGGGGCTGCCCAAGGGCATCGCCCAGTGCAGCTCCTGGGCCGGTGACGGCTCGCACCGCATCCCGATGATGGAGCGGGCCGACCAGACCCCGGCCTTCGACTCGGTCCGCATCCGGGTCGTCTGACCCCGGCGGGGGCCGGTTCCGGTCCCCGGCCGACCCGAAGACCCGGTACGACGGCCGGGAATGGGGCGGGTCGGGCGGGGATCGGGACCTCTACAGCCCCAGGTCGGCGAGGCCGAGGAGCGCGCGGTACGGCGCGCCCTCGGCCTCGATCGCCTCCCGGGCCCCGGTGGCGCGGTCGACGACGGTCGCCACGCCGACGACGGTGGCCCCGGCCTCGCGCACCGCGCGCACGGCCTGCAGCACCGAGCCCCCGGTGGTGGAGGTGTCCTCGACGACGAGGACGGGCCGGCCCGTGATGTCCGGGCCCTCGATCAGCCGCTGGAGCCCGTGCTCCTTGGTCGACTTGCGGACCACGAACGCGTCGACCGGCGGGACCGCGGGATCGGCGGCCCGCTCGGCCGCGGCGGCGTGCAGCACCGCGTCGGCCACCGGGTCCGCGCCCAGGGTCAGCCCGCCGACGGCGTCGTACCCCCAGTCCGCGGTGAGCGTGCGCAGCAGCCGGCCGACCAACGGGGCGGCCTCGTGGTGCAGCGTGACCCGGCGCAGGTCGACGTAGTAGTCGGCCTCGCGGCCCGAGGACAGCACGACCTTCCCGTGCACGACCCCGAGCTCGCGCACGAGCTCGGCCAGCCGCAGGCGGTCGGTGTCGTCGGTGGGGTCGGTGGCGGTGCTCATGGTTCAGCGCTCCCGGTCGAAGGTGGCGACCAGCCGGCGGACGACGCGGCGCGGCAGCACGCCCACCACCGACGAGATCGCCTTGTACTGCAGGCTCGGGACGGACACGACGCGGCCGCCGGCGAGGTCGGCGAGGCACTCGTCGACCACCCGGGCGGCGTCGAGCCACAGCGGCCCGGTGCGCGCGCCGACGTCGATGCCGGCCCGCTCGTGGAACTCCGTGCGGACGAACCCGGGGCAGAGCGCGAGCGCCCGCACCCCGGTGCCGGCCAGCGACGCGGCCACGCCCTCGGTGAACGCCGTCACCCACGCCTTGTCCGCGGTGTAGGTCGAGCCGCTGCCCGGCAGGAACCCGGCCACGCTCGAGACGTTGACGACCGCGCCGCGGCCCCGGTCGACCATCCCCGGCACGACCGCGCGGGTCAGCTGCAGCACCGCGGTGACGTTGAGGTCGTGCTGGGTCTGCAGGTCCTCGGGCGAGGTGGCCAGGAAGCTCCCGCGCTGGCCCATGCCGGCGTTGTTGACCAGCAGGTCCACCGGCGAGCGGTCGGGGTCGGCGAGCCGGCGCACGACGCGGGCGCGCTCGTCCGGGGCGGTCAGGTCGGCGGGCAGGACCTCCACCGACACACCCGCCTCGCGGTACCGCGCGGCCGCCTCCTCGAGCCGGTCGACGGTGCGGGCGACGAGCACGAGGTCGCGCCCCTCGGCGGCGAGCCGGTCGGCGAACGCGGCACCGATGCCGGAGGTGGCGCCGGTGATCAGGACGGAGGGCACGCGGGCGACACTAGTCGGCCCGGGGGCTCAGCTGCCCGTCGTGTGGCGTGTGCCGTCGAGCGCGTGCTCGAGGGCGGTCGCGACCTCGGCGAGGTCGGCGAGCAGGTCCTGGCCGCGCTCCGGCGTGACGTCGGCCGGCGCCGCCGCGAGGACCCAGGTGTCCTCGGCCCAGAGCAGCTCGATGTCGTCGCCCACCGCGTCGGCGGCGTCGGCCACCCGGTCGGTGAGCAGCGGGCGGATGGCCTCGGCGTCGGAGACGAAGGAGTACCGCTCGCCGACGGGCTCGAGCAGGTCCAGGCCGGCGCCGTCGGCCTCGGGGAGCGGGGCCGACGGCAGCCGCAGCTCGACGGCCGCGGGCAGGGCCTCGCGCAGCTGCACCGCCACGACGACGGCGTTGACCCGGCCCTGCTGCTCGTGGTCGAAGATGAAGCCGTGCCGGCCGCCCTCCGGGGTGGGGACGGTGCCGCTGGCGAGGTTGCGGGCGATGCCCGGCCCGCCGTTCTGCACGGTCCCGTAGCGCCAGCGGCTCGGCAGCACGGGGTCGCTGTCGAGGTACTCCCAGTCGTGCAGCGCGGCCCACCGCCTGCGGTCCCGCACGCCCGGCTCCCGGGCTCCGCCGCCGCGGCGGTCGGCGAGGAGCAGCGCGGCGCCGGCGAGCAGCGCGACCACGGCGATCACGAACCAGACCCACGACGGAACACCCACGTGGTGACCCTAGCGCCGCGGTCCCGGAACGCGCGGGAACGCCACGATCACCCGTCCGGGGAAGACGGGCGAACGTGGCCGGACGGGCGCCGAACGGTGGGCGCACCCACCGGACGCCGATCACGCGGGCGGGCGCGTCGGACCCGCCGCCCAGCCCGCCCGCACGCCGTCGGCCTTCGCGCCCTCCTTGCCGGTCTCGACGACGGCGTCCCGCCCGAGGCCGAGCAGCGCGTCCCCCGGTCCGCCCAGGGGGTCGAGGGCCCGGGTCGCCGCCGGTACGGCGTACCACCTCGTGACCTGCGACAACGAGGCGAGCAGCGCGCCGAGGCCGGCCCCTGCCTCGTTCAACCACGCGAGCAGTGCGCGGACCCGCTCCGCGATCCGGGTGGCGAGCGTGGCGGCCTCGCCGATGGCGGAGGCCGCGGCGAGCGGGGTGAGGACGCCCGCACTCGCGATCGAGGCGAGCGCCCACCGGGCGAGGTCCCAGAGGAAGGCCGCCACCGTGTCGCGGATCAGCGCCCGCTCCGCGCCGACCGTCGCGCCGACCTCCAGCAGCCGGTCGGCCACGGACGCGCAGTCGGTGGCGACACCGGCGAGCGCAGCGGCGTCCCACCCGGCGGCGGCGCGGGCGGCCCCGGCGGCCGGGCCGGTCCATGCCCCGAGGTCCGGGCGGGCCCGGGCGGCCGCCTCGGCGGCGACGGCCGTGGCCCCGCGGTGCCAGTCGGTCGCCCGCGCGACGATCTCGGCCGGGTTCCCGGCGAGCCGGTCGAGGGGCTCGCGCAGGAACCCGACGTGCTCGATCAGCGCACCGATTCCGGCCGTTGCGATCTCGCCGAAGGGATCGGCGAGGAAGCCCAGCGCGTCGAGCCCCGCACCCGCCGCGGTCCACGCCAGGGCCGCCGGGTCGGGCCGGTCCGCCCCGGCCGCCGCGGCGGCGAGGTCGGCGACGCTCGACGCCAGGCCCGCGCCGTCGAACGTCCCCGGCGGCTGGGCGGGGGTGGGGACGAAGGCCGGATCGGGTGCGCCCGCCGGGCCGGTCACGACGATCCGGGCCCGGCCGCCCGCTCCAGCTCCAGGGCCGCCGCCAGGTCCGCCTCCCGGTAGGCCGCGGCCGCCTCCCGGGCGCTCGCGGCGGCGGCGACCAGCCTCCGCCGGGCCGCCTCCAGGGCGGCGACCCCGGCGCCCGCGGCCTCGGTCGCCGCGGCCGCGAACAGCCGCCCGACCAGCCCGAACGCGTCCGCGGACAGGGCTGCGGGCCCCGGCGCGCCGCCCGCGAGCCGGCGCTCGGCCGCGTCGAGCGCGGCGGCGTGCGCCTCCAGCGCCGCCGGGTCCACCGCGAACCCCTCGACCACGCTGCTCACCGCTGCTCCAGCAGCGGACCGAGGGCCGCCGTGGCCCGGCGGGAGACCTCGGCGGCGGCGCTCGCGGTCGTCGCCACCACCAGCTCGGCCAGCAGGCCGCGGCCCAGGCCGTCCGCGGCCGGCCCGAACGCCAGCCCGGTCAGCGTGCCGGTGCTGTCCACCGTGGCCCGCACGGCTCCGTCGGGACTCGCGGCGGTGGCGCTCAAGGCCGCGATCTCGGCCTGCGCACGCTCGGCGCGCCCGCGCAGCTCCTCGATGCGGCGGCGGTAGTCGGCGAGCCAGACCTGCCCGTCGCTGAGCACACGGCTGCTGGGAACACTCATGGGCGCGGACCGTAGGGACCACGGTCCGCGCCCACGGCGCTTCGGACGATCACTTCACGATCGTCAACGGTGTGCCCGTCAGACGGCGGCGGGCACACCCCGCCCGACGATCAGGCCGCCGGTGCCGCCCTCGGCCGTCGGGTCGAGGTCGACGCGCACGACGTCGCCCTCGCGCACCGCGCCCGACAGCAGCTCCTTCGCGAGCTGGTCGCCGATGGCCGACTGCACCAGCCGGCGCAGCGGACGGGCGCCGAACACCGGGTCGAACCCGTTCAGCGCCAGCCACTCGCGGGCGCCGTCGGACACCTCCAGGGTGAGCCGGCGCCTCGCCAGCCGCCGCCGCAGCACGTCGAGCTGGATGTCGACGATGTGCGTGAGCTCCTCGGTCGACAGCGCGTGGAAGACCACCACGTCGTCGAGCCGGTTGAGGAACTCGGGCTTGAAGTGCCCGCGCACCACCGACATGACGGCGTCCTTGCGGCCCTGGTCGTCGAGCGCCGGGTTCGCGATCGCCTGGCTGCCCAGGTTCGAGGTCAGCACCAGGATGGTGTTCCGGAAGTCGACGGTCCGGCCCTGGCCGTCCGTCAGCCGCCCGTCGTCGAGCACCTGCAGCAGGGTGTCGAAGACGTCCGGGTGGGCCTTCTCCACCTCGTCGAGCAGCACCACCGTGTAGGGGCGGCGCCGCACGGCCTCGGTGAGCTGGCCGCCCTGGTCGTAACCGACGTAGCCGGGCGGGGCACCGACGAGCCGGGCCACGGAGTGCTTCTCCGAGTACTCGCTCATGTCGATACGGACCATGGCCCGCTCGTCGTCGAACAGGAACTCGGCCAGCGCCTTGGCCAGCTCGGTCTTGCCGACGCCGGTGGGGCCGAGGAACAGGAACGAGCCGGTGGGCCGGTTCTCGTCCGCGATCCCCGCCCGGGCCCGACGCACCGCGTCCGACACCGCGCGCACTGCCTCGGACTGCCCGACGACCCGCTTGCCCAGCTCGTCCTCCATGCGCAGGAGCTTGGCGGTCTCGCCCTCGAGCATCCGGCCGGCGGGGATGCCGGTCCAGGCGCTCACGACGTCCGCGACGTCGTCCGGCCCGACCTCCTCCTTGAGCATGACCTCCTCGTGGCGCTCCACGACGGCGGTCTTCTCGGCGAGCTCCTTCTCCAGCTGCGGGATGCGGCCGTAGCGCAGCTCGGCGGCCCGGCCGAGGTCGCCGTCCCGCTCGGCGCGCTCCGACTCGCCCTTCAGCTGCTCCAGCTGCTCCTTGAGCTCGCGGGTGGCCTCGATGGCGTTCTTCTCGTTCTGCCAGCGGGCGGTCAGCGCGGAGAGCTCCTCGCGCTGCTCGGCGAGCTCGGCGCGCAGGGCCGACAGCCGCTCCTTGGACGCCTCGTCGGACTCCTTGGCCAGCGCCATCTCCTCGATCTCCAGCCGGCGCACCGAGCGCTCGACGGTGTCGATCTCGACGGGGCGGGAGTCGATCTCCATCCGGAGCCGGGACGCGGCCTCGTCGACCAGGTCGATGGCCTTGTCCGGGAGGAAGCGGGCGGTGATGTAGCGGTCCGAGAGCGTGGCCGCGGCGACGAGGGCGGCGTCCGTGATCCGCACGCCGTGGTGCACCTCGTAGCGCTCCTTGAGGCCGCGCAGGATTCCGACGGTGTCCTCGACGCTCGGCTCGCCCACCAGCACCTGCTGGAAGCGGCGCTCCAGGGCCGGGTCCTTCTCGATGTGCTGGCGGTACTCGTCCAGCGTGGTGGCGCCGACCATCCGCAGCTCGCCGCGGGCGAGCATCGGCTTGATCATGTTGCCGGCGTCCATCGCGCCCTCGCCGGTCGCGCCGGCGCCGACGATGGTGTGCAGCTCGTCGATGAAGGTGATGATCTCGCCGGCCGAGTCCGTGATCTCCTTCAGGACGGCCTTGAGCCGCTCCTCGAACTCACCGCGGTACTTCGCGCCGGCGACCATCGAGCCCAGGTCCAGGGCCACGACGCGCTTGCCGCGCAGCGACTCCGGGACGTCGCCCGCCACGATCCGCTGGGCCAGGCCCTCGACGATCGCGGTCTTGCCGACGCCGGGCTCGCCGATCAGCACCGGGTTGTTCTTGGTGCGCCGGGACAGCACCTGCACCACGCGGCGGATCTCGGTGTCCCGCCCGATGACGGGGTCGAGCTTGCCCTCTCGGGCGCGCGCGGTCAGGTCCTGGCCGTACTTCTCCAGCGCCTGGTAGGTGCCCTCGGGGTCCGGGCTGGTCACCCGCGACGTGCCGCGGACCTTGCCGAACGCGTCGCGCAGCGCCTCGGGGGTGGCGCCGTGCCGGCGCAGCAGCTGGGCCACCGGGCCGCCCTTGTCGGCCAGGCCGACGAGGAGGTGCTCGGTGGAGACGTACTCGTCGCCCATCTCGGTGGCGAGCTGCTGGGCCGCGGTGATCGCGGCCATGGCCTCGCGGTTGAGCTGGGGCGCGGCGACCGTCGAGCCGGAGGCCGACGGGAGCCGGTTGCCGAGCTGGGTCAGCTCGGTGCGCACGGCCGCGGCGTCGGCGCCGACGGCGGCGAGCAGCGGAGCGGCGATCCCGTCCCCCTGGGCCAGCAAGGCGCCGAGCAGGTGGGTGGGACCGACGTCCGGGTTGCCGGCCAGCGCGGCGGCCTGCGCGGCGGCCGAGATCGCCTGCTGGGTCTTGGTGGTGGGGTTGAAGGAATCCATCCCCGTGTCTCCTCGGATCGTGCGGTCTCCGGGCACTCACCGTGCCCTGTCGTACTCCTCAACGGCAGG
The DNA here is from genome assembly GCF_039542425.1 of Pseudonocardia yuanmonensis. NCBI lineage: Bacteria > Bacillati > Actinomycetota > Actinomycetes > Pseudonocardiales > Pseudonocardiaceae > Pseudonocardia > Pseudonocardia yuanmonensis. The sequence continues at coordinate 14,928 of NZ_BAABIC010000039.1, forward strand.
AAAGTTGAGTCTGTTCCACTCAATACGCAGAAGTTTACGCATCGCGGTCCCGGCGCTGCCCGGCGGGCCGTCGCGACGGGGGCGCGACCATGATCGGCGCGCTAGCGTGCAGCGCATGGCAGAGAACGTCGTGGTGGTGACCGGTGCCGAGCCCCGGGAGGTGCTCGACGTGCTCGGCGCGCTCGACGGCGCGGGCTCGCTGGAGCTGCGCGCGGCGGCGATCGTGCACCGCGGCGCCGAGGGAAAGCTGTCCCTCGACCACGAGACGGGCGACGCGGTGTCCTTCACCGACAAGCACCCCCGCCTCGGCGCCCTGGTCACGCTCCTCCTCGGCCCGATCGACACGCTGCTGTTCGGCAACCAGCTGGTCTCCCTCTACGGCGCCGCCGAGCAGACCCCGGAGGAGCTCGCGATCGGGCACCTCGCGCGGCGGGTGCCGGCCGGCGGCACCGCCGTGATCGCCGACGTCGACGAGCCGGACCCCGGGCTGCTCGAGGCGAGGCTGCCGGGCGCGACCGTGGCGCGGCGCCCGTACGAGGACGTCGAGCGGGAGATCGAGGCCTCCCGCGAGGGCGCCCCCGAGAACGGCTGAACCCCGCACCACCCGGTACGGGGTCCGGCACATCTCCCTCAGTCCTGCGGGTCGGTACGGCGGCGCGGGGCCCGCGGCTTCCACACCACGACCTGCGCCCCCCGCTCCGTGGGGACCAGGTCGCGGCGGTAGCTCTGGTGCACCATCGCGGCCGCCTGCTCGGCCGCCGCGTGCGCGGCCGCCAGCTCCTCGGTCAGCTCCTCGATCCGGGAACGCAGCTGGTCGACCAGCTGCTCCAGCTCGATGATCCGCTTGACCCCGGCGAGGTTCACGCCCTCCTCCTGGGAGAGCCGCTGCACCTCGCGCAGCAGCGCGATGTCGCGGGCCGAGTAGCGCCGGCCGCCACCGGGCGACCGGCCGGGGCTCACCAGCCCCAGCCGGTCGTAGCTGCGCAGGGTCTGCGCGTGCAGCCCCGACAGCTCGGCGGCGATGGAGATGACGAAGACGGGGGTGTCCTGCCCCGCGCCGGGCGGCAGCGCGCCCTCGGGGCCGCCGCCCCGGTCGTCACGGTTCGGCATGTCCCCTCACCTCATCTCACCGGTCGCCCGCGAGCAGCTCGGCCCGCGGGTCGATCGCCTTCGTCGCGTCCGCGTACTCCTGCAGCGCCGTCGCCGCGGCCTCGTCCAGCCGCTGCGGGATCGCGACCTCGACCGTGACCAGGAGGTCGCCGGCGCCCTTCTTCGCCTGCACGCCGCGCCCGCGGACCCGGAAGGTCCGGCCGCTCTGCGTCCCCGCGGGGATCTTGAGCGACACCGTCGAGTCGAGCGTCGGCACGGTCAGCGTCGCACCCTGGACGAGCTCGGGGAAGGTCACCGGCACCTTCAGGGTGAGATCGTTCGGGTTCTTCGCCGAGCGCCCGAAGATCCGGTGCGGCGTGACGCTCATCCGCACGTAGAGGTCCCCGGGCGGACCGCCGAAGCGGCCCGGCTCGCCCTTGCCGGGCAACCGGATGCGCTGCCCGTCGTCGACCCCCGCCGGCACGCGGACGGTCAGCGTGCGAACCTTCGTGCTCACGCCGTCGCCCCCGCACTCCGGGCAGGGCTCGTCGACGACCCGGCCGGTGCCGCGGCAGTCGCGGCAGGGCTCGGAGAAGGCGAACGCCCCCTGGCTCCGGCTGACCACGCCCGCGCCGCCGCAGATGGGGCACGTGTGGGAGCCGGTGCCGGGCCTCGCCCCGGAGCCGTGGCAGGTGTCGCAGGTCCCGGGCGAGGAGATGTTCAGCGTCATCGTGGTGCCGCGCACCGCGTCCTCGAACGGGATCGTCAGCCTGCTCTCGACGTCCGCACCCTTCTGCGGGCGCTGGCCGCCGGAGAAGCCCCCGGCGCCGCCGCCCCCGCCGCGGGTGCCGAACAGGTTGCCGAACAGGTCGCCGAGACCACCGGCGCCCCCCGAGCCGGTCCCCTGCCCGAACAGGTCGCCCAGGTCGAACCCCTGGGCGCCGCCCGTGCCGGAGAACCCGCCCGGGAAGCCCTGGCCGCCCGGGAAGCCACCGGCGAACCCGCCGCCGGCGAACAGCTTGCGGGTCTCGTCGTACTCCGTGCGCTTCTCCGGGTCGGAGAGCACGCCGTAGGCCTCGGAGACGGCCTTGAACCGGGCCTCGGCCGCGGCGTCCCCCGGGTTGGCGTCCGGGTGCAGCTCACGGGCGAGCTTGCGGTACGCCTTCTTGATGTCCGAGTCCGACGCCGTGGACGAGACGCCCAGCTCACGGTAGAAATCCTTTTCGATCCAGTCGCGCTGGGTCATCCCGCCTCCTTCCGGTGTGTCTCTTCGTGGTGCCCGAGCGCCCGGCTCAGGCGGGGTTGGTCGGCTCGTCCGGCGACGGCGCCGGGCCCGGCTCGCCGGCCGGCGCCTGCGGCACCTCGCCGGCCGCCGGCACCTCGGACTCCGGCCGGTCCGCGACGGTGACCATCGCGGGCCGCAGCACGCGGTCCGCCATGCGGTAGCCGCGCCGCAGCACCGCCGTGAGCACGGTGACCGTCCGGCCGGGGGCGTCGGCCGGCTCGTGCTGGACGGCCTCGTGCATCGCCGGGTCGAACAGCTCGCCGGTGGTGCCGAAGGCCTCGAGCCCGAGGCCGGTCGCCACGCCGACGACCTTGTCCGCCACCGACTTGAACGGGCCGTTCAGGTCGCCGTGCTGCTCGGCGCGCTCGATGTCGTCGAGAACGGTCAGCAGGTCGGACACGAACGAGACCCGGGCGGCCACGACCACGCCCTCCCGGTCCCGGTCCACCCGGCGCCGGTAGTTGGCGTACTCGGCCGAGACGCGCTGCAGGTCCGCCGTGCGCTCCTCGAGCTGCTTCTCGAGATCGGCGATCCGCGGGTCGTCCAGCTGGATCTCGGGCTCGGGCTCACCCGCGGGGGCGGCCCCGGCCGGGGCGCCGGCAGCCTGCTGGCTGCCGACGTCGGCCGAGGACCGGACCTCCCCCGTCAGGGGGTCGATCCGGCGCCGGTCGCGCACGCGGACCGGCTCCTCCTGCTCCCCCTCCGGGCCCGGCCTACGGTCGGATCCGTACGGGGTGCTCACTTGTCCTTCTTCTCCTCGTCGTCGACGATCTCGGCGTCCACCACGTCGTCCGCGCCGGCCTGCTGGCCCGTGGCGCCGGTGCCCGGGTTCCCACCGGTCGCGCCGCCGGGGGCACCGTCGGCGCCCGGCTGCTGGTAGAGGGCCTGGCCGAGCTTCTGCGACTCGGTGGCCAGCTTCTCCATCGCGGACTTGATCGCGGCGGTGTCGGTGCCCTTGAGGGCCTCCTGCACCTCGCCGACGGCGGCGTTCACCGAGTCCTTGACGTCCGCCGGGACCTTGTCCTCGTTGTCCTTGACGAACTTCTCCGTCTGGTAGACGAGGGTCTCGGCCTGGTTGCGGACCTCGGCCTCCTCACGCCGCTTCTTGTCCTCCTCGGCGTGCTGCTCGGCCTCGCGCATCATCCGGTCGATCTCGTCCTTGGACAGGGCCGACCCACCGGTGATGGTCATGTCCTGGCTCTTGCCGGTGCCCTTGTCGACCGCGGAGACCTTCACGATGCCGTTGGCGTCGATGTCGAAGGAGACCTCGATCTGCGGCACGCCGCGCGGGGCCGGCGGGAGCCCGGTCAGCTCGAACATGCCGAGCTTCTTGTTGTAGGCCGCGATCTCGCGCTCGCCCTGGTAGACCTGGATCTGCACGGACGGCTGGTTGTCGTCCGCCGTCGTGAAGATCTCGGACTTCTTGGTCGGGATCGTGGTGTTGCGCTCGATCAGCTTGGTCATCACGCCGCCCTTGGTCTCGATGCCCAGGGACAGCGGGGTGACGTCGAGCAGCAGGACGTCCTTGACCTCACCGCGCAGGACACCGGCCTGCAGCGCGGCGCCGACGGCGACGACCTCGTCCGGGTTGACGCCCTTGTTCGGCTCCTTGCCGCCGGTCAGCTCCTTGACGAGCTCGGTGACGGCCGGCATGCGGGTCGAGCCGCCGACGAGCACCACGTGGTCGATGTCGCCGAGCGAGATGCCGGCGTCCTTGATCACCTGGTTGAACGGCGCGCGGGTGCGGTCGAGCAGGTCCGAGGTGATGCGCTGGAACTCGGCGCGGGACAGCGTCTCGTCGAGGAACAGCGGGTTCTTGTCGGCGTCGACGGTGATGTAGGGCAGGTTGATCGTGGCGCTCGAGGAGCTCGAGAGCTCGATCTTGGCCTTCTCCGCGGCCTCGCGGAGCCGCTGCATCGCCATCTTGTCCTTGGTCAGGTCGATGCCGTGGCTGCCCTTGAACTTGTCGACGAGCCAGGTCACGATCCGCTCGTCCCAGTCGTCGCCACCGAGGTGGTTGTCGCCGTTGGTGGCCTTGACCTCCACGACGCCGTCGCCGATCTCCAGCAGCGAGACGTCGAAGGTGCCGCCGCCGAGGTCGAAGACGAGGATCGTCTGCTCGGTCTCGCCCTTGTCGAGCCCGTAGGCCAGCGCGGCCGCGGTGGGCTCGTTGACGATGCGCAGGACGTTGAGGCCCGCGATCTGACCGGCCTCCTTGGTGGCCTGGCGCTGCGCGTCCTCGAAGTACGCCGGGACGGTGACGACCGCGTCGGTGACGGGCTCGCCCAGGTACGCCTCCGCGTCCCGCTTGAGCTTCTGCAGCACGCGGGCGCTGATCTCCTGCGCGGCGTAGGTCTTCCCGTCGATCTCGGGGGTCGTCCAGTCCGAGCCGATGAACCGCTTCACCGAGCGGAACGTGCGGTCCGCGTTGGTGACGGCCTGGTTCTTGGCGGACTGGCCGACGAGGACCTCGCCGTTGCGCGCGAACGCCACCACCGAGGGCGTGGTGCGGGAGCCCTCGGAGTTGGCGATCACCGTCGGCTCCCCGCCCTCCAGGACGGAGACGACGGAGTTGGTGGTCCCGAGGTCGATACCGACCGCACGAGCCATGGTGTGTGCCTCCGTGTCGAACACTGTGTAGAACTGTCGGGTTCCGTACCGCCGTTGAGCGGATCCGGCTCAAGTTTGGGCGATCGAGGCGTCCGCCGTCAACCCGGCCTTGAGCCTGGCTCACTCAACTTGCTGCCCGGTCCAACGGGTGGCGTACCCGACTTGTTCCCGGTCGACTCAACTTTCCGCGGGTTGCGGAGGCCACACCGCGACTCGCGGGAACCGACAGCCCGACTCGCGGGATATCCCGGTGTCTAGCGGAGGGACGAGAAACGGGTAGAGGCCCCTACAACGCTGGTGCCGGGCGCGGCGGCGGGATCTCGTCCCCCGGACGCGGGAGCGTCTCCGCCACCGGCGCCAGGGCCCGGTGGTGCTCCGGGTCGGCGACCGCCTCGCCGGTGGCGTCCCGGTACTCCAGCCGGCCCTCGGGATCGAGGTCGGCGACGTACCCGGCCGCAGCCAGCTGCTCCTCGTCGAGGTCCCGCAGCAGCTCCCAGCGGCTCGGGACCACGCGGTAGTCCGGCCAGTCCAGGTGGCCGTAGGCGTCGTGCAGGTCGGCGAGCAGCCCGGCGAACACCTGCTGCCAGCGCAGCGGCATGGCCTCGGCGAGCCCGCGCGGCACCACCAGGTAGTCCGGCCCCGACCCCGGGGCCGGGCGGTCGAGGTAGTCGGCCAGCGGCGTGGTCGAGCGCGGGCGGGACGGACGGGACGCGTCCGGGCGGGCCATCGTGCGTGCTCCCGGGGAGGGTTCAGGCGGTGTTGGACGGGGTGCCCGGGCGGGTCGCGAGGGGCACGAGCTCCTTGTAGTCCCAGTTTACGGGCTGCACCCGGACGTTCTGCCCGCTGTAGGGGGCCTCGACCATCTGGTCGTTGCCCAGGTAGAGGAACACGTGGTGGATCGTCCGCGGGTCGCTGCGGTCGTAGGCGTAGAACATCAGGTCGCCGGGCTGGGCCTGGCGGACCGGCAGATGCCCCCCGGCCCTGTACTGGTCCCGGGACACGCGCGGGAGCTTGATCCCGGCCCTCTCGAACGCCCGCAGCATCAGGCCCGAGCAGTCGTAGGTGTTCGGGCCGGTCGCGCCCCACACGTACGGCTTGCCGACCTCGCCGAGCGCGAACTCGATGGCCGTGCGCGCGACCCCGGCCGGCAGCTCCGCCGAGCCGCTGCCGCAGCCGGTCGGGTCGGTGACGTCCCCGAGCTGCTCGACGAGGTCCGCCGCGAGCCCCTCCCACTTGGCGTAGGCGTTGGGGAACGCGGAGCGCTGCACGGTCTGGGCGGCCACGGTGACCGGCTGGTCCTCCCAGTCCGGCACCTTCAGCAGCCGTTCGTAGAAGATGCGCGCGCTGTAGTTCGGGTCGGTGACCTGGGCCGGCGTCCCCCAGCCCTGCGAGGGCCGCTGCTGGAACAGCCCGAGCGAGTCCCGGTCGCCGTAGTTGATGTTCCGGAGCGTCGACTCCTGCATCGCCGTCGCCAGCGCCACCAGCCAGGCCCGCGGCGGCGTCTGCAGCTCCTTGCCGACGCCGATGATCGCGGCGGCGTTCTGCCGCTGCTCGTCCGTCAGCGTGTCGATGGTGGCCCCGGCCGCGCCCCCGCGGCCGACCGTCCCGATCGGCCCGATGCCGGCGTCGCACCCGCTGTCGGGGCGCTGCTGGCCGGCGTTGGGCGCGAAGGCGAGGAAACCGAGCGTCAGGAAGACGACGAGCGCGACGCCGATCGCCACGAAGGGCAGCAGCAGCCGCAGCGGCCGGAGCAGGCGCACGGCGTCAGGCCCGGTCGTAGCCGGCGACGCGCCAGCCCGCCTCGGTGTCGACGACCGTGACCTGCAGGGTCAGCGCGTCCGTCGGCACGTCGACGGTGACCGACGCCGGGGAGACCTGCGTGGCCTGCGCCGCACCCGTCACCCGGGTCGCCGGGATGTTGGCCGGGTCGACGCCGGTGAGCGTGCCCACGTACTCCGGGGTGGTGTACGGGACGAGCGAGGCCACCCACTGCTGGTTGGTGGTGCCCTCCGGGTGGGTGGCCCAGGCGGTGGCCCAGTTCTGCGCCACCTGCAGCGCCTCGGGCGGGGCGGCGGAGAGCGGCAGCGTGGTCGGGGTCAGCGCCGCCACCGGCGGGAGGGCCGTCGGGGTCGGGGAGGCCGAGGCACGGGCGCCCGTCGTGGTGGTCGCGGCGCCGGACCGGCCGGGGGCCGGGTCCTGGGCGGGCGGGCGCAGCGCGCCGGCGGCGAGGCTGACCAGCACGGCCAGGCCCAGCACCACGACGACCGTGACCGCGAGGCGCAGCGGGGTGCGCAGGGGCCACGCCCACAGCGCCCGGTAGGCGGCCGCGCGCCCGCGCGGGGACCTAATCGGCATCGCGGCCGCTCCGGGCGGGGCGGTAGATGCGGTAGACCGGGACGCCGTCGACGAGCTCGGCGTCGACCGGGCGGGCCTGGACGGCGCGGGCCGCGCCGGCGTCGGACCGGCGGTAGATCACGCGCTCGTCGATCTCGCTCGGGTCGGTCCGGCCCGGCAACCCGCCGGTCGTCGCGGGGGTGGCCGACCCGCCCGCCGGCAGCGCCGGACGTCGTGCGGCGCCGAGGGCCGCGGCGTCGGCGACCTCGGCATGCCGGCGCGGCGTGCGGGCCCCCGGCCCGGCCGGTGTGACGGTGGCCTGCACCGGGGCGACCCGGGAGTACTCGGCCTCGGGGCGCACGGCGTCGGGGTCGGCGCCCGCGCCGGACGCCCGGCGCTCGTCCCACCAGCGCCCCTGCCGGTCCTCGGGGTCGGCCCCGCGGACCCGCTGCCACACCCGCGACATCGGCCCACCGCCGACCGCCGGCACGATGCCGCCGAACTGCTCCCGGGTCAGCGACACCATCGACACCAGCCGTCTGAAGGGTCGCGCGACGGCCCACAGCACCACCGTGACCACGCCCGTGACCAGCAGCGCGAGCCACAGGTCGATACCCGCGCCGGGCCGGAACAGCGACACCACCAGCAGCGCGTGCAGCCCGGCGAGCGCGCCCACGATGATCGTGTTGACGATGGCGGCGCCGGCCACCCGCAGCAACGCGGGCAGGATCTCCGGCTTCAGCACCGCCACCACGGCGATCGCGGGCGCGGTCATCACCATCAGCCGCAGCAGCAGCATCGCGACCAGCACCAGCACCTTCGACAGCAGCTGGAACAGCGCGATGCACGCGGCCTGCACCACCGAGAGCACGCCGACGCCCACCCTGCTGCCGGACTCGCCCTGGAAGTAGCTGTACCGGTCGCCCATCTGCCCGGCGAGCGTGGCGAAGTCGTTCTTCTTCTGCTCCGCCAGCTGCGGGGTGTCCTGCCCCTCGGCGACCTCGTTGATCGTGAACGTCGACGCCCGCAGCAGCGGCCGGCCGAGGTCCGTGGCCTGCGGGACGTCCGGCGAGCCGAAGTTGCCGCGCAGCCAGTTCGTGTAGATCACCTGGTCGACAAGCACGGTCGGCAGGGTGTCCCGGTCGCCCAGCCCGACCTGGGAGAGGAAGCCCTCCTGCATCTGCGTGACGCCGTCGAGCAGCAGCGTGTCCGCGGCCCGCGCCCAGTTCACCGGGGCGAGGTAGGCCGCGCCGGCGAGCATCAGGGCGCCGAGCGCGAAGGCCGCCCGCTGGGTCTGCCGGGCCAGGTCGCCGCGCAGCGCCAGGACCAGCAGGATCACCGCGAGGACCACCAGCGCGACGCCGATCCAGATCGTGAAGACCGAGTCGTACATGGCCCGGGTGGCCGAGGTGACGACGGCGTCCAACGGGTCGAGCAGCGCGCCGCCGTCCGCGATCAGGTAGTGCGCCCAGTTCACGCCGCCCACGGCGAACTTGGCGACGTTGAAGGTCTGGTTGCCCAGCCAGGTGTCCGTGGTCGTCGACGGGTTGAGGACGCCGCCGGCGCAGCCCAGGTCGTAGTTGTGCCAGGTCATCCCGGCGTAGCCGACCTCGCGGTACACCGAGCCGGGCTCGCCGCCGTCCGGCCGGGGCGGGTCCAGCGAGCCGACGAGGCCGGTGCCGGGCCGGTCCGGCTCCGGGCTCTGCTTGCAGTCGAAGCCCTGCGCGACGGCCGGGCTGCCGACGAGCGCGCTGCCCGCCACCACGGCCAGGACCACCAGGAGGGCGGCACCGCGACGCCGCCCGGGCACGCCGGCCCGCTCGCGGGCGCGCCGGCGGCGCACCGCGACCACCACGGCGGCGGCCAGGACCAGGAGCACCGCCAGGAGCCCCGTCATGCCCCCGGTCGACGCGGACGCCGCGGGGGTCACCGCCCGCCCTCGCCGGGGGCGCCCGACCGGGCGCGCTCGGCGGCGACGTCGCCGGGATCCTCGGTGACCGGGTGCCCGTTCGGGCCGTGGCCGTCGCCGGCCGGGTGCTCGCCGACCTGGTGCCCGCCGACCGAGGTCGGCTCCGCGATGTCCTCGTCGCCGAGGTCCGCCCAGCCCTCCTCCAGGTCGTCGAGCAGGTCGAGCTGCTCGTCGTCGAGGGAGTCGAGCTCCTCCGGCGAGCCGGGCACCACCTGGACGCCGGTGTCCCACCCCGGCCGTCCGGGGCCGACGCGCGTGGCCTCGCCGGTGCGGATCTCGGGGGCGGAGAGGTCGACGGGGTCCAGGTCCTCGTCCAGGTCGATCCCGCCCGGCGGCACGACCACCTGGCGCGCCCCGACGGGACGCGGCTCGTCGGGCGCCCGCCCGGAGTCCGCGGCCAGGACCGGCGCCCCGCTGACGGCGACCCGGCTGGCGTCGGGGTTGGTGTCGAGGGCCTCGCGGACGTGGTCGAGGTGCGGCGCCTCGAGGTCGATCCGGATCTTCTCGACGCCGCCGTGCCCGTCGGCGAACACGAACTGGCGCGGGGTGTCGTCCGGCCGGTCGTCGTGCCGCGGGCGCGGGGAGAGCGTGCTGAGCATCTGCTCGTAGCCGACGCCGGTGGGGACCCGCAGCAGGCGCAGCGCGTCCGTCTGGGCCTCCTCGTCGTCCGTGCGGCCGACGAACACGGCGTTGACCAGGGACGCGAAGCCGGAGACCCGCAGCAGGTCGCCGGCCAGCTGCGAGGCGAACAGCGCCCGGACGTTGAACTTGCGGGAGTCGCGGGCGAGCCGGTCGATGAGCACCTTGCCGGTGGGCACCTGGGACAGGAAGTGCGTCTCGTCGAGCGCGACACCCTTGCGCAGGTTCCGGTCGGCGTCGTAGATCGTCCGCTGGGTCAACCAGGAGGCCAGGTTGAGCAGCTCGACGGCCAGTGCCTCGTTGTCCGTCCACTCCTCGCGCGGGCTGCCCGGCCGCGGCAGCGTCATGCCCTGCATGGTGAGCACGGTCAGCCGGTAGTCGCGGTCGGCGGCCCACGGGTCGTCCCGGCTGGTGTCCGGGAACAGCAGCGCGGCCTGCGGGAGCTCGCGGCGCTCCTCGAGGAAGTCCGCGACCACCCCGGCGTGGTCCTCGCCCTCGCGCTGGTGCCGGCGCAGCGCGTCGATGACCAGCCCGGGGTGCCGGTCCGGGGCGCCGCCGACCTCGCGCACCGCGCGGAGCAGCACGATCCGGGTGTGCGGCAGCCGGGCGACGTCGTAGGGCAGCAGGCCGGTGAGCACGTCGAGCACCAGCCGCCGGCGGGTGGCCGCCGCCAGGGACCGCTCGCGGCGCCAGGAGCGCTCGGGGTCCTCGTCGTCCGCGAAGTGCTCGGGCCGCGGCTCGGCGACCACCCGGTAAGGGTTGAGGATGCCCGGGTCGGCGCGCAGCAGGTTGATGTGCCGGGAGAAGGACGCCAGCTCGGGCAGCCGGGTCAGCTCCGCCAGCGGGCCCGACGGGTCCAGCACCGTCCATCGTGCACCCGCGCGCAGTGTCTTGTAGACGATCAGGCCGGTGAGGAAGGACTTGCCGGACCCCAGCCCGCCGACGACGGCGGTGAGACCCGAGGCCCGCCGGACCTCCTGGGCGAGCCACGGGTCCCAGGCCACCGGCCGTCGGGTCGCCGTGCAGGTCTCGCCGAGCATGATCCCGCGCCGGTCGCCCACGCTGGCCGTGGCGGCGGGCACCGCGGCCGCCGCCCACGTCACCGACCCGCGACGGCGGTAGGCCGTGGACGCGAGCCCCTCGCCGGGGATGAACTCGCGGGCGTAGCGGTACTGCGCCTCCGGGTGCTCGATCTGCACCTTCGGCGAGTACAGGTCCAGCACCTGCTGGGCGCGCTGGATCGCCTCGGACTCGTCCGGCCCGGAGACGGCGATCCGCCACCAGCCGTACAGCCGGGTGTTGAGCTGGGTCAGGCCGCTGGTGAGCTCGTCCTCGACCTCGAGCACGCGGTCGGCCTGGCGGGCCAGCGACATCGGCGGCTCGAGGTCGTGGTCGTGGGTGTAGTGCCGGATCTGGCTGCGCACCTTGCCCATCTGGCGCTGCAGCTCGCCGGTCACCTCCTCCGGCCGGCGAACGTACATCCGCGCCGACCACTCCACGGGGAAGGGCAGCCGGTCCGAGTGCTGCATCCAGGGGTCGTCGATCTCCGGGATGCGCAGCCCCTCCATCAGGCCGAGCGAGAGCACCGCGACGTCCCGCGTGACGGTTTGCCCGCGCACGCGGCCGGTCACCTTCACCGTGGGCGCGTAGGGCTCCTGGTGCAGCTCCACACCGTCCGTGAAGGCGGCGAGATCCTCCTCGTCCCAGCGCGTCACGCCCACCGGCACGGACGACAGGCTGCGCGGCGCGGGCAGGCCGAGGGCGACCGAGCGGTGCATCAGCCAGGCCATGTCCGACGCCGACGCGGGCACGCCGTCCAGCCCCGAGCCCGCCACCAGCGCGTCGAGGTGGCTGAGCTCGGACTCCAGCGCGGACAGCTCGGCACGCACCGCCGCGGGGACGACCCTGCCCAGGACCGGCGCCGCGCGCTCGACCCAGCGGTCGATCATGCTGCGGCCGGACACCTCGACGCCGAGGAAGACCTCCTTGTCGCTCATGGACAGACCCATGAGGTGGCGCTGCTCGCCCTCCAGGAAGCCGTCCCAGCCCAGCGCGCCCGGCACGTCCGGCATGCGGCCGAGGGCGTTCTTGTCGAAGGACTCCGCCCACATGTGCACCGGGTAGGGGCGGGTGGTCACCCGCAGGTGCAGCCACCGGCCCTGCAGCTCGCCGAGCTGCGCGGCGATCTGCCGGATGAGGATCTCCCGCTGGCCGTCGCTGCGGAAGCTCCACGCCTGCGGGGAGAGCCGGTACCAGGCCATGACCTGGGTGGCGGTGCGCGTGACGTGCCCGTCGATGCTGCGCAACGCGATCGTGGGGCTGAACTTGGGGAGCTTGGACTCGCCCTGCAGGGCCCGGCCGGCGGGTCGGCGTCCGTCGCGGAAGGGATCGCGCTTCTCACGCGCGGCCACGGCCCGCCCCCTTCCACCCGTTCGCCGCCGATGTCCCCGTGCTCTTCCCCGTGCTCTTTCCCGTGCCCTCCCGCCGCTGGGCCGACGTGGCCCAGGGCTGCGGCGCGGCGGCCTTGCGCCCGATGCGGCGCGGTGCCTTCGGGACCGGCACCGGGGTGATGTCCCGCAGCTCGCGACGGGGTGCGGGCTCGTCCGCGGGTCGCGGATCCCGATCCGCCCGACGGGCCACGGGCTCGAGGACGGCCGGGTCCGGGGTCGGGGCGACCGCGGGCCGCGGCTCGGCCGCGGGTGCCGCCGGGTGGCGTGGCCGGGGCAGGGCCCGGTGGGTCCGGACGTGCGCGAACCGGACCGGCCCGCCGGCCCCGTGCCGCCGTCTCCGCGGCCCCGTCACCTCGTGCCGGAACAGCTCCGCCACCTGGCTCAGCGGGCGCTCGTAGTCGATCTTCTTCCCGAGGAACCGGGTGGCGACCACGGTGAGCACGAGCGCCCACGCCACGGAGAAGAAGTCCAGCCCGATGCCGATGCGGCGCTGCACGAACATGATCACGATCATCACGAGGAGGCCGACACCGTAGGAGACGTACCGCGCGCGCCACGGGAAGGTCGCGCGCGGCGGACCCAGCCAGACGGAGTCGACCCGGTAGACCTCGTCGTCGGTGCGGACCAGCACGGCTAACCGGTGATCAGGCTGGCGAGGAAGCTGCCGACCTCCGGCCCGTTGCCGGACACGGCGATGCCCAGCGCGACGAGGCCGACGAGGAGCCCGACGCTGCGGCGGGCCACGCCGGCGTTGTCACCCTTGCCGCCGATCCACAACAGGATGATGGCGATGCCCAGCAGGATGAGCGGGACGATGTTGTCCTGGATCCACCCCTGCAGGCCGTTCGTGGTGAGGTTCTGGGCGTACCAGAGGGTGCGGGCCCCTGGTCCGGTCATCAGTCGTCTCCTGCCGTGATCGAGCGGGCACCCTGCGTGCGGGAAAGGGGGAGCACGGGCCGCCAGCGGACCAGGGTAGCCACGATGGCCGGAATACCTGGAGTGACCACGCCAAGGCCACCCGTTCGCACGTGTTCCGGCGCGCCGAACGGCACCCGTTCGCCCCAGACCTCCCACCGACGGTGAAGCGACGACCGCCGACCGGGTGAGCGGCCCTCCGCCGCCGACGGTCCGTCACCGCTGGTCCAGCACAGTGGGCCGCCGCCCGGGCCTGCGGTGATTCCGCTCTCAGAAGGCTACCCTGACCTCGCCGCCCTGACCGGGGGACGGACGGTTGCGGAGCGCGTCCGACCAGCCCGATCGTCGCAGCGTGACGTGCCCGTCACAGGGCACGGGCCCACTCCGGTGACCTATTCTCCCGCTCACGCGATTGTCGTCGCGGACCGCAACGAGGCCGTTCAGGTTGCTACTCGTCAGTAACCACGCGTATAGCCTTCTTGCCGGGACCACGACAGGGAGGTTCGTCCACATGACCTGGGTGCAGTACGTGCTCGGCATCGTCACGGTGTTGTCCGCCGTGGTGGCCGTGGCGCTGGTGTGGCGCACGGTGGCGAGCATGGTGAGCATCATCCGCCTGGGCCAGCCCGACGGGACGCGCAACGGCCCGTTCGGGCCGCGGTTCGCCACCATGCTCAAGGAGACCCTGGGCCACACCCGGATGCTCAAGTGGAGCCATGTCGGGGTGTTCCACTGGCTGGTGATGGTCGGCTTCGGCGGGCTGTTCCTGGCGCTGATCGAGGCGTTCGTCGAGGTGTGGAACCCGACCTGGCACCTGCCGCTGATCGGCGAGTGGGGCCCGTACTCGCTGTGGGTGGAGATCCTCGGCGTGGGCACCGTGGTCGGCATCCTCCCGCTGATCGTCTACCGGCAGGTGCGCCACCCGCGCCGGCTCGGCCGGGCGTCGCGGTTCTACGGCTCGTACATGGGCCGGGCCTACTTCGTCGAGGCCATCGTGTTCCTCGAGGGCGTGGGCATCCTGGTGGTGCGCGCCTCGAAGATGGCCCTGGGCGCGTTCGACGCCCCCGGCTGGTCGACCTTCGTCTCCGGCCCGCTGTCCACGATCTTGCCCGGCAGCCCCACGCTGATCTCGGTGTTCGCCGCGGTCAAGGTGCTCTCCGCGACGCTGTGGCTGATCGTGATCGCCGCCAAGCCCACCATGGGGGTGGCCTGGCACCGGTTCACCGCGTTCCCGAACATCTACTTCAAGCGCGAGGACGACGGGCGCAAGGCGCTCGGCAACGTCAAGCCGATGACCAGCCAGGGCAAGGTGCTGGACCTGGAGGAGGCCGACCCGGACACCGACACCTTCGGCGCCGGCAAGGTCGAGGACTTCACCTGGAAGGGCCTGCTGGACTTCACCACCTGCACCGAGTGCGGCCGCTGCCAGTCCCAGTGCCCGGCGTGGAACACGGAGAAGCCGCTCTCGCCGAAGCTGCTGGTCAACGCCCTGCGTGACCACGCCTACGCCAAGGCCCCCTACCTGCTCGCCGGCGGGCGCAAGGACATGACCGGCGACGAGGTCGGCATCACCGGCGACGACGCCGAGGCCCGCCTGGCCGCGATCCCCGAGACCGCGGTCAAGGAGGCCGAGCGTCCGCTCGTCGGCGGCGAGGACGTGCTGGGCGTCATCGACCCGGACATCCTGTGGTCCTGCACCACCTGCGGGGCGTGCGTGGAGCAGTGCCCGGTCGACATCGAGCACGTCGACCACATCGTCGACATGCGCCGCTACCAGGTCATGATCGAGACCGAGTTCCCCACCGAGCTGTCCGGGCTGTTCAAGAACCTGGAGAACAAGGGCAACCCCTGGGGCTCCAACCAGAAGGACCGGCTGGCCTGGACCCAGGACCTGCCCTTCGAGGTCCCGGTGTTCGACGGCGAGCTCTCCCCGGACACCGAGTACATCTTCTGGGTCGGCTGCGCCGGCGCGTTCGACGACAACGCCAAGAAGACCACCCGCGCCACCGCCGAGCTGCTGCACCGGGCCGGGGTGAACTACGTGGTCCTGGGCACCGAGGAGACCTGCACCGGGGACCCGGCGCGGCGCGCGGGCAACGAGTTCCTGTTCCAGATGATGGCCCAGCAGACCGCCGAGATGCTCAACGCGGTGTTCGAGGGCCGCGAGCCGGGCACCCGCAAGATGGTCACCACCTGCCCGCACTGCCTCAACTCGCTCTCCCGCGAGTACCCGCAGCTCGACGGGCACTACGAGGTCATCCACCACACCCAGCTGCTCAACAAGCTGGTCCGCACCGGCAAGCTCGTCCCGGTCGCCGACCCGGACGCGTCGAAGAAGGTCACCTACCACGACCCGTGCTACTTGGGCCGGCACAACGAGGTCTACGAGGAGCCCCGCGAGCTGGTCTCCGCGGTCGGCACGCTGACCGAGATGCCCCGGCACGGCGACCGCTCCATGTGCTGCGGCGCCGGCGGGGCGCGGATGTGGATGGAGGAGCGGATCGGGCAGCGGATCAACGTCACCCGCACCACCGAGGCGCTCGAGACCCTCTCGCCCGCCGGTGGCGACGGCGCCGCCGCGAACACCGCCGCCGCGGCCGGCACGATCGCGGTCGGCTGCCCGTTCTGCCGCACCATGATCGGCGACGGGCTGACCCAGAAGCAGGCCGGTGGCGAGGGCGGGCAGGTCCAGGTCCAGGACGTCGCCCAGATGCTGCTCGCGTCCGTCCGGCGCGGCGACTCGAAGGTCCCCACGCCGGCCGACACCGAGGCCACCGAGGGCGACGTCGAGCAGACGACTGCCGCCCCGCTCACCGAGAACACCCCGGCGGGGGCCGCGGACTCCGGCGCCGCCAACGTCTCCACCTCCTCGGAGGCCGCGGCCGAGACGGTGAAGCCGGCCGAGGCGCCGGGCGACGCGGTCGCGACCAAGGCCGAGGCGGTCGAGCCCGGGGCGAAGGAAGGCCCGGACGCCGACAAGTCCGAGGTCACGACCGGGATGAACGACGCCGCGGTCGAGGGCTCCACCAAGAAGCCCGTGGCGGAGACGCCCGCCGAGACCGCGGGGCCGGAGGAAGGGCCGACCGGGTCGACGGAGGCCTCGAAGTCGGAGGTGGGCACCAACGGCTCGGCCCCGAAGCCGGAGACGAACGGGCACGCCCGGTCGGACGCCTCCTCGGGCACCGGCGAGAAGGGCGAGTCCGGCTCCTGACGCAGTCCCGCACCCGGCCCCGCGAGTCCGCTCGCGGGGCCGGTGCCGTTCTCGGGGCCGGTGGCGTGGTGGGAGTCCGGCCGGATGGCGGGATGACTCGCCCGTGATCGGCCCTGCGGTTCCTCACGGCCGCCGATGGCCGCGCTGCACCGCACGCGATGACCACTGCGTCTCGTAGAACACCGACGGAGCCGTGCTCGCTCCTGCGGTACACCACGGCCGCCAGTAGCCGCGATGCACCGCAGGTAGTGATCACCACGTCTCGTGGAGCACCGGCGGCGCCGTGATCGGCTCCTGCGTTACGCCGCGGCCGCCGGTAGCCGCGCTGTACCGCGTGCGGTGATCACCGCGTCCGTGGGAGCGCTCCGTAGGCGGCAGCTCGCGAAGCACCGCCGCAGCCCGACCCGCGGAAGCCCACAGCCCGACTCGCGGAAGCACGGAGCGCGACTCGCGGAAGCCCACAGCGCGACTCGCGGCCCGCCCGGTGGGTTCGGCCGTGATCTCGCCTTGCCGTTCGTGGGTGGCGATGGTCGCTCCGGCAGCTGTCGGCACTCGCGGAGTCAGGGGCAGGGGCGGAAGCTCGCGACCCGCCAGGTGGCCTTGGCGGTGTTGTCCGTGCGCACGACCTCGACCGTGCCGAGGGCGGGGACGGCCCGGCCCCAGGCGGTGGTGCAGCCGTCGAGGGCGACGACCGTGCCCGGCGGCGGGACCGGGGTCGGCGACGTCGAGGCGCGGGGGGCGGCGGTCGGGCTGTCCGCCGGGACCCGGCCGGCGGCGGCCCTGACGCCCGCGGCGCAGTCGGCCGCGCCCGTGGCCCGGGTCAGCTGGGTCTGCGCCGCCGGGTCCAGGAGCCGGCAGACGGCCTCGGGATCGGCCGGCGTGAGCCCCTCGCCGAGCTTGGTCAGGACGAGGTCGGGGCGGTCGTAGCCGAAGCCCTGCCGCATCTGCGTCCCGGCCTGCTGCGCGATCTGGGCCTCCTGGTCGCGGACCTCGGCGGCGCGGAACTGGTGGCCCACGAACGACACCGCGCACAGCGCGGCCCCGACGGCGGCGAGCTGCCACCGCGGCAGGCGCAGCAGGCCGGCGACCAGCACGCCGATGCTCGCGGCGAAGGCCCAGGACCAGGGGTTGCCGGCCGTCTCGTGGACGAGCCCGGCCAGCAGCGCGACCCCGGCGACGTGCCAGGTCCAGCCCTTGAGCAGTCGGTCCAGGCGCAGCAGCGACAGCAGTACGAGGACCACGAGTCCGGCCGCGACCGGCACCCACCAGCGGGCCTGGTCGTCGAACGCCACGAAGAGGAACAGCAGCGCCGCGGCGACCACGATGCCGAGGCCGATCGCCCCGCGCCAGCTCCACGGGCGGAACCTGCGCACGGCCGACGCGCCCGGAGCCCGGGTCCCGCGCTCTTCCCGGTCGGTTCCGCGGGCAGAGCGCGACGTGCTCCTCTCCCACCGGTCGTCCGGTGCGCGCCGGTCCTCCCGGACCCGCTCGCCGTCGCCCCGCTCAGCTCGGTCCTGCTCGTGTCGGTCCCGCTCGGCCCGGTGACGATCGTGCTCGGCGCGGCTCTGTGCCGGAGGGTCCTGCTCGAGCCACTCCAGGGCGGCGGCCCACTCCTGTTCGGGCCGGTTCCGGTCACCGGCGTCCCGCCGCTCCGGAGCCTCTTCGGTCCGCCGGACGACCTGCGCCCCGGACCGTGCGCGCTCGTCCTCAGCGCCCACGGGATCGCCGTGGACACGCGTCTCCTCGGAGCCCGCCGTAGACCGCGGGGAAGGCGCGTGCCGCCCACTGCGCCACGCCCCCGTCCCGGCGGACGGGTCGGGGCGGGGTGCGGGGTCGCGGCGCTCCATCGCGGTCCAGCCTAGCGAGCCGACGCGCCAGGTAGCGGTCTCACAACCAGCCGTGGTCGCGCGCCCGCTCCAACGCCTCCATCCGGGTCGCGACGCCGAGCTTCTGCATCGCCGAGGACAGGTAGTTGCGGACCGTGCCGGCCGACAGGTGCACCCGCCGGGCGATGTCGCTCGCCGTGCCCGCCGGCCCCACCTGCCCGACGCTGCGCAGGACCTGCAGCTCCCGTTCGGTGAGCGGGCAGTCCTCGGCGGTCAGGGCGGTCATGGCGAGGTCGGGGTCGACGTACCGCCCGCCACCGTGCACCCGTCGGATCACGTCGGCGAGCTGCGAGGCCGGCGCGCTCTTGGTCACGAACCCCGAAGCACCGGCCGCCAGCGCCCGCCGCAGCACCCCGGGCCGGGCGTGACGGGTGAGGATGATGCAGCGGACGCCGGGCGCGTGGGTCCGGACCCAGTGGGCGACCTCGGCGCCGTCGAGGCCGGGCATCTCGACGTCGAGCACCGCGACGTCGGGTTCCTGCGCGGCGATCGCCGCCACCGCCTCGTCGCCCGAGGCCGCCTCGCCGACCACGGTCAGGTCGGGTTCGAGGTTCAGCAGTGCACCGACGGCCCCGCGGGTGAGCGACTCGTCGTCCGCGAGGACCAGCCGGATCACCGGCCGCCCCCGAGGACGGCCTCGAGCCGGTAGCCGCCCCGACCGTCGGAGCCGGCGGTGAGCCGCCCGGCGTGCTCCTCCAGGTAGCGCTCCAGCCCGGCGAGGCCGGTGCCCGCGCCGTCGCCGGGGCCGGACACGCCGTCGTTGCACACGACCAACCGGTCCGGTGCGATCTCGATCGTGCAGCGGCTGGGCTGGGCGTGCCGCAGGACGTTGGTCATGGCCTCGCGGAGCACCCGGCCGAGGACGTTGCGCACGGCCGGCGCGACCGACGCCGGGTCGCCGTGCACCTCGAGGGCCACCCCGGCCGACCCGAGCACTGCCCGGGCCCCGGCGAGCTCGACGGCGAGGTCGGTGTCCCGGGTGCTCCGGACCAGGGCCCTGACCTCGGTCAGCGACTCGCGCGCCACCCGTTGGACCTCGTCCATCTCCGTCCGCGCGCGGGCCGGGTCGACCTCGAGCAGCCGGGCGGCCAGCTCGCTCTTGAAGGCGACGACCTCGAGCGCGTGCCCGAGGATGTCGTGCAGGTCGTCGGCGAGCCGGAGCCGCTCGCGGGCGGTGGCGAGCTCGGCGGCGGTGCGGCGCGAGTCGTCGAGGTCGGTGACGGCCTTGAACCACCAGAGCCGCTCGACGTCCAGGCACCACATGCTCGCCACGTAGAACCCGGCAATCCCGGCCGCGTACCACGGGGAGACCGGGAGATCGGCCTGGGTGACGCGGCCGACGGCGTACGTCAGCCCGAGCACCAGCACAGCGGACGCCACCACCCACAGGGCGATGACCCGCGCGCGCCGACCCGCGACGACGTCGCCCAGCAGGATCCCGGCGACCAGCGCCCACGTCCACCCGGCCCAGGACGACGCGACCCCGACCAGCGTGATCGCCAGGCCCAGCACACAGGCGGCGACCACGAACACGGGCCGGGCCGGGGTGCCGAGCGACCGCACGTACTGCCGGATCCGGATCAGGTGCAGGACGATCGACGCCAGGTACAGCGGCACGAGCGCCGCCAGCCAGGCCGGGTCGGGCAGCCCGGTCCACACGACGAACGCCGGCACGAGCAGCAGCCAGCCGACGGTCATGACCAGCCCGATCCGGCTGAACCGGCGGGCGGCCCGGACCTGCCGCTCCTCGGCGGCGAGCCGTCCCGTCGGCGCGGCAGCGAACCGCCCCGTCGGCGCGGCGGCGAACCGGCCGGTCGATGCTGCGGCGAGCCACCCGGTCGGCCCTGCGGCGAACCGCCCCGTCGACCCCGCGGCGCACCGCCCGGTCGGAGCGGCGCCGAGCCCCTTCGGCCCGGGTGTCGGCGGGCGGTCGGTCGTCACAGGACGACCGTATCCGAGCGACGGGCCCCGGTTCCGGCCTGCGGCGGGAGGCATGACAGCTGTCATGGCCGCCGGTGCGGGGTGTCAGCGGGACCGGTGATGCGCGGTCCTACCGCGGGGGTGCGGCGGCCGGGCACCGTGGTGGTCATGACGGAGACGGTGAGCGAGCCGGCGGTGACCGGCACGGGGGGACGCGACACGGCGATCCGGGTGCGGGGGCTGCGCGTGCGGTACGGGGCGTTCGAGGCCGTCCGGGGGGTCGACCTCGAGGTCCTGCGCGGCGAGGTGTTCGCGCTGCTGGGCACCAACGGCGCGGGCAAGACGACCACGCTCGAGGTGCTGGAGGGGTTCCAGCGGCGCAGCGGGGGCGAGGTGTCGGTGCTCGGCCTCGACCCGGGCGGCGAGCGGGACCGGCTGCGCGCCCGGATGGGGATCCAGCTGCAGGAGGGCGGGTTCGTCGAGGAGCTGACGGTCCGGGAGACGCTCGAGCTGTGGGGGAGGCTGGCGGTCCGGCCCGACCGGCCCGACCGGCTGCTCGAGCGCTTCGACCTCGTGCACCGCCGGGACGTCCGGGTGGGGGCCCTGTCCGGCGGGGAGAAGCGGCGTCTCGACCTGGCGACGGCGGTGTGGGGCTCGCCCGAGCTGGTCGTCCTCGACGAGCCGACCACCGGGCTGGACCCGGGGTCCCGGCGCCGCACGTGGGACGCGATCCAGGAGCTGCAGGAGGCCGGCCGCACGGTCGTCCTCACCACGCACTACCTGGAGGAGGCCGAGGCGCTGGCCGATCGCGTCGCGATCATGCACGAGGGGCGGCTGGCGGTGTCCGGCACGCTCGAGCAGATCCTCGCGAGCCGGCCCGCCGGGTTCTCGGCGACGCTGCCCGAGGGCGTCACCCCGCCGGACGGTGTGGAGCTGGAGGGCCGGACGGTCCGGCTGGCCACCACGGACCTGCAGCGCGACCTCACCGCGTTCCTGACCTGGGCGGCCGACCGCGGGGTGCGGCTGTCCGACCTGCGGGCCGCGCCGGCGTCGCTCGCCGACATCTACCACTCGATCCGTTCGGACTCGGAGACGGACGGCACGGTCGAGGACGCCGCGTCGCGTACGGCGTCGCACCGGAA
The DNA here is from genome assembly GCF_039542425.1 of Pseudonocardia yuanmonensis. Classification (NCBI taxonomy): domain Bacteria; kingdom Bacillati; phylum Actinomycetota; class Actinomycetes; order Pseudonocardiales; family Pseudonocardiaceae; genus Pseudonocardia; species Pseudonocardia yuanmonensis. Next base: position 36,378 of record NZ_BAABIC010000039.1, read on the forward strand.
GGAGGCGTGATGGACCGCATCACCGCGCTGGTCTCGTCCGAGCTGAGGCTGATCCTGCGCAACCGGACGACGCTGACGTCCGTCCTGGTCGTCCCGCTCGGCCTCGGCGTGTTCCTGACCTTCAGCCAGATCGGGTCGCCGGCCTACGTCGTCGCGATGCAGCTGATCTTCGCGCTCGGCATGGGCGTGTACGTCGGCGGGACGCAGACGCTGGTCGCGCGCCGACAGTCCCGCGTGCTCAAGCGGTTCCGGACCAGCGGGATCTCCGACACCGGGCTGCTCGTCGGGACCGTCGGGCCCGCGGCCGTGCTCGCCCTGGGGCAGCTGGTGCTGTTCGGGCTGTTCGACGTCGTCGCCGGCCTTCCCGTGCCCACCGCGCCGCTCGCGCTGCCGCTCGCCGTGGTGGGCGGGCTCGCGCTGGTCTCGACGGCGGCGCTCGCGACCTCGATCGTGACGCCGACGGCCGAGCGCGCGCAGATCACCACCCTGCCGCTGTTCTTCGTGATGGTCGCCGCCGCCGTGATCATCGCGGTGCTGCCCGCGGGCGGCTGGCTCGACGCGCTGGCCCTGCTGCCCGGCGGCGCGCTCGGTGCGCTGAGCCGGATCGCCTACGGGGCGCCCTGGTCGCCGTACGTTCTGGTCTCGCTGGTCGTGTGGCCGGTGCTCTTCGGCTGGCTGGCCACGCGGAACTTCCGCTGGGACGCGCGGGTGGCCGTGGCCTGAGGTCAGCGCCGGGTGTCGGCGCGGTGGAAGTTCTTCCACGCGCGCGAGGGCGTCGGGCCCCGCTGCCCCTGGTAGCGGGAGCCGACGCCCTCGCTGCCGTAGGGCCGCTCCGCCGGGCTGGACAGCCGGAACAGGCACAGCTGGCCGATCTTCATGCCCGGCCAGAGCGTGATCGGCAGGTTCGCGACGTTCGACAGCTCGAGCGTGATGTGGCCGGTGAAGCCGGGGTCGATGAACCCGGCCGTGGAGTGGGTGAGCAGGCCCAGCCGGCCGAGGCTCGACTTGCCCTCGAGCCGCCCGGCCAGGTCGTCCGGCAGGGCGACCTGCTCGAACGTCGACCCCAGGACGAACTCCCCGGGGTGCAGCACGAAGCTGTCCCCCTCCGGCGTCTCGACCGGCGTGGTCAGCTCGTCCTGCTGGATCGACGGGTCGATGTGCGTGTAGCGGGAGTTCTGGAAGACCCGGAAGAAGCGGTCCAGCCGCACGTCGATGCTCGACGGCTGCAGCATCGCCTCGTCCCACGGGTCCAGCCCGAGGCGCCCGGACTCGAGCTCCTTGCGCAGGTCGCGGTCGGACAGCAGCACCGGGGAGCCCTCCTCTGGTCGGCGAAGGCAAACCCTAGGCGACCTGACGGACGCCACAGCCGGGAGGGTGGATCGAGGCCGCGAGCGGGATGCTAGAGTCGCTCTCACGCACTGCGGATGTAGTTCAATGGTAGAACATCAGCTTCCCAAGCTGAATACGCGGGTTCGATTCCCGTCATCCGCTCTCATGACGAAGGCCCAGCTCAGTCGGTGTCCACACCGGAGCTGGGCCTTCGTCGTCACCGGGCTCCGGTGGCGCCGCGCGCCCCCTGGGCACCGCCGCCGCTGTCGTCTGGGCAGTGCCCCCGCCGGGGGTGGGCAGCGCTCGCCGACGCGGGCGGTCCCGCCGGTCCGCGACCCTCGTCGCGTCCAGCACCGACCCCGGAGGGCACCGTGTCCACTCCCGCCCGCTTCACCCCCGCCCGGTACCTCGACCCGTCGCGGACCGTCCAGGGCGCGACCGATCGTTTCGACTGCCCCGACCTCGCCAGCCTCGACCGGCACCTCGACCGGCTGCGCCGCCGCATCGCCCGCGACGGCGGCCGGACCTCCGCCGCCGTCGAGACCTGCCGCGCCGACATCGACCGGCTGCTCGACCGCCGCCGCTGGCTCACCCTGCCGGTGGTCGATCCGGTGGCTGCGTGACCGGCGTGCCGGCGGGCACGATGGCCTGATGGCCCACCTGCGCCCCTACACCGCCGAGGACCGCGACGCCGTGGTCGCGCTGTCGCTGCGGGCATGGGAACCCGTGTTCGCGTCGATGCGGCGGGTGCTGGCCGGGTCGGGGGTGTACGAGGCCTTCTACCCGGACTGGCGGCGCGCCCAGGCCGAGGCCGTCGCCCGGGCCTGCACCGAGCTGGAGGCCTGGGTGGCCGAGGTCGACGGCCGGGTCGCCGGGTTCGTCGCCCTGCACTCGCTCGACGAGACGACCGGGGAGATCCACATGGTCGCCGTCGATCCCGAGCTGCAGCGGCACGGCGTCGGCAGGGCCCTCACCGAGCACGCGACGACGCGACTGCGCGCGCGGGGCAGCACGGTCGCGATGGTCGAGACCGGCGGCGACCCGGGGCACGCGCCGGCCCGGGCCCTGTACGAGGACTGCGGCTACACACCGCTGCCCTCGGTGCGGTACTTCCGCACCCTGTGAGGCAGCAGCACGACGGCATCGCCTGCGGGGCCCCGGCGGGGCGGCGCCTGCGCCCCGTGGACCTCGCGCGAGCCGCGGGCATCTCGACGCAGCAGGTCCGCAACCACGAGGCCGCCGGGGTGCTGCCCCCGGTCCCGCGCACCGCGTCGGGCTACCGGACCTACGACGAGGCCCACCTCCGGGCGCTGCTCGCCTACCGGGCGCTGGCCGCGGGCCACGGCTCCCCGACCGCGACGGCCGTGATGCTCGCGGTGCACGCCGGCGACACCGCCCGGGCCTTCCGGCTGCTCGACGAGAGCCATGCGGGCCTGCACGGTCAGCGGCTGGCGACGGACGAGGCCGCCGCCGCGCTGGAGGCGCTCGCCGGCGCGGAACCGCAGGCGCCGCCGGGGCCGCCCCTCTCGGTCGGCGAGCTCGCCCGGCGGCTGGGGGTGCGGCCGTCGGCGCTGCGGGTGTGGGAGGCCGCGGGGCTGCTCGCGCCGCACCGCGAGCGGGTCGGGCGCGCTCGCCGGTACGGGGCGGCCGACATCCGCGACGCACAGATCGTCCGGCTGCTCCGGCAGGGCCACTACCCGTTCGCGCGGATCCGTCCGGTGCTCGACGGGCTGCACCGCACCGGCGGCCCCGAGGCGCTGCGGGCCGCCGTGGCCGAGCGGCGGGCGGCCCACGACGCCCGGGCGCGGGCGATGCTCCGCGGCGCCGCGCGCCTGCACGACTTCCTGGAGCTGGGCGGGACGTGACGGCTCAGGGCAGGCGCGCGGCCAGCCCGTCCAGCACGCCGACGTACGAGTCGGGGACCCGGACGTCGAGCACGGTCCCGTCGAGCCGGAAGTCGAAGAAGGAGCAGCAGGAGCTCTCCCGCGCGGCCAGGTCCGCGGCGTCGGCGACGCGGTCCGGCCGCAGCATGAGCCGCAGGTGGCGGGCGTCGACGCGGACCGAGCCGGTGACGCCGGCGGACAGGAGCTCGTCGAACTCCGCCACCCGCAGCGGTCGTTCGGCGGTCGGCAGCGTGCAGGCGTCGGGAACCCAGCTGGTCATGCCACCACGGTAGGCGCGGCGCGCGGCCGATGAGTTCCCCTGCGCCGGGCGGTCGGAGGAGGGACATCGACACACGGGAGGACGGCACCCATGCGCGAGATCGTGGTCTCCGAGTTCGTGACGCTCGACGGCGTGATGGAGGCACCCGGCGGCGAGCCGACGCACCCGCACACGAACTGGGTCCCCGGGTACGCCACGCCCGAGTTCTTCGAGTTCAAGTACCGGGAGGTCGTCGAGGCGGGCGCGCTCCTGCTCGGCAGGACGACCTACGAGAGCTTCGTCGGCGCCTGGCCGCAGCGTGAGGGCGACTTCGCCGAGCGGATGACGGAGCTGCCCAAGTACGTCGCCACCTCGCGCCCCGAGGAGCTGACCTGGAACGCGCGCCCCCTGGTGGGCGACGTCGTCGACGCGGTCGGCGGGCTCAGGAAGGGGGACGGCGGACCGCTGCTGGTCAACGGCAGCGCCACGCTCGTGCGCACCCTGCTCGCCGCCGGGCTGGTCGACGAGCTGCGGCTGCAGGTGTTCCCGGTCGTGATCGGCGGCGGCCTGCGGTTCTGGCCGGAGGACCGGGGCAAGGTCTCCCTGCACCTGGCCGACGTCACGCGCTACGGGGACGTCCTGGTCCAGACCTACCGCGCCTGACCGGCGGCGGGCCGCGCGTCGTGGAGGGGACGGGCCTCAGGCCGGGGTGTGCGCGGCCAGGAACTCGGCGACTGCCTTCTGCGCCATCGGGATGCTGTCCGGGTCCTTCCAGGTCTCGAGCAACGACGCGTTGGGCGCGAGCCGGGCCAGGGTCCGCGAGGCGGCCTGCGGGTGGAACTCGTCGTCGCCCATGAGCACGAGGATCGGGTTCGCGAAGCGCTCGACGTCCGCGTCGGAGACGCTCCACAGCACGTCGTCGCCGCCGTAGAGGTTGTCCCGGAACCCGGCGAGGTCCTCCTCGGGCACCTCGCGCTCCCGGCCCCAGCCCTCGACCATCTCGTGGAACCGCCCGCGGTTGCCGGCCAGGCCGATCGGCTGCAGCGCGACGGCGGCCGCGATCCGGTCCGGCGCCGTGCGGAGCAGGTTCGCGATGAACGCGCCGCCGATGCACATGCCCATGACGTGTGCCCGCTCGACGCCGGCGTGGTCGAGCACGGCGAGCTGGTCGGCGGTGTAGGTGTCCCAGCCGTCCGAGCCGGAGACCGGGGCCGAGGAGCCCCCGCCGGCGTTGCGCTGGTCCATCGCGATGACCCGGTAGAGCGGCGCGAGCTCGTCGACCGGGTTCCACGGGGCGCGCTGCCAGGCGTCGATCGTCGACCGCAGCCCGCCGGGGGCCAGCAGGAGCACGGGGAAGCCGGAGCCGTGCTCCTCGTAGTGCAGCGTGGCGCCGTCACGGGTGAAGGTCGGCATCGGTGCTCCTCTCGCTCAGCGGACGTGCCGGCGCCGACGATGCCCTGTCGTCTGGACCGGCGCATTCGCGAGGGCCACCACGCCGGCGACCGCCACCACGAGGCCCGCCGCGAACGGGATCAGCCACCCGTGCCGGATCGGGTCGCCGAGCAGCACGATGCCCACGAGGCCGGGCACGATCACCTCGGTCACCGAGAACACCGCCGTGACCCCCGAGAGGCTGCCGATCGTCAGCGCGCGCGAGTAGGTGGTGATCCCGACGACCCAGAAGAGCCCGATCAGGTAGGTCGCGGGCTGCCCGGCGAGCTGGCCGACGTCGAAGCCGGAGTCCGGCTGGACGTGCACCGCCCGGACGGCGAGCGAGGTGCCGCCGAAGCCCAGCCCCGCGATCAACGCGAGGGGCCACGCGGCGGTCAGCCGCCAGACCCCGATCGCCGCGACGGCCAGCGCCGCGACCGCCGAGACCAGCACGACGATCGCGGTGCCGGAGAAGTCCGCGGGCGCCTCACCGCCCGCGGAGCCCGCAACCACGCCGAGCCCCAGGACGCAGGCCCCGACGCCCAACCGGTCCACCACCCGCAGCCGGACGCCGTAGATCCCCCACGTCGCGACGGCCGTCAGGGCGATGGACAGGCCGAGCGCGGCCTGCACCGCGAAGACCGGCAGGTGCCGCAGCGCCACCACCGTGCAGATCCAGCCGAGCCCGTCGACCACCAGGCCGAACACGTACAGCGGGCGCAGGGCCAGGTGGGTGCGGGAGGTGCTCTGCTGTGCCGCCGCCGACTGCAAGAGCCCCGCCCCGCTGTTCAGGACGGTCGCGCAGAACGCGAACAGCAGGCCGGTCAGCACGGATGAACGCCTCGGGCCACCTCACCACCGTGGCACGGCGGCGGACGGCCGGCAGCTCACGCCCGGGTGTGGTCCACCTCGACGACCCCGCGCGGGGCCGGGACCTCGAAGAAGCCGCTCATCAGCCCGCCGGGGACCGGGGCCTCCTCGTAACGGGCGGCACGGACCTCCTGCAGACGCGCCCGGGGCTTCTCGGACAGGTGCACGAACAGCAGGACGAACGCGGTTCCGACGAGCGCGGGGATCCCGATCAGCAGCACCGGCCACCCGAAGGCGAGATACGCGACGACGACCGCCGCGGCCTCGAGACCGATCACCAACCCTGCCAGCCGACCCACTACGGCTCCCTCCTCGTGCTCGTCCCGTGCGCCTCGTCCGCGACGCCGCACACGACTATCGGTCGCGGGCGCGAGGACGTCACGCCGAGTACGGGAGCCGAGACGCAACCGAGACCCGGATCGGGTGACGGTCAGCGCAGGACGACTGCCGGCCACCCGGACGACACCGCCCCGGCACGGCGTGGAGCCCGATGCCGGCGACCGACGGCACCTCAGGCGGTCGTACCGACCGGGGCGGCGCTGGTCGGCGGGGCGGGGGCGGCGCTGCTGGTCGGGGCGCCGTCGGTCGCGGGGGGCGTGCTGCCGGTGCCCGTTCCCGCGCCGGTCCCCGTCCCGCTGCCCGAGCCCGCGCCGGTGCCGCCACCCGTGTCGCCGGTGCCGCTGCCCGTTCCGGTCCCGGTCCCGGTCCCGGTCCCGGTGCCGGTCCCCGTGTCACCGCCGGTGCCGGTCCCGGTGTCGCCGGGGGTGGGCTCGGCGGGGCTCGACGGGTCCGGAGCCGGAGCAGCGGGGCCAGGAGCAGCGGGGCCAGGAGCAGCGGGGCCGGGCGCGGCCTGGCCGGGCGCGGCCTGGCCGGGCGCGGCCTGGCCGGGCGCGGCCTGGCCGGGC
>NZ_BAABIC010000040.1:0-39309 GCF_039542425.1 Pseudonocardia yuanmonensis
CTACCTCACCGGCGACGGCGGCCGGATCGACTCCGACGGCTACGTGTTCGTGATGGGCCGCACCGACGACGTCATCAACGTCGCCGGGCACCGGCTGTCCACCGGCGGGATGGAAGAGGTCCTCGCCAGCCACCCCGACGTGGCCGAGTGCGCGGTGATCGGCGTCGCCGACCAGATGAAGGGCCAGATCCCGCGCGGGTTCGTGGTGCTCAAGGCCGGTGTCATGGATCGAGAAGGGGCCTCCGCCGAGGGCTACGAGGACAAGCTGCGCGCCGAGCTGGTCCAGATGGTGCGCGACCAGGTCGGCGCGGTCGCCAGCCTCAAGGAGGTCGCGATCGTCCCGGCGCTGCCCAAGACCCGCTCCGGGAAGATCCTGCGCAAGACCATGCGCGGCATCGCCGACGGCCTCGACGAGCCGGTGCCCTCCACCATCGAGAGCGCCGACGTCCTCGATCAGCTCAGGCCGGTGCTCCGCAAGGAGTAACAGGCGCGCATACCAAAGATGGATGAGACGGGGTAATACGGAGGTAATCCTCGCGATAGGTGGGTCGGCCGCCGACAAGACCCGACGGCCGAGATCACGTCGAGAGGACATCGATGCCCACTCGTGCCCCCGCACGCCCCCTCATCCGTACCGCCGCGCTCGTCGCCTCCGTGTCGGCCGCGCTGCTGTTCGGTGCCACCGCGCCCGCGCTCGCCCAGCCCACGGCGAACGACAAGGACTGCTCCGACTTCGGCTCCTGGCGTGAGGCGCAGAACTTCTTCCTGAGCGCCGGCTCCGGCGACCCGCACGCCCTTGACGAGGACGGCGACGGGATCGCCTGCGAGACGCTCCAGGGCGCTCCCGGGTCGACCCCGACCACGACGCCGAAGCCGACCACCCCGAAGCCCACCCCGAAGCCGACCACGCCCCCGTCGCACGACGACGACCGCGGGAACGGTGGCGGGCGCGACGACCACGGCGGCAAGGACGACCACGACGGCAAGGACGACCGGGACGACCGCGGCGACCGCCACGACGACGGGTGGTCCGGGCGCGACGACCACGGCGCAGGGTGGAACGGCGGCGACGACGCCACCACCGGCGGCGACCCGACCACGGTCGAGGAGGCCGTCGTCGTCGTGACCGGCGACCGTGACTGCGCCGACTTCGCCACCCAGGCCGAGGCCCAGGCCGTGCTGCTGGCCGACCTCTCGGACCCGGAGCGGCTCGACGCCGACTCCGACGGCATCGCCTGCGAGGACCACTTCCGCACCGAGGGCCGCCAGGTCGCGGTGTACCCCGTCGGCGGCGTCGCGACGGGCGGGGCCGGCCTCCGATGAGCAGCACCCGGATCTCGTCGCGCGGCGGCCGGCTCCGCCTGCTGGCCGCGGCCGCGCTCCTCGCGGCCCTCACCGGCTGCAGCACGCCCCAGCCCGGGACGTCGGGCACCACGGCGTCGGGCGCGGCTGCGCAGACCACGGCGCAGGCCGCCGCCCCGGCGGCGCCCCTGGCCCCGTCGGCGCCCGCCCGGCTCGAGGTCCCGTCGATCGGGGTCGCGTCCGGCCCGCTGCTGAAGCTGGGCCTGACCGCCGACGGCGCCCTCGAGGTCCCCGGCGACGCGCCGACCGTCGGCTGGTTCGGCCTCGGGCCCACGCCCGGGGCGACCGGACCCGCCGTCCTGGCGGCGCACGTCGACTACGCCGGCGTGCCCGGGACCTTCCACCGGCTGTCCGCGGTGGCGGTCGGCGACGAGATCCGGGTGGCCCGCGCCGACGGCAGCACGGCGCTGTTCACCGCCTACCGGGTGGCGCAGTACCCGAAGTCGGGCTTCCCGACCGAGGAGGTCTACGGCGACACCCCGGGCGCCGAGCTGCGGCTCATCACCTGCGGCGGCGCCTTCGACGGCACCACCCGCTCCTACGCGGACAACGTCGTCGTCTACGCCCGCCTGACCGGCACCGCCTGACCGCGATCGCAGCCGTTGATCCACGCTCGGGCAGCGGAACGTCCCGCTGCCCGGGCGCGGATCATGCGGCGCAGGGCCGGTGCCCCGTCCGGCGGCACACGCCCCCGGTTCACCCGAACGTGTAACGCCCCGATCCGGGAGCTGCGATGAGGGAGCGACGGCACGCTCCCCCCTCGGCCGTCGCACCCCACCGGAGAGGACCCCGCCTCCGATGCGTCACCCGCTCCGCCCGCGGCTCCCCGCGGTGCTGGCGGCGAGCCTGGCCGTGGCCGCCGTCGGCGGCCTGACCGGCGCCGCGCTCGTCGTGGACACCGGGCCGCCGGTCGCCGCGCCGACCGCCGAGATGTCCGCCGCGGCGTTCCGCGAGGCCGTGCCCGACGCCCTGCACCAGTCCACACCGCTGCCGCGCACGCCCGTCACCACCCCGCCGGCGCCCGCTCCGCTGGCCCTCGCCGGCGCCGTCCGGGCCGCGGCCGCCGCCCGCGCGGAGGCCGACCGGACACCCTGCCCGGGCACCCGCGCCGCCGCGCCCCGGCTGCCGGGCGGCGGCTCCAGGGAAGGGTGTCCTGAGTCACCCACCATGGGCCCGACGGGTCCACCATTGTCCCCATGAAGGTTCACGTGGACTTCGACCTCTGTGAGAGCAACGCGCTGTGCATGGCCGCCGCGCCGGAGGTGTTCGAGGTACGGGAGGACGACTTCCTCTACATCCTGGACGAGAACCCGCCGGAGGAGCTGCGCGGCAAGGTCGAGGAGGCCGTCCGGGCCTGCCCGAAGGCCGCGATCACCCTCGAGGGATAGTTGCCGGGCCCCGGGGCCAGCGGCGAGGATCGGCGGATGGACACGGTCTGGACCACGCCGCTGACGCCGCTGAGCTTCCTGGGCCGCTCGGCCGAGGTGTACCCGGACAAGACCGCGATCGTCCACGACGACCGCACCTGGACCTACGCGGAGTTCGCCGCGGAGACGACCCGCGTGGCCCACGGCCTGCGCGGCAGCGGCATCGAGCGCGGTGACCGGGTGGCGTACCTGCTGCCCAACCTGCCCGAGATGCTGGTCGCGCACTTCGCCGTGCCGCTCGCCGGGGCGATCCTGGTCGCGATCAACACCCGGCTGTCCACCGAGGAGATCCGCTACATCCTCGACCACTCGGGCTCGAAGCTGCTCGTGGTCGACGCGGCGCTGTATCCGCAGGTGGAGCCGGTCGTCCGGGAGCTGAAGACCGTCGAGGAGATCATCACGGTGGTCGACCCGGCGAACCCGGGCGACGGCATCGGCTCCGGCGTGCGCTACGACGACCTGCTGGCCCGTGGCTCGGACGAGCCGCTGCCGTGGGAGGTGGCCGACGAGGACACGACGATCTCGATCAACTACACCTCGGGCACCACGGGCAAGCCCAAGGGTGTGCAGTACTCGCACCGCGGGGCGTACCTGAACTCCTTCGGCGAGATCGTGCACTCCGCGCACACGCCGGACAGCGTCTACCTCTGGACGCTCCCGATGTTCCACTGCAACGGCTGGTGCACGCCCTGGGCGCTCACCGGCATCGGCGGCACGCACGTCTGCCTGCGCGAGGTCCGCGGCGATCGGATCTGGGAGCTGATCACGGAGCACCGGGTCACGCACCTGAACGGCGCACCCACCGTCGTCACCACGATCATGCGCGCGGAGCAGGCGACGAAGCTGGACTACCAGCTCGTCGTCACGACCGCGGGCGCCCCGCCGAGCCCGACCACGATCCTCCAGATGGAGCGGATGGGCTTCCGGATCGTGCACGTCTACGGGCTCACCGAGACCTACGGGCCGTACTCGGTGAACCAGTACCAGCGCGCATGGGACGACCTCGACGCCGAGGAGCGCGCCCGGCTGCAGGCGCGGCAGGGCGTCGGGATGCTGCAGACGGACCGGGTGCGCGTGGTGGACAAGGACATGCGCGACGTGCCGCGGGACGGGCAGACGATGGGCGAGATCGTCATGCGCGGCAACAACGTGATGACCGGCTACTACGAGGACCCGGCGGGCACCGAGAAGGCGTTCGAGGGCGGCTGGTTCCACTCCGGCGATCTCGGCGTGATGCACCCGGACGGCTACGTGGAGCTGCGGGACCGCGCCAAGGACATCGTGATCTCCGGCGGCGAGAACATCTCCACCGTCGAGGTCGAGCAGGCCGTCGTCTCGCACCCGGCGGTGCTCGAGGCCGCGGTGATCGGCGTGCCGGACGAGCAGTGGGGCGAGCGGCCCAAGGCGTTCGTCGTGCTCGCGCCCGGCGGCGAGGCGACGCCCGAGGAGCTGATCGAGCACGTGAAGTCGAGGATCGCCCGCTACAAGGCCCCGCGGGAGGTCGAGATCGTCGACGAGCTGCCCAAGACCTCCACCGGCAAGATCCAGAAGTTCGAGCTCCGCGCCCGCACCACCCCGTGAGTGCCGACTGTCGCTAGAGGGGCACTCACGACCTCGGGCGCCCTGGGATTCGTCACGTGCGGGCGAGAATCCGGGGGGAAGTCCGTTAGCGTTGCTCAGCGTGAGCCGCGAACAGACCGCCTTCCGCGTGGGGGCCGGCGCGGTCGCCATCACCACCTCCACCGTGCTGCCGATCTTCCTGACCGGCGCGCTGGCGGTGCAGATCTCCGCCGAGCTGGGCTTCGACCCGGCGGGCCTCGGCCTGGTCGTGGCGTTGTACTTCGGCGTCTCGGCGCTGGTGTCGCTGCCCGTGGGGAAGGTCGTCGAGCGTCTCGGCTCCGGCCGGACGAGCCGGATCGCCGTGCTCGGGGCGGCGGCGTTCATGGTGCTCGCGGCCGGGCTGGCCCGGAACTACGCCTCGCTCGTCGCGATCCTGCTGTGCGGCGCGTGGTGCAACGTCATGGGTCAGCTGTCGTCCAACCTCACCCTGGCGCGCGCGATGCCGGCGGCGCGGATGGGCCTGTCCTTCGGGGTCAAGCAGGCCTCCGTGCCGCTCGCGACGCTGCTGGCCGGGCTGGCGGTCCCCGCCGTCGCGCTGACCGTCGGCTGGCGGTGGGCCTACGTGATGGGCGCGGCGCTGGCACTCGCCTCGCTCGCGGCCGCCCCACGCGGGTCCGGCCCGGCCGGGAAGGACCGGACGGTCCCGGAGGACCGGGCGACGGCGGCGCTGTCGGTGATCGGGGCGGCCGCCGGGCTGGGCGCGGCCGCGGCGACGGGGCTGGGCATCTTCCTCGTGGCCTCGGCGGTGGACCGCGGGGTGGACCCCGGGCTCGCCGGGCTGGTCCTGACGCTGGGCAGCGTCGTCGGTCTGCTCATGCGGATGCTCCACGGCTGGCTCGCCGACCGCCGGACGGGCGGGCACGTCGCCGTCGTCGCCGGGAGCCTGCTGCTGGGCGCGGGCGGGCTGCTGCTGCTCGCCGCGCCGGGCCCGGTGGCGCTGGTCGTCGGCACCGTGCTGGGCTTCGGGCTCGGCTGGTCGTGGCCCGGGCTCCTGCAGTTCGCGGTGGTGCGGCTCAACCCGTCGGCCCCTGCGGCGGCGACGGCGATCGTGCAGGTGGGCGTGTACGCCGGCGGGTTCCTCGGGCCCGTCGGGTTCGGGTTCCTGGCCGCGCACGTCTCGTTCACCGCGGCCTGGCTCGTGGCCGCCGCCGCGATGCTGGTGGCCGGCGGCGGGGTCCTGCTGGGCCGTCGGATGCTGCGTGCGCACACCCGCAGGTCAGCGGGGGTGGTGAGTGCCGAGTGCCCCTCCAGGGGCACTCGGCGCTCACGGGTCGGCGGGTAGGCGGGTCAGCGGGTGAGGCGCAGGCCCTCGTAGCCCCGCTCGGCCACCTCGTCGCAGGCGGCGAAGTAGTTGTTCGCGCCGCCGAACCAGACGTTCACCACGTGGGCCTTGCCCGGGATGTTCGCCCCGGTGAACCACGAGTGCACGCCCTCGCCGAGCGTCAGGAGCGTGGGCTCGACGGCCTCCTGCACCCGCCGGCCCCAGTCGGCCTCCGCCTCCTCGGTCGCCTCGACCGTCCGGACGCCCTCGGCGCGGGCGTGGTCGAGCGCGTTCCCGATCCACTCGACGTTCTTCTCGATGCAGACCGGCAGGTTCGCGAACGGGCTCATCGGGCCCGAGATCATGAACAGGTTCGGGAAGCCTGCGACCGTCAGCCCGAGGTAGGTCTTCGGCGCGTCCAGCCACTTCTCCTTGAGCGTCAGGCCGTCGCGGCCGCGGACGTCGATCGCGGTGTGCGCACCGGTCACGGCGTCGAACCCGGTGGCGAGGATCAGGACGTCGAACTCGTGGTCGGCGTCCGCGGTCCGGACCCCGGCGGGGGTGATCTCCCGGATCGGCGCGCCCTTGGCCGAGACGTCGACGAGCGTGACGTTGTCCCGGTTGTAGGCCTCGTAGTAGTCGTGCCCGGCCGGCGGCCGCTTGCCCGAGTACGGGTACCCGCGCGGCGAGAGCAGCTCCGCGACCTCCGGATCGTGCACGGTCTCCCGGATCTTCGACCGGATGAACTCCGCGGCGGCCTCGTTGGCGTCGGGGTCGAGGATCAGGTCGTCGAAGGTCTCGAACAGGAACCGGAAGCCCCCGCGGGCCCAGCCGTCCTCGAAGATCCGGCGGCGCTCCTCCTCGTCGAACTCCATCGCCGGGCCGTGTCCCGGGTCGAAGGGCATGGCGAACGAGTGGCCGCGCGCCTTGGCGAGGATCTCGTAGTGCCGGGCCTTGAGGTCGGCGATCTCGTCCGGCTCCAGCGGCCGGTTCTGCGCCGGGACGACGTAGTTCGGTGTGCGCTGGAAGACCGTCAGCTCCGCCGCCTGCTCCGCGATGATCGGGATCGCCTGGACCCCGGTCGCCCCGGTGCCGATGATCCCGACGCGCTTGCCGGCGAGGTCCACGCCCTCCGCGGGCCAGCGGCAGGTCAGGTACAGGTCGCCGGCGAAGGAGTCGAGACCCGGGAAGTCGGGGACGTGCGGGTGGGTGAGGAAGCCCAGGCCGGTCACCACCCACTTCGCCCGGAGCAGCTCGCCGGAGTCCGTGGTGACGTCCCACCCGTCGTCGCGGAACTCCATCGCGGTCACCCGCGTGGAGAAGGTGATGTCGCGGCGCAGGTCGAACTTGTCCGCGACGAAGTCCAGGTAGCGCAGCATCTCCGGCTGGCCGGGGTAGCGCTCCGACCAGGTCCACTCCTCGACCAGCTCCTTGCTGAAGGAGAGCTGGTAGTAGTAGCACTCGCTGTCCGTCCGGGCGCCCGGGTAGCGGTTCCAGAACCACGTCCCGCCGACGCCGCTGCCGGCCTCGATCACGCGGGTGCGCAGCCCCGACTCGCGGGCGCGGTGCAGCATGGCCAGCCCGGCGAAGCCGGCGCCGACGATCACCAGGTCCAGGTCGTCGTTCATCGGGGTCCCTCCTCGAGGCCCAGGCGCGGGCGGAGCCAGGCCGCCATCGCCGCGATCGTGGCGTCCGCCTCGGGCGCGCGGCCCGCGGAGAACGGGTAGACGTGCTGCATCTCCGGGACGACCTCGAGCGTGGAGTCCACGCCGGCCGCCCGGGCCCGCTCGTGGAACTGCTCGGCGTTGTCCAGGAGGGTCTCGTGGCCGCCGGCGCACAGGTAGAGCGGCGGCAGGCCGGCCGGGTCCGCGTGCAGCGGGTTGGCGAGTGGGTCGCGCCGGTCGCCGCCCTCGCCGAGGAACATCCCCGACATCCCGTGCAGGATCTCCTTGCTGACCAGGACGTCCGTGCCGGCGTTGGAGTCGAGGGTCTTGCCGACGTGCTCCATGTCCAGCCACGGGGACATCGGCAGGATCGCGGCGGGCAGCGGGTCGCCGTCCTCCCGGAGCTTGAGGACGGTCGAGATCGCCAGGTTGCCGCCCGCCGAGTCGCCGGCCGTCGCGATGTGCCCGGGCTCGATCCCCTGGTCGAGCAGCCACCGGTAGGCGGCGACCGCGTCCTCGAGCTGGGCCGGGTACGGGTGCTCCGGGGCCCGCCGGTAGTCCAGCACCAGCGCCCGGACCCCGGCGGCCTTCGCCAGGTGCCCGGCGATCTTGCGGTGCGTCGCGGTGGAGCCGACGACGAACCCGCCGCCGTGCAGGTAGAGGATCACCCGGTCGTCGGCCGCGTCGAGCGGCAGGCACCACAGGGCGGGGACGCCGCCGGCGACCGTCTCCTCGTAGGTGACCCGGGTCGGCTCCGCCGTCGGCAGGTGCCACTCCTCGAACAGGTTCCGCAGGGTCGGCAGGTCCATCTCGGGCGCCGCACCCATCCGGTCGCTCCAGCTCTGGTAGATCGTCCGCAGCTCCGCGGACTCCGCGCTCGCCATGGCCGTGGAGCATGCGGGCCCGTCCCGGACGAGAGTGTCCGACTTCGCGACATCACCCGAACGGTCGGCAGGTGTGTCGCGTTCCGGGACACTGAGACTCGGATCACCGTGTTTCACTCGGGGTGCTACCGCGACGAAGGGGTGGTGCCATGACGGTCGACGAGCGCGAGCGCGCGGTCCGGGTCGCCCGGGAGGACTTCCTGTCCGGGGAGCGGCCGGACGGGCGGCTGCGTCCGGAGATCGCCTCGTCCTGGCGGCGGAGCCGGTTCTCCGGCGTCGCGGCCGACGCCGACTCCGTGCCCTACGAGCCGCTCCTCGGCCCCAACCGGCTGCTCACCGCGGCCGCCACCCCGGTGCTCGACTGGCTCGCCGACCAGCTCACCGGCGGCACCGCCGTGATCCTCGCGGACGCCGACGCCCGGATCCTCGACCGCCGCGCCGAGGGCCAGACCCTCTCCCGCCACCTCGACCGGGTGCTCTGCGCGCCGGGGTTCAACTTCGGCGAGGAGCACATCGGGACGAACGGGATCGGCAGCGTCCTGGAGTCCCCCGGGCCGGTGATGATCGCCGGGGCCGAGCACTACCGGGACAACCTGCAGGGCTTCACCTGCGTCGGCACGCCGCTGCGGCATCCCGTACACCGCCGGCTCGTCGGGGTGCTCGACGTCTGCTGCCGCTACGACGACACCAACGGCCTGATGACCCCGCTGCTGCTGTCGGCGTCCCGGGAGATCGAGTCCCGGATGTACGCCGAGTCGTCCCTACGCGAGCGGATGCTGCTCGAGGAGTTCCTCAAGGTCTCCCGCCGGACGTCCGCGGCGGTCGTCACGCTGAACCAGGACTTCATCATCACCAACACCGCGGCCGCGTCGCTGCTCGACCCGGCCGACCACGCCCTGTTGTGGGACTGGGCGTCGGGCTCGATCACCCGGCGCGGCGAGTTCGCCGGGGAGGTCCGGCTCAGCCGCGACGTCGTGCTCCACGGCCGGGCGCGGACCGTCGGCGAGGTGCGGGGCGGGCCGGCGGGGGTGCTGGTGGAGCTGCGGCGCCCGGCGAACGGTTCGCCGCACCGGCGTCCGGCCGAGCCGCGGCCCCGCGAGGGAGGCCTCCTGCCCGGGCGCAGCGCGGCGTGGGGGCGGGCGCTGGCCGAGCTTGCCGCGGCGGACCGCTCCGGGCTGGACGTCCTGGTCACCGGGGAGGCGGGCGTCGGCAAGCTGCGGGCGACGGAGCGGATCGGCGGGCCGGACCGCACGGTGCTCGACGCCGCCCTCGCCATCGTCGACCCGGGGTGGCCGGACCAGCTGCGGCGCCGGCTCGGCCTGCCCGGGACTCTGGTGCTGCGGCACCTCGACCGCACGCCGGAGCCGCTGGCCGCGACGGTCGCCGCGCTGCTCGACGGGCCGCGGGCCGCGCGCGTGGTCGCCACCGCGGACGGGTCCGCGGACTGCCGACTGCTCGACCACTTCCCGGCCCGGGTCGAGCTGCCGCCGCTGCGGCACCGCCCGGAGGACATTGCGGACGTCGCACCGGTCCTGCTGGCGGAGGGCGACGGTCCGGCGCCGCGGCTGCAGGCCCAGGCGTTGCAGGCGCTGATGGCGCTGGAGTGGCGGGGCAACGTCCGCGAGCTCGCCGCCATCCTCGGTGCGGCGCGGCTGCGGGCGATGGGCGGGGACATCACGCTCGCGCACCTGCCGGCCGAGCACCGCCGGGCCGTGACGGGACGGTCCCTGCCCACGCTCAAGCGGACCGAGCGGGAGGCGATCCTCGAGGCCCTCACGGACGCGCACGGCAACAAGCTGGCCGCCGCCGAGCGGCTGGGCATCGCCCGCTCCACGCTCTACCGCAAGATGCGCGCGCTCGGGATCGACGACAAGCGCTGGGCGTGATGCCGTGGGTCGGCATGGGTCGTAAGTGGGAACTGCCGCTCTCAGGGGCAGCTGTCACTCACGGAGTCGGTCGGCCAGGGAGATCGCGTCGAAGGGGGCGTGCACCTTGACGTCGTTGTCGAAGTAGACGACGACGTCCAGGCCCGCGGCCAGCCAGCCGCGGATCCGGTCGGCCCACACGTCGAGGGCCTCGGGGGTGTACCCGCTGACGTACAGCTCCTCGTCGCCGTGCAGCCGGACGTAGACGAGGTCGGCGGTGACCTCGGTGAGGAAGGGCCATCTCCCCGCGGTGTCCGCGACCACGAGCCCGACACCGTGCTCCCGCAGGAGGTCGTAGAACGCCGGGTCGCGGAAGCTCTCGTGCCGGACCTCCACGGCGTGCCGCAGCGGGCGGTCGGCGTCGGTCTCCAGCAGGTTGCGGCCCTCGAGGCGCTCGTCGTGCTCCTTCGCGAGGTCGGCCGCGGCGGCGGTGCCGTGCGGCAGCAGCTCCAGGAAGGCGCGCATCCGGTCGGGGTCGAACCGCATCCGCGGCGGCAGCTGCCACAGGACCGGCCCGAGCTTCGGCCCCAGCGCGAGCACGCCGGAGGCGAAGAAGTTCGCGACCGGCGTGCGGACCTCGCGCAGCTGCTTGAGATGGGTGACGAACCGCGGGCCCTTCACCGCGAACAGGAAGTCCGCTGGCGTCTCCTCCCGCCAGCTCACCCAGCTCTCCGGGCGCTGCAGCGAGTAGAAGGAGCCGTTGATCTCGATCGACGACACGGCGCGGGACAGGTACTCCAGCTCGCGGCGCTGGGCGAGGCCCTTCGGGTAGAACACGCCGCGCCACGGCGGGTACCGCCAGCCCGACGTCCCGGTGCGCACCTCGGCCACGTGGTCATCCTGGCCTAGGGTGCGGCAGGTGCGCAGCGAACCCGTCCGGCCCGACGACGGCTACCTCCGCGCCCTGGTGGCCGCGACCGAGCGGGCGGTCGCGGACGCCGAACCGCTGGACTCCGACCACGCCGGTGCCCCCACCGAGCTGCGCGAACCCGTCGCCGACGCCGTGGCCGAGCTGGGCGACGAGCTGGTTGCGCTGAGCCGCGACCTGCACGCCCACCCGGAGACCTCGTTCGACGAGCACCGCTCCGTCGCCGCCGTCGCCGACCTGCTGAAACGGCACGGGCACGAGCCGGAGGTCGGGGTGGGCGGGCTGGACACCGCGCTGCGGGCGGGCGTCGGGGACGAGGGCCCGCACAGCGCTCACATCGGGATCCTCGCCGAGTACGACGCGCTGCCGGGGCTCGGCCACGGCTGCGGCCACAACGTCATCTGCACGACGGCCGTCGGCGCCTACCTCGCGCTCGCCGGCCGGGCGCCGGGCCGGGTCACCCTGTTCGGCACGCCCGCCGAGGAGGGGGGCGGCGGCAAGGAGACGATGGCGCGCGCCGGGCTCTTCGACGACGTCGACGCCGTGGTGATGCTCCATCCCTTCTCCCACGACGTCGCCATGCACCCGTTCCTCGGGCGCCGGCAGGTCGAGATGGTGTTCCACGGGGTGGCGGCGCACGCGGCGGCGCAACCGTTCATGGGCCGCAACGCCCTCGACGCCGCCGTCGCCGCGTACACGGGCGTCGCGGCGCTGCGCCAGCACCTGCCGCCGACCGACCGCGTGCACGGGACGTTCACGGACGGCGGGGCGCGACCGAACGTGGTCCCGGACCGGGCGGCACTGATGTTCTACGTGCGCTCGATGGAGCCGGACACGCTGCGGGACCTGGCCGCGCGGCTCACCGCGATCGCCGAGGGGGCCGCGCTGATGCACGGCTGCGGTGTCGAGCTCACCTGGGACGAGATGCCCGCCTACCTGCCGATCCGGCACAACCGGGCGCTCGCGGGGCGATGGGCGGTGAACCAGCGCGAGTGCGGCCGGACGTCGCTCGCCCCCGGCGTCGTGCCGGAGTTCCTCACCGGCTCGACCGACCTGGGGAACCTGAGCTACCGGATGCCCGCCATCCACCCGATGCTCGCGATCTCCGGGCCCACGGCCGCGCTGCACACCGTGGAGTTCGCCGAGGCCGCAGGCGGGCCGGGCGGCGACGCCGGGGTCCGCGACGGCGCGCTCGGCCTCGCCCTGACCGCCCTGGACTACCTCGCCGACCCGGCGCTGCGCGAGGCGGTGCACGCCGAGTTCGAGGCGCAGGGCGGGGCGGTCGACGTGCCGCACTACTTCGCCTGAGCGCAGCTCGCGGAGCGAACATCGGCACCGAGCGGAGCGAACATCGGCACCGAGCGGAGCGAGCCTCGGCACCGAGCGGGGCGAGCCTCGGCACCGAGCGGGGCGTGCGGGCCGAGTATCGGGACCGCGGCAACTACGCTCGACCCGTGGATCTCGCCCGCGCCACGCGCGCCGTCCTGGACTGGCCCGTCGACCACGTCGCCGCCGCGGTGGTGGGCGCGGACGGCGAGGTCCGCGCGACCGCGGGCGACACGGACCGGGAGTTCCGCCTCGCCTCGGTGACCAAGCTGCTCTCCGCCTACGCCGTGCTCATCGCGGTCGAGGAGGGCGCGGTCGAGTGGGACGACCCGGCCGGCCCCGAGGGCTCGACGGTCCGGCATCTCGCCGCCCACACCTCCGGCCTCGCCTTCGACTCGGACGACGTGCAGGCCAGGCCGGGCACCCGCCGCATCTACTCGAACGCCGGGTACACCGTGCTCGGCGAGGCGATCGCCAAGGCCAGCGGCATCGCGTTCCCGGAGTACCTGCGCCAGGCCGTCCTCGACCCGCTCGGGCTCGACGCGACCGAGCTGCGCGGCCCCGCCGGCTCCGGCGCCTACTCCACCGGCTCGGACATGGCCCGTTTCGCCGCCGAGCTGCAGGCCCCCACCCTCGTCGCACCGGCGACCTTCGCCGAGGCCACCGAGGTGGTCTTCCCCGGGCTGAACGGGGTGCTGCCCGGCTACGGCTCCCAGCGGCCCAACGACTGGGGACTGGGCTTCGAGATCCGCGACGGCAAGACCCCGCACTGGACCGGGACGCGGAACTCGCCGCGCACCTTCGGGCACTTCGGCCAGTCCGGCACCTTCCTGTGGGTCGATCCCGAGGCCGGGGCCGCGTGCGTGGTGCTCACGGACCGCAAGTTCGGGGACTGGGCCGTGCAGGCGTGGACGCCGTACAACGACGGGATCGTCGACGCCCTGTAGGTCGTCCCGCGGGCCGACCGGACCGCCCCGCGGATCGCGCCACGCCGTTCCGTGCCCTGGATCGGTGCAGGTCGACGGCTCGTGAGCGGCCGGCTCCCGAACGTGACCCACGACACCCCCGGGATCCGGGAATCATCCGCCCGCCCCGCCCGTTGGAGGAGATGTCCGAGCCGGGCGAGCAGTGTCCCCGGGCCGCAACAGATAACCGCCGCCGCGGAATACCGTACGGCTGGAGCCGCGGTGCGCCACTCGCCGCGAGGCGACCTGCGTCCGGCTCGGACCCCAACGTCGACCGGGGAATACCTTCCCCGCGGCGTGGGTTGGAAGGAGCGTCCGGATCGGGCGGACACCGTGTCCCCGGGTCTCACTCATCCGCCGCTGCGAGCGGCCACGCGCCGAGAGGCGACCGGCCGTCCGATCCGGATCCTCCACCCCTACTTCGCTCGAGGAGCACCCCATGAAGGGCGACCGCGTCGAGATCGTGGTCGACGCCGGCAGCGGCACCACCCGGACCTACGAGGTCGAGGCGACCCGCGCCGGGCGCCGCGTCGACATCGCGCAGACCCGCGGGACCGTCGAGGTCAGCGAGGTCACGCGCGGCGGCACCGCCGTCCGGACCGCCCGGTTCCTGGCCGGTCGCGTGATCGCGCTCGTCGAGCACCCGGCGGCGGACGAGCCGGTGGCCGAGGAGATCACCCCGGCCCTCCGGTCCGCCTGACCGGCCGGGCACCCGCCCGACACCGTGTACCGGCGCGACCGCCGTCCGCCCCGAACCGCCCCCCACGGGGTGGCCGCAGCGGTCGCGCCACCCGGAACTCGCGTGCGCGGCGCGCCCGGGCTCCCTACTGTGATCCACACCGCCCGCCGGAACAGACGTCCCGTGCGGTCCGTTGCACCACGTGCCCGCCGGGCGCGGTCCTCGCCCCCGACAGGCACACTTGACGAACGATGACCTCCATCCGAGCCACCGGGAACACTGCTGCGCGCGCGGGCGATCCCTCCGCACGCACCGGCGTTCCCCTCCCGTCCGGTCCGACTCCCACCACCGCGACCGGACCCGCCGCCCCGCAGGCCGCGGCAGCGCCCCAGAACGGCAGCGCTGCGGCCCCGGAGAGCGGCGACCGGACCCGCCGCCGCACACCCCGCCGGCGCGGGTCCCGGGGCCGGAGCGCACCCGCCGAGAGGCGGGGGAACGCGCCCGGCCCCGCCAGCACGTCCGCCGAGCCGGCCGAGCCGCCGGCGCCGTCGTTGCCCGCGGAGGTCCTCGCCGATCTCGAGCGCCGCATCGCCGAGCTGGGGCCGCACGACGAGACCCGCCTGACCCGCCGGTTCCGCGGCGCCCGCCGCTCCGGGAACGGCACCGCCCAGCAGGCCGTGGCTGCGGCCGTCGCGGCCGCCGAGCACCGCCTCGAGCGCCGTCGCGCCGCGCTGCCCCGGATCGCCTACCCGGCGGCCCTGCCGGTCAGCGCCCGGCGCGAGGACATCGCCGCCGCGATCCGTGACCACCAGGTCGTGATCGTCGCCGGCGAGACGGGCTCCGGGAAGACCACCCAGCTGCCGAAGATCTGTCTCGAGCTGGGGCGCGGCGTCACCGGGATGATCGGTCACACCCAGCCGCGCCGGCTCGCCGCCCGCACGGTCGCCGCCCGCATCGCCGAGGAGCTCGGCACCGAGCTGGGCGACGTCGTCGGCTGGAAGGTGCGCTTCGCCGACCAGGTCGGCGACCGCACGATGGTCAAGCTGATGACGGACGGCATCCTGCTCGCCGAGCTCGCCGGCGACCGGGACCTGCTGCAGTACGACACGCTGATCATCGACGAGGCCCACGAGCGCAGCCTCAACATCGACTTCATCCTGGGCTACCTCACCCGGCTGCTCCCCCGGCGTCCCGACCTCAAGGTGATCATCACCTCGGCGACGATCGACCCGGAGCGGTTCGCCCGGCACTTCGGCACGCCCGACGAGCCGGCCCCGATCGTCGAGGTCTCCGGCCGCTCGTACCCGGTGGAGATCCGGTACCGGCCGGTCGTCGACCCGGACGACCCCGACGCCGACCCGGACCGCGAGGAGATCGACGCGATCGGCGACGCCGTCGCGGAGCTGCAGCGCGAGGGCCCCGGCGACGTCCTCGTCTTCCTGCCCGGCGAGCGGGAGATCCGGGACACCGCGGACGCCCTGGAGCGCAGGAGCTTCCGCAACACCGAGATCCTGCCGCTCTACGCCCGGCTGACCACGGCGGAGCAGCAGCGCGTGTTCGCCCCGCACCCCGGCAACCGGATCGTGCTGGCCACCAACGTCGCCGAGACCTCGTTGACGGTTCCCGGCATCAAGTACGTGATCGACACCGGCACGGCCCGCATCTCGCGGTACTCGCGGCGGCTCAAGGTGCAGCGGCTGCCGATCGAGAAGGTCTCGCAGGCCAGCGCCAACCAGCGCGCCGGCCGCTGCGGCCGCACGTCGGACGGCATCTGCATCCGGCTCTACGCCGAGGACGACTTCGACGCGCGCCCCGAGTTCACCGACCCGGAGATCCTGCGCACCAATCTCGCGTCCGTCGTGCTGCAGATGATCGCGCTGGACCTGGGCGAGATCTCCGAGTTCCCGTTCGTGGAGCCGCCGGACCGCCGGGACGTCGCCGACGGCCTCGCCCTCCTGCACGAGCTGGGCGCGGTCGACCACGGCGCCCTGACGGCGGTCGGTCAGGCCCTCGCCCGGCTGCCCGTCGACCCCCGGCTCGGCCGGATGCTGGTGGAGGCCAACCGGACCGGGTGCCTCACCGAGGTCCTGGTGATCGCCGCGGCGCTGTCCGTGCAGGACCCGCGCGAGCGGCCGACCGAGCAACGGCAGGCGGCCGACGAGAAGCACAACCGCTTCCGCGTCGAGGGCTCGGACTTCCTCGCGTTCGTGAAGCTCTGGGAGTACCTCGCCGAGCAGCGGGAGGCGTTGTCCGGCAACAGGTTCCGCCGCACGCTGCGCGAGGAGTTCCTGCACTACCTGCGGATCCGCGAGTGGTGGGACCTGCACGGCCAGCTCCGCCAGGCCGCGCGCTCGGCCGGCATGACCGCCAACGACTCCGCCGCCGACCCGGACCGGATCCACCAGGCGTTGCTCTCCGGGCTGCTGTCCCAGGTGGGTCTGCTGGAGGAGACGGACAAGCGGAGGTCGGGCGGGCGGGGAGACGACACGGCGCGCCGCGGCGCCCGCGAGTACCTCGGCGCCCGCAGCGCGAGGTTCGCGATCTGGCCCGGCTCGGCGCTGGCGAAGAAGCCGCCGCGCTGGGTGATGGCCGCCGAGCTCGTCGAGACCTCCCGGCTGTGGGCCCGGACCGTCGCCCGGATCAAGCCAGAGTGGATCGAGCCGCTCGCCGGACATCTCGTCAAGAAGACGTATTCGGAACCGCACTGGTCGCGCAAGCGGGCGAGCGCCGTCGCGACCGAACGCGTGACGCTGCACGGCATCCCCGTGATCGCCGACCGCACCGTGGACTTCGGCCGCATCGACCCCGAGGTGTCCCGCGACCTGTTCCTGCGGCACGCGCTCGTCGAGGGCGACTGGGAGACGAGGCACCGGTTCTTCCACGCCAACCGGGAGCTGCTCGAGGACGCCGAGGAGCTCGAGCACCGTGCCCGGCGCCGGGACCTCGTGGTCGACGAGGACACCCTCTTCGACTTCTACGACCGGCGTGTGCCGGAGACGGTGGTCTCGGGCCGGCACTTCGACTCCTGGTGGAAGAAGGAGTCGCGGCGGAACCCGGAGCTGCTCGACTTCACCCTGGAGATGCTGGAGACCGAGGCCGCGCGCGGCGTCGACCGCTCCGCGTACCCGGACCACGTCGCCGCCGGCGGGCTCACCCTGCCGCTGTCGTACGCCTTCGAGCCCGGGCACCACACGGACGGCGTGACCGTCGACGTCCCGGTGGCCGCGCTGCACCAGGTCGACCCGACGCCGTTCACCTGGCAGGTCCCGGGCCTGCGCGAGGAGCTCGTCACCGCGCTCATCAAGACGCTGCCGAAGACCCTGCGCCGCAACTTCTCCCCCGCCCCCGACCACGCCCGGGCGGTGCTCGCCCGGGTCCGGGCCGGGGACGAGCCGCTGCTCGACGCCCTCGAACGCGAGCTCGGCCGGATGCGCAACGTCCGCATCGGGCGGGACGACTGGGAGCTGGACCGGCTGCCGGAGCACCTCGTCGTCACCTTCCGGGTGCTCGACGAGAAGGGCCGCGAGCTGGCCCGCGGCACGGACCTCGAGGCCCTGCGCGAGCAGCTCGCCCCGCAGGTCCGGCAGGAGATCGCGGCCGCGGGCAGGGACGTCGAGCGGACCGGGCTGGCCACCTGGCCGATGCTCGACGGACCGGACGGCGAGCTGCCGCGCGAGCTGCCCATCCGCCGCGGCAGGCACGTCGTCACCGGGTACCCCGGCCTGGTCGACCGCGGCACGTCGGGGTCGACGGTCGGCTCCGCAGGTTCCGCCTCCGTCGACGTGCGCGTCTTCGCCACCGCCGCCGAGCGGGACTCCGCGCACCGCCGCGGCGTCCGCCGGCTGCTGCTGCTCACCACACCCTCGCCCGCCAAGCAGGTGCAGCGCGGGCTGGACAACCGGGCGAGGCTGACCCTGTCCCGCAACCCGCACGGCAGCGTCGACGCGCTGCTCGAGGACTGCGTGACCTGCGCGGCCGACCACCTCATCGCCCGCGCCGGCGGCCCGTGCTGGGACGCGGTGGGCTTCGAGAAGCTCAGGGGAGTGTTCGCCCAGCACCTCGCCGGCACCACGATGCAGGTCCTGCAGGCCGTCCGTGCGGTGCTGGACCGCTGGCACCCGGTGCAGGCGGCGCTCTCCGAGCTGCGCTCCCCCGCGACCCGCGAGGGTGTGGCGGACATCCGCGCCCAGCTCGCGGCGCTGGTCGGGCCCGGCTTCGCCACCGCGGCGGGCGCGAACCGGCTGGCCGACGTCGCCCGGTACCTGCAGGCGATCGGGATCCGGATCGACAAGCTGCGCACCGACCCCGCCCGGGACGCTGAGTGGACCGCCCAGGTCCGCGTCGTCGCCGAGGAGTACGCGGACGAGATCGCCGCGCTGCCCGAGGGCGTCGATCCCCCGGCGGCCCTGGTGGAGGTGCGCTGGATGATCGAGG
Source organism: Pseudonocardia yuanmonensis (assembly GCF_039542425.1). Classification (NCBI taxonomy): domain Bacteria; kingdom Bacillati; phylum Actinomycetota; class Actinomycetes; order Pseudonocardiales; family Pseudonocardiaceae; genus Pseudonocardia; species Pseudonocardia yuanmonensis. The sequence continues at coordinate 18,416 of NZ_BAABIC010000040.1, forward strand.
AGCTGCGGGTGAGCCTCTACGCCCACCCGATGAGGACCCGCCACCCTGTGTCGATCAAACGGATCCAGAAGGCGCTCGACGAGCTGTAGGCCAGCACTCCGTGCCGGCCCCTCTCCACGATCATCGGCTGTGGACGGGAACGGTCGGAGATCGACCGCCTCCTTCCACGATCGGTGATCATGGTCGGCCGTCCCGAGGTGCCGCCCGGCCCGGCTCGGGGCAGAGTGGTCCCATGGAGCCGCAGTACGCCCACCTCGGCGAGGCGCTGGGTACGGACTTCTTCTCCGTCCGCGAGCAGTTCACCGACGAGCAGTGGGAGCGGTTCGCGACCGTCCGCAAGTTCGTCGACGCCGAGGTGCTGCCGGAGATGGGCGGGTACTGGGAGCGCGCCGAGCTGCCGTGGCACCTGTTCCGCCGGCTACCGGAGCTCGGCATCGTCGGCGAGACGATCACCGGCTACGGGGCCGCCGGGATGAGCCCGCTGGCGTGCGGGCTCGTCCACATGGAGCTGCACCGCGGCGACGGCTCGCTCGGCACCTTCCTCGGCGTGCACGCCGGGCTGGCGATGCAGTCCATCGCGATGTGCGGCAGCGAGGAGCAGAAGCAGCGCTGGCTGCCGTCGATGTCCACGATGCAGCGGCTGGGCGCGTTCGCGCTCACCGAGCCGGACCACGGGTCGGACTCGGTCGCGCTGGAGACCACCGCCCGCCGCGACGGCGACCACTGGGTGCTCGACGGCCGCAAGCGCTGGATCGGCAACGGCACCATCGCCGACCTCGTCGTCGTGTGGGCCCGGGACGAGGCCGACGGCCAGGTCAAGGGCTTCGTCGTGGAGACCCCGGCCGAGGGCTACGAGGCCACCGTGATCGGCGGCAAGGTGTCGGTGCGCTCGGTCTGGCAGGCCGACATCACGCTCACCGGCGTGCGGGTGCCGGAGGAGAACCGGCTGACCGGCGCGCGGACCTTCGCCGACTGCGCCGCCGTGCTCGCGTCGACCCGCGGCCTCTGCGCGTGGATGGCACTCGGCCACGCCACCGCCGGCTACGACGCCGCGCTCCGCTACGCGAAGGAACGCACCCAGTTCGGCAAGCCGTTGGCGGCGTTCCAGATCGTGCAGGAGAAGCTGGTGCAGATGCTCGCCGACCTCACGGGGATGCAGCTCTACTGCATGCAGATCGGCCGGCTCGCCGAGGCCGGGCGGCTGTCCCCGACCATCGCCGGCCTGGCCAAGATGAACAACACCCGCGTCGCCCGCCGGATCCTCGGCACGGCCAGGGACCTGCTCGGCGGCAACGGGATCCTGCTCGAGCACCACGTCGCCCGGCATTGGGCGGACATCGAGGCGATCCACACCTTCGAGGGCACCGAGACCATCCAGACGCTGATCGTGGGCAAGGAGATCACGGGCATCGGCGCGTTCTCCTGACCCCGGGAGTGGCAGGTCAGCGGGGGTCGTGAGTGCGAACTGCCCCTCCAGGGGCAGCTCTCGCTCACAGGGTGGGGAGACCGGCCGCCTTCCACGCCCGGAAGCCGCCGTCGAGGTCCGTGGCGTTGTGCAGGCCCAGGTCCTGCAGGGAGGCGGCGGCGAGGCTGGAGCTGTAGCCCTCCGAGCAGGCCACGATCCAGGTCACATCGTGGTCGACGGCCTCGGGGACGCGGGCGTCGGAGGCCGGGTCGAGCCGCCACTCCAGGTGGTTGCGCTCGATGACCAGCGCGTCGGCGAACGAGCCCTCCTCGTCCCGCTGCCACTGCGGGCGGGTGTCGACCAGGCGCGCGCCCTCGCGCAGCAGCGCGGCGGCCTGCCCCGGGCCGACCCGGTCCAGCCGGGCCCGGGCCTCGGCGAGCACGTCGGCGATCGAGCGGGTCATGCCCCCACCTTCTCCGGTTCGTCGGTCAGCTCGGTACGGGTGCGGCGCAGGAACTCCCCGCCCGGACCGGACGCCACCTCGTAGTAGCTCATCGCGGTCAGCGGCGGCGAGTAGGCGTGCACGCTGACCGCGGGCGCCTCGAGGTGGTTGGCGACGTCGTGCACGTGGCCGAGCGGGAAGGCGGCGCCGCGCCCCGGCCGCAGCGTCCGGGCGCGCAGGCCCTCGCCGGGGACCCAGCGCTGCTCGACGAGGTCTCCGGAGACCACGGTGAGCGCGCCCAGCGAGCCGGCGTGGTCGTGCAGCTCCGCGACCTGCTCCCGGGCCCAGCTGATCAGCCAGACGTCCACGACGTCGTCGGCGTGCAGGCGGCGGGACCAGCGCTGCACGGGATCGACGTGCACGGCGTGCCGGCCGAGGCGGACCTCCTCGGCGAAGCGCCGGGTCAGCGCGGCGAGGTCGGACAGGTCGAGCGGGGTGGGGGCGGCGGAGCGCAGGGCACGGGGACGAGCGGCAGGGGCGTGCGCGAGCACGGGGTACTCCAGTGGGGGACGACGCGAGCGGGGGACCTGGGTCAGCTCGAGCGTCGACAGCACTCGTCGAACACGTGCCCGCGGCGGCTCTCCCAGATCGGGCCGAGGTTCCACGCGGGCATCACGCCCCGATTCCAGCACACCGCCCGCCCGGACGGAAATCGCTCCCAGCGCCCGGACACCCGGGCCGCGATTGTCCGGTCAGCGCCGCGCTCGGCACGGTGCCCGACCGCACGGGCTCAGGCGTCCGGCGTCGCCCCGATCAGGGTGTCCAACCCCGCGAGCACCAGGATCCGCCTCGCCGGGCTGTCCGACGGCGTGACCACGGTCAGCTCCGTGCCCCCGGCCCGGGCCCGCTGCGCCAGCTCCGACAGCAGCGCGATCCCCGAGCTGGAGACGTACGAGTCGGCCGCCAGCGTGAGCGTGAGCGGGCCGCCGCGCAGGAGCTCGGCGAGCAGGTCCGACCGCACGGCGGCGACGCCCGCCAGGTCCAGGTCCCCCTCCACGTGCACCCGCACGGTGTGCTGGTCCGCCCAGCGCCGCAGCCGGGTGACCGGGAGCCCGTCGTCCCGGCCGGTCTCGGCGGGCCGGTCGGCCGCCCCGCCGGGCAGCCGCGGGACCACCTCCACGGGCAGGGCCGGCATCCGGAACCAGACCTCGGTGCCGTCGTCGGCCGGCATGACCTCGACGTCCTCGGCCAGCTCGCGGATCAGGGCCAGGCCCCGGCCGCGGTAACCGGGGTCGTCCGGCGGCGGCCGCCAGAGCCCGTGGTCGGCGACCCGCACCGCGACCGCACCGTCGGGCTGCAGCTCCAGGGACAGCTCGACCGCGTCGGCGGCCGGTTCGGGCCCCGAGGTGTAGGCGTGCTCGACGGCGTTGGTCACCGCCTCGCCGACGGCGAGCTGCAGGTCGGTGGTGCCGTCCTCGCCCAGCCCGCAGCGGGCCGCCCAGTCCGCGATCACCCGGCGCATCGGGGCGAGGCACTCGGCCTCGGCCGGCATCGACCGGGTCAGCGGCTCGGGCACGCACCGCGCGAGCACCACGACGGTGTCGTCCGGGGCGCCGCCCTCGTCGAGCATGCGCTCCAGCAGCACGTCGACGATGTCCGACGGCCGGTGCCGGGCCAGCTCGCCGAAGGTCGCCGCCAGCCGCTCCACGCCGTCGTCGATCACCTCGGTGCGGCGCTCGAAGAGCCCGTCCGAGCAGAGCAGGATCGTCTCGCCCGGCTCGATCCGCCCGTCGGCCTCCACGTACGGCGGGCGGCCCGTCACGCCGAGCGGGGTGCCCCGGCCGCCGTCGAGGAGCCGGACGCCGTCCGGCCCGGCGACCAGCGGCGCCGGGTGCCCGGCGCACGCGTAGCGCAGGACCCCGGACGCGGTGTCCACGACCGCGCACGCGACGGTGCTGGCCCGTGCCCCGGTGACCCGGCGGGCGAACAGGTCGAGCTGCTCCAGCGCGGTCGCCGGGGGCTGCCCGTTGACCAGGTTCGCGGCCAGCGCGCTGCGCAGCTGGCCCATCACGGCGGCGGCCGACGGCCCGCGCCCGACGACGTCGCCGACGACCAGCGCGACCCGCCCGTCGGCGAGGTCGAGCACGTCGAACCAGTCGCCGCCCGCCTCGGTGCCCTCGGTCCCCGGGATGTACCGGGTCGCCACGGCCAGCCGGTCCAGCTGCGGGAGCTCCTGGGGCAGCAGGCTGCGCTGCAGCGTCACCGCGACCTCGTGCTCGGCCTGGTGCAGCCGCGCCCGCTGGACCGCCTGGGCGCACTGGCTGGCCAGGGTGAGCACCAGCCCGCGCTCGTCCGGGCCGAAGGCGGGGTCGCGGCCGAAGCCGAGCCCGATCACCCCGATCGCCCGGCCCGCGACCAGCAGCGGGACCGCCGTGCGCACCGGGTACGGCCCGGGCTGCCCGTCCACCGCCCAGATCGGCTCGGCCGAGCGCACCACCTGGCCCAGCGGATGCTCCGAGGTCACCCGCAGGCCGTGCTCCACGATCCGCCCGGTGTCGTCGTCCGCCCAGCCGTCCGCGGCGAGGGTGTGCAGCAGGCCCTCGTCGTCGACCAGCAGCACGACGACGGCCTCGGCGCCGATCGCCGAGCGGGCGTGGGCGAGGATCACGTCCGCCACCGACTCCAGGTCCGTGGCACGCGAGAGCGCGGTCGCGACGGCGCCGAGCCGCTCGGCCAGCCGGCGGCCCTCGGTCTCCGCGACCAGCAGCAGGGACCGGTCCAGCGCCTGCGCCGCCAGCTCGGCCACGGCCAGGGTGGCCTCGCGGTCGTCGGCCGACAGGGCCCGGGGGCCGTCGAACCCGACGGCGATCATGCCGAGGTCCCGGTCGCCCGCCACGAGCGGCACCCAGAACGCGGCCTCGATCCCGAAGGCGCCCAACCAGTCCGCCGCGCCGGGGTGCTCGCCCCGCAGTCCCTCGGCCGTCTCGAACCACAGCGCCTGGCGGGCCCGCAGCGCCGCGTGGGCGGGGTGGTCGCCGCCGACCGGCACCGTCGTGAGCTCCGCGGGCGGCTCGCCCTGCCAGCCCTGCAGCGCCAGCAGCTGCAGGTCCGCGCCCCGGGTCTGCCACACCCCGGCGACCGCCGATCCCAGGAGCGCCACCAGGTGGCTCGTCGCGGTGCGCGCGACCTCGGCGGGGGTCGCGGCCGCGGACATCTCCGCGGTCGCCCGGTGCAGCAGCCCCAGCCGGGTGCTGCTGGCCCGCTCCTGTTCCAGCAGCCGCGCGTTGTCCACGGCCACCGCCGCCCGCCGCGCGATCTCGGTGAACAGCACGGCGTCGGAGTCGTCGAGCACCGGTGAGGCGCCCGTGCGCGCGACCGTGAACATGCCGACCATGCCGCCGCGGGCCCGCAGCGGGACGAGCAGCGCCGAGTGCGCGCCCGACCGCCGCCACACCGCCTGCTCCTCCGGGGAGGTCTCGGCGAAGGCGGCCGCGAGCTTCTCCGGCGGCAGCAGCACGGGCTCGTCGACGTCGCCGAGGATGCGCAGCAGGGGCAGGCCCGGCAGCGTGCGCAGCTCCCGTTCGACGTCCGGCTCCGCGGCCGCGACGATCCGCAGGGCCGGGCCCGCACCGTCGTCGGTGAAGACGCGCACCACGTCGCCCAGGCCCTCGTCGACCATCGTCCGGGCGAACGCCTCGAGCCGCGCGGACTGGCTGATCTCCCGGTCCAGGGCATCGCCGACGACGGCGTAGAGCTGGTGGCGGCGCTGCTCGGTGTGCCGGGCGTCGATGTCGAGGCACCCGCCGACGTACCCGGCCTGCCGTCCGGCCGGGTCGCCGCCCGGCGGGCCGACGGGGGCGCCGCGGTCCAGCACCCAGCGGTACCGGCCGTCGCCGCCGCGCAGCCGGTACTCCACCTCGAACGGCGCCCGCGTGCGGGTCGCCGCCTCCACGACCGAGCGGTACCGCTCCCGGTCGTCCGGGTGGATGCGCTCGCGCCAGTCCAGCCCGAGCTCGCCGACCGGGTCGGTCGCGCCGGTGAAGTCCAGCCAGCCGCGGTTGACGAACACGCGGTGGCCGCCGGCGTCGTCGACCCAGATGAGGGCGGGGGTGGAGTTGGCCATCGCCCGGAAGCGCAGCTCGGCCGCCCGCCGGACCCGGCCCAGGTGCAGGTGGTTGGCGACGCGGGCCAGCAGCTCGCGCGCGGAGAAGGGCTTGACGAGGTAGTCGTCCGCGCCCGCGGCCAGGCCCTCGACCGCCGCCTCCTCCCCGGCCCTCGCCGAGAGCAGGACCACGGGCAGGCCGGCCGTGCGGGCGTCGGCGCGCAGGGCGCGCAGCAGCCCGATGCCGTCGAGCTCGGGCATCATCACGTCGGCGACGACGAGGTCCGGCGGGTCGGAGCGGGCGAGGTCCAGCGCCTCGACCCCGGTCGCGACCGCGTGCACCGACCAGCTCTCGCTGAGCAGCCGGCGCAGGTGATCGCGCATGTCCGGGTCGTCCTCGACCACCAGCACCCGGCCCCGCGGCGGGTCGACGGCCTCCGGCAGCCGCGGCGTCCCCCGGTCCTCGGGGCGGGCGGGGGTCCAGCGCAGCGCCTCGGCGACGAACGGCTCGAACGTCTCCGGGCGCGGGTGCGGCGCCGCCGCCGGCCGGCCGATCGTGATGCTCTCCACCGGGAGGTGGGCGAACCCGAGCGGCAGCCGCACGGTGAAGGTGCTGCCGACGCCCGGCGTGCTGGTCGCGTCGACGGTGCCGCCGTGCACCTGGACGAGCTGGCGGACCAGGGCCAGCCCGATCCCGCTGCCCTCGTGCGAGCGGGCCCGGGCGGCGCGGACCCGGTGGAAGCGGTCGAAGAGCCGGGGCAGCTCGGCGGCCGGCACGCCGGTGCCGGTGTCGGCGACCCGCAGCACGAACCGGTCGTCCTCGATCCGGGTGCTCACCCGCAGACCGCCCTCGAGGGTGAACTTGAAGGCGTTGCTCAGCAGGTTGAGGACGATCTTCTCCCACATGTCCTGGTCGACCCACACGGGCCGCTCGGACGGCGGGCTGTCGACGTCCAGGCGCAGACCGGCGCGCTCGGTCGGGGCGCGGAACAGGGCGGCCAGCTCCCCGGTCAGCGAGCCGAGGTCGACGGGCGCGAAGCCGGCGTCGGGATGACCCTCCTCGAGGCGCGAGACGTCCAGCAGGGTGTTGACCAGCTTGAGCATCCGCTGGGCGCTGCGGTGGGCGACGTCGGCCTCCTGCCGCACCTGGGGGTCCTCGGCGGTGCGCAGTTGCTCCAGCGGCCCCATGATCAGCGCCAGCGGCGTGCGGAACTCGTGGCTGACGCCGGTGAAGAACTCGCTGCGGCTGCGGTCACGGCGCTCCAGCGTGCCCGAGGAGTCGTGTTCCTCCGTGGCGGCGCGCACCGCCGTGAGCGCGGCGTCGACGTGCCCGGCGACGAGATCGAGGAACTCGCGGTACTCGTCGTCGAGCGGGCGCAGGTCGGAGGTGCCGAGCAGCAGCCGGACGCCGCCCCCGAGCCCGGCCGCGAACACGTGCCCGCCGTCCGGCAGCGCGACCAGGCCCTCCCGGTCCAGCAGCGCGACCAGCTCGGGTGTCGGGTCCACGCCCACGCCCACCGGCGCACCCACCCCGCCGAGCAGCGCGAACGGCACGTCCGGCGAGTCCACCAGCGCGGCGGCGACGTGCGCGGCGGCCGGGTCGGCCGGGCCCGCGTCCCGGACCAACCGCGCCAGCCGGCCGAGCAGCGCGGTGCGCCGGGCGGCCACGACCTGCGCGGTGCTCTCCGATGCCACGTCGAACACCCCGGCGACGGTCCCGTCGGCCGCCCGGACCGGGCTGAACGCGTAGCGCCAGAAGGTCTCCCGCGGCCCGCCGGGGCGGTCGAGGACCAGCCGCTCGTCCGTGCGCTCCACGGCCTCGCCGGTGTCGCGGACGTGCTGGACCGCGGGCCCGATCCGGTCCCAGACCTCCGGCCACACCTGCGCTGCGGGCCGCCCGAACGCCCACGGGTGCCGGGCGCCGACGATCGCGGCGAACGCGTCGTTGTACAGGACGGCGTGCTCGGGCCCCCAGAACAGGGCCAGCGGGTGCGGCGAGCCGAGCAGGAGCGCGACCGCCGAGGTCAGCTCGGCGGGCCAGCCTCCCGGTGGCCCGAGCGGTGAGTCCGACCGGTCGGCGGTCGCGAGCAGGCGCCGGACGCCGGGGCCGTCCGGATCCGTCACGAGCCCTCCTCCACGCCGCGGGGCCGGCGCCCCGGGAACAGCCTGCCAGGTCGTGCGAGCGGCGGCGAACCGTGGCCCGCGCGGGCCGGACACGGCCCGCCGTCGGGCCGCCGACCCGCCTCCGACCTGGCACGATGCCGTCATGGCGACGAAGCTCGACGACGGCAGCTGGGAGGTGCAGGGGAAGCGCCTGACCTTCCCCGTGCACATCGGCGACGCGGGCGCGGCCTGCGCCGCGTACCCGGTCCGGGCGGCGCGCGCGGCGGCACTGCTCGAGGGCACCGGGCTGGAGCCGGTGGCCGTCGCGGGGTGGGCGCTCGCCGTCCTCGGGCTGGTCGACTACCGGGTCAACGACCTGGGCACGTACGACGAGCTGGCCCTCGCCCTCCCCGTCCTGTTCCGCGGGCGGGTCGGCGTGCACATCACCCAGCTCCCGGTGACCGAGACGTTCACCATGGAGGCCGGGCGCGCACTCTGGGGCCTGCCGAAGTGGCTCGGCCGGGCCGAGCTGGAGATCGGCGGCTCGCGCGCGACCGGGCACCTGGCCCACGAGGGCGAGCACGTGCTCACCGCGGCCCTGTCGACCCTGCCGTTCGCGTTGCCGGCCACTGTCCCCGGCGCCGTCACGGCCTTCGCGCGGCGCGGGGACGTGATGCTCGCGAGCCCGGTCCGCGCCCGGCTGCGCGGTGTCCGGATCGGCGCGGCGGCGGGCACGCTGATCCTGGGCTCGGGCCACCCGATGGCCGACGAGTTGCGGTCCCTCGGGCTGCCCCGCTGGCCGCTGCTCACCGCGATCGTCGACCACCTCGCGTTCGACATGGACCCCGCCGAGGAGCTACCGCTCTAGGACTCGTCGGGGACGAAGAGGCCCCAGGCGCCGCAGGACGCGCAGCGGCGGTAGCTGACCACGCCGTCGGACGTGGCGTGGTGGGAGGCGACGGCCCAGGTGTGGCGGTGCTCCGCGGCGTGCGCCGGGACGCGGCCGGGCCGGATGGTGACGAGCCTGCTCATCGTGGTTCCCTTCGGTGGTTCCCGCCGGGACCTCCGGCGGGGCGCTGAACGCGCACCACCACGATGTCGGCGTCGCGCCCCGGGTCCGATCCGATGACCGGCCGGTGCCACGCCCGAACCGCGGGTCGGCCGATCGGCCGACCCGCACGTCAGCGATGTGCCGCCAGCCAGGCCCGGAGGTCGGCGATCGGGCGGTCCCGCTCCGGCTCGTTGTAGATCTCGTGCCACAGACCCTCGTAGAGCTCGACCGTGAGGTCCTCGGAGCCGAGGGCGGCGGACAACGCGCGCGTGGTGTCGACGGTCGTGATCCGGTCGTCGACGCCGTGCTGCAGCAGGACCGGGAGCCGGAGGTCGCCCGCGGCCGCGAGGGCGTCGTCCATGGCGTCGAACATCGCGGCGCCGAGCCGGAGTGTGGGGTGGCCGTGGTGGACGAGCGGATCGGCCCGGTAGGCCGCGACGACCGCGGGATCCTTGCTGACGTGCGCGACGTCGATCCCCGCCGGCCGCAGCGTCGGCGCGATCCGGGCGAGCGCGGTCAGCAGCGGGACCAGCCGGCCGGGGACGGCCTGTTTGGACAGGGCCGGGGCGGAGAGGACCAGCCCGCCGAGCGCGGCCTGGTGCGCGGCGGCGTAGCGCAGCGCGATCAGCCCGCCCATGCTGTGCCCCAGCAGCATCACCGGCCGGCCGGGGTGGCGGGCGGCGGCGTGCCGCCGGACGAGATCGAGATCAGGGACCCAGTTCTCGGGGCCGCCGTCGACCCGTCGGCCCGCCGAGAGCCCGTGGCCGGCGTGGTCGGGGGCGTAGACGGCCCAGCCGTCGCTGACCAGGGCCTCCGCGAGGTGGGCGTAGCGCCCGGAGTGCTCGCCGAGGCCGTGACTGACCAGCACGACGCCCGTGGTCTCGCCCTCCGGGAGCCAGGCCCGCCAGAACAGCTCGCCGAGGGCGCCGGGCAGGCGCCCCTCCGCGACCGGCACGGGCCCGCCCTCAGCGCTCGGCGGCGCCGGCCGACTGCGCGACCGGCCCGGCGAGCACGACGTCCTGGGTCGCGTCGGCCTCCTCGCCCACCCGGACCGGGAGGGCCCGCGGCTCGCGCCCCTCGGCGACGACCGCGACCGTGTAGTCGCCCGCCGCCAGCTCGCCGAAGCGGTAGGCGCCGTCGGCCGCGCTGATCGTGGTGGCGACGAGCTCGCCGTCCTGCAGCAGGGAGACCGCGGCCCCGGCGAGGCCGGACCCTCCGGCGTCCCGGACCGATCCGGCGACGGTGGAGGAGCGCACGAGCTGCACCTCGACCTCGGCCACCGCGTGCTCGGTGTTCGGCACGGTCAGTGCGACGACCCCGGGCTGGTGCCCGTCCGCGGCCGCGACCAGCACGTACCCGCCCGGGCGGGGCGCGGTGATCTCGCCGCGGCCCGCCACGTCCGCGCTCGCCGAGGCGGTCTCGCGGCCGCGCGGGTCGAGGAGCGTCACGGCGGCCTCGGCGACCGGGAGCCGGTCGCGCTGCACCACCAGGAACCGCACCGGCACGGCCTGCCCCGGCACGAGCGGCTCCTCGTCCTCGTGCACGACGGCCAGGTCGACGACGGGGGCGGCACCCGGCCGGGGGTTCGGGTCGGCGAACCCGAGGGTCCGCAGCAGGGCGAGGTCGACGGCGGCGTGCTCGGCCGCGCGGGCCTCGTCGAGGCTCGAGGCGGGGCCGGCGGCAGCGTCGATCGTGGTGCCGGTGGGCTGCGGGGCGGGCTCGGGGGTGCTCGTCGTCGGGCTCACGAGGCCCAGCGTGACGGGCCCGGGCGGGGCCTCCGCAGCCGGGGTGTCGATCACGGCGTCGGGGCTGGTGGGGGGCTCGGCGGCCGCGGAGGGCAGGGCGGCCGGGGGCTCGGCGTCGGTGCTCTCCTCGGCGGCGGCATCCTCGACGGGGATCTCGTCGACGGCGGCGTCCTCGACGACGGCATCCTCGACGACGGACTCCTCGGCGGGCGGCTCGTCGGCAGGGCGCTCGGCGACAGCGGTCTCGTCGGCGGGCTCGGGGGCGGCCTCCTGAACGACCGGCCCCGCAGGCGCCTCGGCAACCGGCTCGTGGACCTGCTCGTCGACGACCTCGGCCTGCTCGTCGGCCTGCTCGTGCGGAACCTCGACGGCCTCGGCCCGCTCCTCGGCGACCTCGACCCGCTCCTCGGCCGGGTCCGCGACGGTCTCGGCGTCCTCGGCGACCTCGACCGGTTCCTCGGCGGCCTCGGCCCGCTCGGCCGCCACCTCCACCGGGCGCTCCTCCGCCTGCACGGCCGGGCGCCCCTCGACCTCCTCGACCTCCCGCTCCACCGGCACCGGCTCGGCGAGCGAGGCGGCCGCGCCACCGGTCGCGACCGCGGCCATCGGCGGCACCGGGCGCAGCCGCCGGACGTCCCGCCCGTCGTCCGCCCCACCGCGCACGACGGCGAGGACGGGGCGCTGACCGACGCCGGCGCGCGGCGAGGGCACCGTGGTCCCGTCCGTCGGTGCCTCGGGCCCCGTCTGCCGGCGGGACGCCTCGGCACGCGCCACCGCCTCGGCCACGGCCGGACTGACGATCCCCCGCGCCATCGGGCGGTCGTCGCGCGCGGGAGCGGGCGGGGCGACCGACGTGACCCGGGCGACCAGCGCCGGGTCCACGGAGGACCGGCGCTGCGGGCGGGTGCGCGGCGGGGCCTCGACGGGGACGCCGTCGACGAAACCGCGCGTCCACGGAGGACCGACGGGCCCGGCGTCGACCTCCTCGGTCACCACGCGGCGCTCCGCGGGCGGCTCCTCGGGCCGGTCCTCCGCGGGCGACCCGGCGGGGGCGACCGGCGCGTGCTCGGCCGCGGCGGGATCCTCGGCGACCGGGGCGGCGGGCTCGGCCGGGAGCGGCTCGGCGGCGACCGCCCCGACGGAACGGGCGCGCACCAGGTCGGCCACCGTCCGCCCGGCGGGCCGGGGTGCGGGCTCGGCAGGGGTGTCGGGAGTGGCCGTCCGGTCCCCGCGACGCATCGCCACCAGGACGATCCCGACGGCCAGCAGCACGAGCAGGACCATGACGACCAGGGCCCACGTGCTCATTCGGCTCTCCTCGCGCGATCTCGTCGAGGCCCGGCCGGTACCCTCCGCGCGGCCGCGCGAGACGTGCGGGCCCGCCCGGACTCGTCGCAGGACCGTAGCACCGGGACCCCCCTTCACCCTGTTCGGCGGCCGGTCGCGGCGTGTCGCCCGGGCGGGTATCGGCCCAGCTCAGCGCGATTCAGTCGGCGGGAACGGCCGCGTCCGGCCCGGGCGGGGGCTCCGAGCGGGCGGGACCGCCCCGGATCCGGGACGATTCCCCCTCGTGGCGATCGATCCGGACCTCTCCGAGCTGGCGGCGGCGCACGGCGTCGCGACGGGCTACAACGACGGCGACCGCAGGCCGGTCACCGTCGACGAGGAGGTGGTCGTCGAGGTCCTCGGCCTGCTCGAGGTCGACGCGACCACCCCGGCCGCGCGAAGGGCGGCGCTCGCCGAGGCGCGCGAGAAGGCCGCCCGCGGGCTGCTCCCCGGCACGATCGGCCTGCGCGCCGACGGTTCCCACCCCCTCCCCGTGCCCGGCGTGCTGGTCGCCGAGGACGGCAGCCGCCGGGAGGTCGAGGGCGAGCTGGCCGGGCTGGAGCCGGGCTGGTACCGGCTGGAGACGGAGGAGCAGCAGGTCACGGTCGTCGTCTCGCCCCCGGCGCTGCCGGCGACCCCGCGCTCGTGGGGCTGGATGCTGCAGCTCTACGCGCTGCACTCGGCGGACAGCTGGGGCATCGGCGACCTCGGCGACCTCCGCACCTTCACCGCGCACGCCGGCGAACAGGGTGCGTCGGCGATCCTGCTCAACCCGCTGCACGCGATCACCCCGCTCTCGCCGGTGCAGCCCTCGCCCTACACGCCGTCGAGCCGGCGGTTCGCGACCCCGCTCGCGCTGCGCATCACCGACCTGGCCGAGTACGCCTCGGCCGACGCGGCCACCCGCGCCGAGGTCGACGCCCTGCGCCCGGAGACCGTCGGTGACCGCATCGCGCACGACCGGGTCTGGGCGGCGAAGCGGTCGGCGCTGGAGCTGCTCTGGCGGTCGGCCGGGCGGCCCGACCCCGTCGAGCCCGGTCCGGATCTCGTCGACTTCGCGACGTACTGCGCCCTGGCGGAGCGCTACGGCGGCCGATTCACGCTCTGGCCGGCGGAGCTGCGCCATCCCGGCTCCGAGGCCGTGGCGCGGGCGCGGCGCGAGCTCGCGCCACGGGTCGCGTTCCACGGCTGGGTGCAGCAGCGGCTCGCCGACCAGCTGGCGGCGGCCCGGGTCGCCGCCCGCGAGGCCGGACTGCCGCTCGGCGTGATCCACGACCTCGCCGTGGGCTGTGACCCAGAGGGGGCCGACGCCTGGGCGCTGCAGGACGTCCTGGCCCTCGGCGTGACCGTCGGCGCCCCGCCCGACGCGTTCAACCAGCGCGGGCAGGCCTGGGGGCTGCCGCCGTGGCGTCCCGACCGGCTCGCCGGGACCGGCTACGCGGCCTACCGCGACATGCTCCGCGCCCTGCTCACCCACGCCGACGGGCTGCGCATCGACCACGTCGCCGGGCTGTTCCGGCTCTGGTGGGTGCCGCCGGGTCGCACGCCCGACCGTGGCACCTACGTCCACTACGACGCCGAGGCGATGCTCGCCGTCCTCACCCTCGAGGCCTCCCGGGCCGGCGCCGCGGTGGTCGGCGAGGACCTCGGCACCGTGGAGCCCGAGGTCACCGAGGCCCTGCACGGCCGCAACATGCTCGGGTCGACCGTGCTCTGGTTCGCCCGCGACCCGGAGCGCGAGGACGCGCTGATGCCGCCGGGCGAGTGGCCGGAGGAGGCGGTGGCGACCATCTCGACCCACGACCTGCCGACGGCGTCGGGCTTCCTGACCGGCGAGCACGTCCGGGCCCGGGCCGAGCTCGGCCTGCTCGACGACGTCGAGGCCGAGGAGCGCAAGGCCGCCGCCGAGCGCGAGGAGCTGGTCGGCCTGCTGGTGTCCGAAGGCGTGCTGGACTCGGCCGACGCGCCCGACGAGCAGATCGTGGTCGCGATGCACGCGCTGCTGGCCCGCAGCCGCAGCCGGCTCGTGCTCGCCTCGCCCTACGACGTCGTCGGCGAGACCCGGCAGCCCAACCTGCCCGGGACCGTCGACGAATACCCGAACTGGCGGCTGCCGCTGCCGCTGTCGCTCGAGGAGCTGGTGGCGGACCCGCGGGTGAAGGAGGTCGTCGCGGCATTGCGTTCCGGGGGCCGGTGAGGCGACGATCACATCCATGCCCCTCAGTGCCGAGGCCCTGACGATGGCCGACCGTGCCGCCGACCTGTTGTGGACGGCGTGGACGGCCGGCGACGTGATCGACGAGCTCCCGGAGGACGTGCGCCCCTACGACCACGCGGCCGGCTGGGCGATCCAGCAGCGCGTCGGCGAGCGGGCGGGGCCGGGCTACGGCTGGAAGATCGCGGCGACGTCGGCGCCGAGCCAGGCCGTGATCGGCATCGGCACCCCGCTGCCGGGCCGGTTGTTCGACCGGTTCCGCTTCCAGCCCGGCGACACGCTGCCGTTCGCCGGGCTGCACATGCGGGTGGTCGAGGCGGAGTTCGCGTTCCGGATGGCGTCCGACGTCCCGGCCGGCGCGTCCCGCGAGGAGGTGCTCGCGGCCGTCGCGGCCCTGCACCTGGCGATCGAGGTGCCCGACTCGCGGTTGCGCGACTACCCGCGGGCGGGCAGCTCGCAACTGCTCGCCGACGTCGCGTGCGCCGGCCAGTTCGTGCTCGGCCCCGAGGTCCCGGACTGGCAGGGGATCGAGTTGTCCACAGCGGGGACAGCGCTGTGGATCAACGGCGAGAAGGCCGCGACCGGCAACGGCGCCGAGGTGATGGGCGACCCGCGCACCGCACTGGTGTGGCTCGCCGAGGAGCTCGCGCACCTGGGGACGAGCCTCAAGGCCGGCGAGGTCGTGACGACCGGCTCCACCACCGCGGTCCCCGCGATCTCGGCGGGCGACGCCGTCCGCGCCGACTTCGGCCCCCACGGCTCCGTCGAGATCTCCTTCTCCTCGTAGACCCCGCACCCCGACTCGGCGAAGCCCAGACCCCGACTCGCGGAACTAGGCGCCTCCGTTCCCGCGAGTCGCGCTCTGAGCTTCCGCGAGTCGCGCTCTGAGCTTCCGCGAGTCGGGAGATCCGGGGTCATACCCTGAAGCGCAACGTGCTGGGCTGCTCCTTCGCCAGCGCGGCGAGGTGCTCGTCGAGCGTGGTCATGCCGTGCAGGTCCCGCCCCGCCGCCATGCCCTCGAGCAGCGCCTTCTCGGCCCGTTCGATCTCCTCCGCGGCGTCGATCGCGGCCTCGAAGCGCTCCCGCGGGCCGACCACGATGCCGTCGTCGTCCCCGACGACGAGGTCCCCCGGCGACACGCGCACCCGGCCGAGCAGCACCTCCCGCCCGAACGTGCCGGGGTCGCGCGTGGTGCCGGACATCGGGTTGGTGCCCCGCGCGTGCACCGGCAGCCCGATCCGCCGGAGCCCGCGGATGTCCCGGCAGTAGCCGTCGATCACGATCGCGGCGATCCCGCGCCGGTGGGCCTCGGTGGCGAACAGCTCCCCCGACACCGCCTTGCGCAACGAGTTCGTGGCCACCACCAGCACCGAGCCCGGTTCGGCCTCGCGCAGCGCCACGAGGACGGGCAGGTGGTCGTCGTAGGCGAGCGAGGTGAAGGCCGGCCCGGCGAACGAGACGTCCGGGACCATCGCGCGGATCGCCGGGTCGACGACCGCGAGCCCCTTGTCGGCGTCGCACAGCGAGGAGACCTGCACCGCACGGAGGCGCTCGATCAGCGTGTCCATGTCCCCATCGTGCATGCGCAAGCCTTGACTTGCACCTGCAGACAGTGCAAGTCTCTACTTGCACATCAACTGAGGAGGAGCCATGGACACCATCACCCGCGAGATCACCGTCGCCGCCGCCCGCGCCCGGGTCTGGGAGGTCATCACCCGTGCCGAGCACCTCGGCCGCTGGTTCGGCGACGCCGGGGCCGAGATCGACCTGCGCCCGGGCGGCAGGCTGACCCTGAGCTTCGAGGGCCACGGGACGAGCGTGGGCCGTGTGGTGCGCGTCGAGGAGCCGGACAGGTTCAGCTTCCGGTGGGCGCGCAGCCGGGAGATCGAACCCGCGCCGGGCGACGAGACGCTCGTCGAGTTCACCCTCACCGAGACGGCGGACGGGACCCTCGTCCGGGTCAGGGAGAGCGGGTTCGCGAGCCTCACCGGCGACGCGGCGGCCTACCGGCGGGGCAACGTCGAGGGCTGGGCGGCGAAGACCACCGAGCTGCAGAGGTACCTGGAGACCGTGCCGGCATGAGTGGACAGGCCCTCGCCGCGCTCGCCGACCCCACCCGTCGCGAGCTGCTCGAGCGGCTCGCGCGGGGGGAGGCGAGCGCGACAACGCTGGCCCGCGACCTGCCGATCAGCCGGCAGGCCGTGGTCCAGCACCTCGGTGTGCTCGACGCGGCCGGGCTGGTCCGGTCCGCCCGGTACGGCCGAGAGGTCCGCTGGTCTCCCCGGCGGGACGGGCTGATCGCGGCCGCGGTCTGGCTGACCGGCCTGGCGGAGGAGTGGGACCGCCGGCTCGCCGCGATCAAGGCGATCGCCGAGGAGGGCTAGGGCCAGGGGGGACCGGCCGAGGAGGCCGGTTCCCCGCGGCACTCACACCTCGTCGTCGTCCTCGTCGACCGGGCGGGGCGGGAGCTCCGTCCGCTGGATGATGTTCTCGACGCCCTCCCGCGGCTCGGTCTCCGCCCATTCCTCGCGGTGCCCACCGCCGCGACCGAGGCGCCCGGCGACCTCGCTCGCCTCCTGGTCGTCGAGCCGCGGGCTGTTCTTGCTGCTGCCACGTTCCATGGGTTCGGCGTACCTCCCCCGCCCACGGGCAAACGGCGTCAGCGCACGGTCGGGAGTGCTCCGGCGGCGATGTCGACGCGGACGCGGGCCCCGGCCGCGAGGTCCAGGACCTCGCCGTCGACCTGCAGGGGCATCGGGTCCACGGTGCGGAACGCGTACTCCCGCACGCTGGGCTGCGTGCCCAGCCCCCGCACGGCGGCGCGGATCGCCGTGCCCACCACCCGCAGCTTCGAGGCGTGCGGCAGCAGCACGACCTCGAACACGCCGTCGTCCGGCCTGCTGTCCTCGCTGAGGGTGGCGTACTTGGCCATCTCGGCGATGTTGGCGAAGACCAGGCTGTCGAAGTGCTTCCGCCCCCCGTCGACCTCGATGGTGAACGGGCGGAAGCGGGAGAAGGCGCGGAGCGTCGTCACGATCTCCTTGAGCGAGCCCTTCCCGCCTCGCTCGAGCTCCAGCGCCACCACCGGGGTGATGCCGAGGCCGATGTAGGAGTGCGCGTACCGCGGCTCCTCGTCGTCGACGGCCAGCCGCAGCAGGTCGAGCCGTTCCGTGCGGCCCTCGACGATCGCGTCGAGCAGCGGACGCCGGGCGACGACGCGGCGGTGGTCGTTGGCGTTGCCGGCGGCCAGCACGGCGGCGACCGCCCGGGTCCCGCCGGCCTTCATCAGGCCGTCGACGACCTCGTTGTAGCCGCCGTCGCCGCTCACGGACACGACCAGCGGCGCGCCCGAGCCGGCCTCCTCGCGGGCGATCTCGCGCGCGTGCCCGGCGTACTCGGTCGGACGCAGCTCGACGGGCAGCTCGGCGGCCCGCTCCGCGAGCCCGGACTTGAGCTCCTCGGCGCGCTCCTGCGCCTGCCCGGTGCTGTTCGGGTTGAAGACGATGACGACCCGGTCGAAGGAACGCGCCACGCCGCGCACCCTATCCCGTCCGGGTCAGGACGACCGGCTCTGCACCGCGCTCGCGCAGCCCGAGCGCGGTGATCGCCGCGACCACGACGAGCAGTCCGATCCACTGCGTCGCGCTGGGCGAGACGCCGAGGAACGCGATGCCGAGCACCGTCGCCGTCGCCGGGAAGGCGAGCTCGGCCAGGGTGGCCCGGGCGGCGGGGGTGTCGCGCAGCCCCACGTAGTACAGGACGAGGGCGAGCAGGCCCGGGATCAGCGCGAGCAGGGCCAGCGGACCCAGCTGCCCGGGCGAGACGGCGAGGGGCGCACCCTGCACGGCGACGATGACCGCCGAGGCCGGCAACCCGACGAGGAAGCGCAGCACAGTGACGTCCCGCGGCGTGGTCCGCACCCCGACCATCCGGCCGAGCACGGTGCCGAAGCCCCACAGCACCGCGGCGCCGATCGCGAGACCCGCCGCCCCGAGCTCGCGGGCCTGCACCGCGACGGGATCCGGGAAGGCGACCAGCCAGGCCCCGATCAGCGCCGGCACCGCGAACAACCAGTACCCGGCGCGCACCCGCTCGCCGAGCAGGAACGCCGCCGCGATCACCGCGACGAGCGGCTGCAGCTTCTGGAGGACGAGCGGGGTGAGCGCGTCCCCCGTGGCGAACGCGGCGGTGAACAACGCGGTGGCCAGCGCCGACGAGCCCGCCCCGATGACGAGGATCGCCACCCGGTCGCGTGTCGAGGCGGCCCGGAAGGCCCGCACCGCCGCGGGGACGAGCGGCAGCAGCACGACGACGGCGATCAGGTGCTCCCAGAACACCACCGTCGCGGCGGGCAGCGCGCCCGCGAGCGGGGCCCGGAGGAGACCGTCCGTCCCCCACAGCGCCGCCGCGACCGCCACGAGCCACGTCCGGTCCCGAGCCTGGGTCATGCTCCCGGCAACCCCGCGCGCGGTGGATCTATGCCGCGCAGTGCTGTCACGATGGGGGAATGGAGTCGACCCGCCTCGACCGCTGGCTCTGGTCGGTCCGGCTGGCCAAGACGCGGTCGGACGCCGCGGCGGCCTGCCGGGGCGGGCACGTGCGCGTCAACGACCGCCCCGCCAAGCCCGCGACCGCGGTGCACCCCGGGGACGAGGTCCGTGCGCGGGTGTACGAGCAGACCCGGATCGTCGAGGTGACGAAGGTGATCCAGAAGCGGGTCGGGGCGCCCGAGGCCCAGGCCTGCTACCTCGACCGCACCCCGCCCCCTCCGCCGAAGGAGGCCCGCCCGGTCTTCGCCGTGCGCGAGCGCGGGACGGGCCGGCCCACCAAGCGGGAGCGGCGGATGCTCGACCAGCTCGGCGCCCTCCGCCCGCCCCGTCCCTGATCCCCGGGCCGTCGCCCGTGCTCCGAGCGGGCGCGACGGCGCGGCGTCCGGCGGTGGGCGATGATGGAGCCATGTACGACCTGCTGTTCCGGCACGTCCTGCGCCGCATCCCCGCGGAGCCGATCCACGGCGTCGCGTTCGGCGCGATCCGCGGCGTGGCGGGGGCCCCGGTCGTCGGCCCGCGCCTCGGGGCGCTGCTGACCGAGTCCGACCCGGTCCTGCGGACCCGGGTGTTCGGCGCCGACTTCCCCAACCCGCTCGGCCTGGCCGCCGGTTTCGACAAGGACGCCCGCGGGCCCGTCGCACTGGCCCGGCTCGGCTTCGGATTCGTGGAGCTCGGCACGATCACCGCCCACCCCCAGCCGGGCAACCCCAAGCCACGGCTCTTCCGGCTGCCCGAGGACAAGGCACTCGTGAACCGGATGGGGTTCAACAACTCCGGGGCCGACGCCGTCGCCGCGCGCCTGGCCGCACTGCCGCGTGAGGGTCGTCCGGTGCTGGGCATCAACATCGGCAAGAGCAAGGTCGCCACGCCGGACGAGGCGATCGACGACTACCGCCACAGCGCCCGCGTCCTCGGGCCGCACGCCGACTACGTGGTGGTCAACGTCAGTTCTCCCAACACCCCGGGCCTGCGGGACATGCAACAGGTCGCCGTCCTCGAACCGCTCCTCGCGGCGGTACGCACCGAGCTGAAGACCGCCGTGCCCGGCCGGCCGGTCCCGCTGCTCGTCAAGATCACGACCGACCTGGCCGACGACGACGTCGTCGCCGTCGCCGACATGGCCGTCCGCCTCGGGCTCGACGGCGTGGTGGCCACCAACACGACGGTCTCCCGCGAGGGGCTCCGCACTCCCGCGGCGGAGGTGGAGGCGCTCGGGGCCGGCGGGGTCTCGGGCCTGCCGCTGGCGACCGTGGCGCACACCGTCGTCGGGAAGCTGCGGGCACGGCTCGGCCCGGACCGCACGATCATCTCCGTGGGCGGCATCTTCTCCGGGGAGGACGCCTACCGACGTATCACCGCAGGCGCGTCCCTCGTGCAGGCGTACACCGGCTTCATCTACGGTGGGGGCACCTGGGCCCGACGGGTCAACCGCGGCCTGGCCGCCCTCCTCCGCCGGGACGGGCACACCACCGTCGCCGACGCGGTGGGAACCGCCACCCCCTGACGCCCAGGTGCAGACGAACGGCGCGTTCGCTCATACCTAGTGAACGACAGCGCCGCTCGCTCAATGCAGTGGGCGAGGTGCCGTTCGGTCCTCACTAGTGAGCGAAAGCGCCACTCGCTCATTCCTAGTGAGCGAAAGTGCCGTTCGCTCATCCCCGGTGGGCGCGTTCGGTCATCACTCGTGAGCGACGGTGCGTTCGCTCGGAATGGCGTTCGCTCGGAAGGCCCCGAGAGCCCCGAGAACGCGGGAAAGCCCCGCAGCAGGACTGCTGCGGGGCTTTCCGTATTGTTTGATGTCGGCGGCGACCTACTCTCCCACACCCTAGCGAGTGCAGTACCATCGGCGCTGGAGGGCTTAGCTTCCGGGTTCGGGATGGGACCGGGCGTTCCCCCTCCGCCATGACCACCGACAACACTATTCACCTATCCCCGCCCACCCCCTCTGTCCGGAG
>NZ_BAABIC010000041.1:0-21971 GCF_039542425.1 Pseudonocardia yuanmonensis
CGGGGGGCCGACACATCCCGGGGGGCCGACACATCCCGGGGGGCCGACACATCCCGGGGGGCCGACACATCCCGGGGGGCCGACACATCCCGGGGGGCCGACACATCCCGGGCGGCCGACACACCCCGGGCGGCCGACACACCCCGGGCGGCCGGCACACCCCGGGCGGCCGGCACACCCCGGGCGGCCGACACCTCGCCACCCGGCCCCACCGCCGCGCCTGCCCCCACAGCCGCACCCGCCCCCTCGGCCGGAACCGCGCCTTCGGCCGGAACCGCCCGGACGGCCGATGCGGACGTGATCGTCGTCGGCGCCGGCCCGGCCGGCTCGACGGCGGCGACCCACCTGGCCCGCGCCGGGCTGGACGTCCTGCTGCTGGAGAAGGCGACCTTCCCGCGCCCCAAGGTGTGCGGGGACGGCTTCACCCCGCGCGGCATGAAGCAGATCATCGACCTCGGCATCGACTGTTCCGAGGACAACGGCTGGCTGCACAACCGCGGTCTGCGGGTGGTCGCCGGCGGCGTGAGCATGGACCTGCCCTGGCCGACGCTCGCGAGCTTCCCGGACTTCGGCGCCGTCCGCCCCCGTCAGGACTTCGACGAGCTGCTGGTCCGGCACGCGGAGAAGCAGGGTGCGCGGCTGCGGGAGGCCACCACGATCACCGGGGCGCTCGTCGTCGAGCGGACCGGCCGGGTCGTCGGCGTCGAGGGGCACGAGGGGCCGGAGAAGCGGCCGGTGTCCTTCCGCGCGCCGCTGACCCTGGCGTGCGACGGCGTCTCGGCGCGGGTCGCGCTCTCGCTCGGCATCGCCAAGGACGACCGCCGGCCGCTGGGGGTCGCCGTGCGGCGCTACTACGCGAGCCCCCGCACGTACGACGACCACCTCGAGACGCACCTGGAGATCCGGGACCGCTCCGACCCGGAGCACCCGCGGCTGCTGCCCGGCTACGGCTGGATCTTCGGGATGGGCGACGGCACGTCGAACGTCGGGCTCGGCGTCCTGTCCACCGACCGCAAGGGCGGGTCCTGGGACTACCGGGCGCTGCTGCGGTCCTGGCTGGACGGCCTGCCCGAGGAGTGGGGCTACCGGGAGGAGAACGCCGTCGGCGACATCGGCGGCGCCGCCCTGCCGATGGGCTTCAACCGGACCCCGCACCACCGGCCCGGCCTGCTGCTCGTCGGCGACGCCGGGGGAATGGTCAACCCGCTCAACGGCGAGGGCATCGCCTACGCGATGGAGTCGGCCACGGTCGCCGCCCGGTGCGCGGTGCAGGCCCTCGCCCGCTCCGGCGACTCGCGGGAGGCCGCGCTGGCGGCGTACCCGCGGGAGATCAGCCGGGCGCTGGGTCGCTACTACCGGCTCGGCACCGTCGCCGCCCGGCTGATCGGCGACCCGACCGTCATGCGGGTGGCCACCCGGCACGGCCTGCCGCGCCGCTCGGTGATGCAGGCGCTGCTGAGGCTGCTCGCGAACCTCTACGACGACACCACGGCGACCGACCGGAAGGAGGGGGAGTGGAGCGACCGCGTCCTCGGCGCGCTGACCAGGCTCACCCCGGCCCTCTGAGATCGCGGGGGACGGGGCCGCCGCCGCCCCGGTAAGGCGGGCCTGACCGGCCCGGCGTGACCCCGCACACGTAGGGTCACGCCGCGGACCGGCCGGTCACGCAGCGCCACCCGTCAGACCAGTCGGCAGTGCAGACAACGAAGGTGCACGATGCTCGATCCCTATCTCGCGTTGTTCCTGATGTTCGTCCTCGCGGGAGCGTTCGCGCTGTTCTCGGTGACGGCCGCCCCGTACGTCGGTCCGCGCCGGTACAACCGCGCCAAGCTGGACTCCTACGAGTGCGGGATCGAGCCCTCGCCGAAGCCCGTGGTGGGCGCCGGCCGGATGCCGGTCGCCTACTACCTCACGGCGATGCTGTTCATCCTCTTCGACATCGAGATGGTCTTCCTCTACCCGTTCGCGGTGAACGCGGACGCGCTCGGCCTGTTCGGCCTGGTGGAGATCGTCCTGTTCATCGTCACCGTGGGCTTCGCGTACGCGTACGTGTGGCGCCGCGGCGGCCTCGACTGGAACTAGGGGAACCGGAATGGGACTCGAGGAGCACCTGCCCAGCGGCGTCCTGCTGACCAGCGTGGAGAAGCTGGTCAACTGGACGCGCAAGTCGTCACTCTGGCCCGCCACGTTCGGTCTGGCCTGCTGCGCGATCGAGATGATGACCACCGGTGCGCCGCGCTACGACCTGGCCCGGTTCGGCATGGAGGTCTTCCGGGCCTCGCCGCGGCAGGCCGACCTGATGATCGTGGCCGGCCGGGTGAGCAACAAGATGGCGCCGGTCCTGCGGCAGATCTACGACCAGATGCCCGAACCGCGGTGGGTGCTGGCGATGGGGGTCTGCGCCAGCTCGGGCGGGATGTTCAACAACTACGCGATCGTGCAGGGCGTCGACCACGTCGTGCCGGTCGACATGTACCTCCCCGGCTGCCCCCCGCGGCCGGAGATGCTCATGGACGCGATCCTCAAGATCCACGCGAAGATCATGGACGAGCCGCTGGGCAGCAAGCGGGCCGCGGAGCTGGCCGCCAGCGGGCACAGGACCGAGCTGGTCCCGTCGTCCGTCAAGTACGCGAAGAAGAAGTGACCCGATGACGGAACCCACGGGAACGTCCAAGGACGACCAGGAGCCCACCGGCGGCAAGCAGTCCTCCGCCGAGGAGAGCGGGGCCGCGCTCGCCGAGCAGCGGGCGCGCGGCGGTGAGCCGCCGCGCGAGGGCGAGGTCGAGCAGAGCGCGGACCGCTCGGCCGACACCTCCCCGGAGGGCGGCACCCGGCTCGCCCCGACCCGCGAGCGCCGGGGCATGTTCGGTGTCCGCGGC
This sequence comes from Pseudonocardia yuanmonensis, assembly GCF_039542425.1. Lineage (NCBI taxonomy): Bacteria > Bacillati > Actinomycetota > Actinomycetes > Pseudonocardiales > Pseudonocardiaceae > Pseudonocardia > Pseudonocardia yuanmonensis. The sequence goes on from NZ_BAABIC010000041.1 coordinate 2,880, forward strand.
ACCGGCGACACCTCCGGCTTCGGCGGGCTCACGCTGCCCGGCTACGCCCCGGCCCCGGCCGAGCGGCCCTACGGCGGGTGGTTCGACGAGCTGGCCGACGAGCTCGCCGAGGCCCTCGACCGGCGCGGGATCGCCCGCTCGGCGGTCCGGCAGATCACGATCGACCGCGGCGAGATCACGTTCTACGTGGAGCGCGAGCGGATCCTCGAGCTGTGCCGCACGCTGCGGGACGACCCGGCGCTGCGCTTCGAGCTCTGCTCGAGCGTGTCCGGGGTGGACTACAGCGCGCCGGACGGCACGGGCACGCCCCCGGTCCGCCAGCCGCTGCACGTCGTCTACCACCTGCTGTCGATGACCTACCGCCGGCGCATCCGGCTCGAGGTCGCGCTCGACGTCGCCGACCCGCACCTGCCCAGCGTCGTCGAGGTCTACCCGACGGCGGACTGGCACGAGCGCGAGACCTGGGACATGTTCGGCGTCGTCTTCGACGGCCACCCCGCGCTGACCCGGATCCTCATGCCGGACGACTGGCAGGGCCACCCGCAGCGCAAGGACTACCCGCTGGGCGGGATCCCCGTGGAGTACAAGGGCGCGGAGATCCCCCCGCCCGACGAGCGGAGGGCCTACTCGTGAGCACCGACTTCACCGGCGACCCCTATGCCCCGGAACGCGAGACCACCGAGGGCACCGTCTACACGGTCACCGGCGGCGACTGGGACTCGTTGCTGGACAGCGTGTCCACCGACGAGCACGACGACCGCATCGTCATCAACATGGGCCCGCAGCACCCGTCGACCCACGGCGTGCTCCGGCTCGTGCTGGAGCTCGAGGGCGAGACCGTCACGCAGGCCCGGTCGGTGATCGGCTACCTGCACACCGGCATCGAGAAGAACTGCGAGTACCGGAACTGGACCCAGGGCGTCACCTTCGTGACGCGCATGGACTACCTCGCGCCGCTGTTCAACGAGGCCGCCTACTGCCTCGGCGTCGAGAAGCTGCTCGAGGTCGAGGCACCGCGCCGGGCGCAGCTGATCCGCGTGCTGCTGATGGAGATCAACCGGATCGGCTCGCACCTGGTGTGCCTGGCGACCGGCGGCATGGAGCTCGGCGCGCTGACCGGCATGACCGCGGGCTTCCGCGAGCGCGAGGAGGTCCTGCACCTGCTCGAGTACCTGACCGGCCTGCGGATGAACCATGCGTTCATCCGGCCCGGCGGGCTCGCCCAGGACCTCCCGGAGGACTGGAAGGAGAAGGTCACCGACTTCGTCAGGGTGATGAAGTCGCGCCTTCCGGACTACGACAAGCTGCTCACCGGCCAGCCGATCTGGAGGCAGCGGCTCGAGGGCGTCGGGTACCTGCCGGTCGACGGCTGCCTGGCGCTCGGCGCCACCGGCCCGATCCTGCGCAGCGCGGGTCTGCCCTGGGACCAGCGCAAGATCGAGCCCTACTCCTGCTACGAGGAGTTCGACTTCGAGGTCCCGACGGCCACGGAGGCGGACTGCTACGCCCGCTATCGACTGCGGGTGGCCGAGATCCACGAGTCGCTGAAGATCATCGAGCAGGCCGTCGCGAAGATCGAGCCGGGCCCGGTGATGGTGGAGGACCGCAAGATCGCGTGGCCCGCCCAGCTGTCCCTCGGCAGCGACGGCATGGGCAACTCGCTCGAGCACGTCCGCAAGATCATGGGCCAGTCCATGGAGTCCCTGATCCACCACTTCAAGCTGGTCACCGAGGGCTTCCACGTCCCACCGGGGCAGGTGTACTCGACCGTCGAGTCGCCGCGCGGCGAGCTGGGCTACCACCTCGTGTCCGACGGCGGGACGAGGCCGGTGCGCGTCCACGTCCGGGACCCCAGCTTCGTGAACCTGCAGACCATGCCGGCGATGAGCGAGGGCGGCATGGTCGCCGACGTCATCGCGGCCGTCGCGAGCATCGACCCCGTCATGGGAGGTGTGGACCGCTGATGACACGTCGACCGAGAGGGCGCTGGACGGCACCGTCCACGGAGCGCAGCGGAGTGGCGCGATGACACTGCCCGAGGGAACACCCGAGAGGCTGCCCGGCCCGGGCGCCCCGGCCGAGCGGACCTGGCAGGCGCAGCCCGACCAGCACCCCGTCTCGCCGGTCTTCGACGAGCTCACCCGGCAGCGGGCGAAGGAGATCGTCGCCCGTTACCCGGTGGCGCGGTCGGCGCTGCTGCCGCTGCTGCACCTCGTGCAGGCGGTGGAGGGGTACGTCAGCCAGGACGGCATCCGATTCTGCGCCGAGCAGCTGGAGCTGACGACCGCCGAGGTCAGCGCGGTCGCCACCTTCTACACGATGTACAAGCGCACGCCGTGCGGCGAGCACCTGGTGAGCGTGTGCACGAACACGCTGTGCGCGGCGCTCGGCGGGGACGCGATCTACCGCAGCCTGTCCGAGGCGCTCGGCACCGCGGACCGCCCCCTCGGCCACGAGGAGACGGTCGGCGAGCCCGGCACCCCCGGCTCGATCACGCTGGAGCACGCCGAGTGCCTGGCGGCCTGCGACTTCGCCCCGGTGCTGCAGGTCAACTACGAGTACTACGACAACCAGACCCCTGAGTCGGCCGTCGCGCTCGTCGAGGCGCTGCGCCGCGGCGAGAAGCCGCCGCCGACCCGCGGGGCGCCGTTGACGGACCTGCGCACCGTCGAGCTGGAGCTGGCCGGCTTCACGGACGACGAGACGGTCGCCGCGGCGGCCGTCGCCGGTCCGTCGGCCGCGCCGGAGTCGTTGCGCGGCACCACGCTCGCCGCCGACCACGGCTGGGCCGCGCCGGCGCTGCCCGACGAGCCCCCCGCCCTGCCGCCTCTCCCGGAGAAGTGAGATGAGCGAACCGATCCAGCCGGACACGCTGACCCCGGTCCTCACCCGCCGGTGGTCCGAGGAGCGCTCCTGGACGCTGGAGACCTACGAGCGGACCGGCGGCTACCGGGCGCTGCGCACCGCGCTGGAGGCCCACCCGGACCAGCTGATCACGCTGGTGAAGGACTCGGGCCTGCGCGGCCGCGGCGGCGCCGGCTTCCCCACGGGCATGAAGTGGTCCTTCATCCCGCAGGGCGCCGAGGGCCCGGGCGCCAAGCCGAAGTACCTGGTGGTCAACGCGGACGAGGGCGAGCCGGGGACCTGCAAGGACATCCCGACGATGATGGCGGACCCGCACTCGCTCATCGAGGGCTGCGTCATCACCAGCTACGCGATCCGCGCGAACTACTGCGCGATCTACGTGCGCGGCGAGGCGCTGCACCCGATCCGCCGGGTCCGCGCCGCGGTGGCCGAGGCGTACGCGAAGGGCTACCTGGGCAAGGACATCCTCGGCTCCGGGTTCGACCTGGACATCGTGGTGCACGCCGGCGCGGGCGCGTACATCTGCGGCGAGGAGACGGCGCTGCTCGACTCGCTCGAGGGCCGCCGCGGCCAGCCCCGGCTCAAGCCGCCCTTCCCGGCCACGGCCGGGCTGTACGCGTCGCCCACCGTGGTCAACAACGTCGAGACCATCGCCTCGGTGCCGTTCATCGTCGCCGGCGGCTCGGACTGGTTCCGCACCATGGGCTCGGACAAGTCGCCGGGCCCGAAGATCTACTCGGTGTCGGGGCACGTCGAGCGGCCCGGGCAGTACGAGGCCCCGATGGGCATCACGCTGCGCACGCTGCTGGAGCTGGCGGGCGGGATGAAGGACGGGATCCCGCTCAAGTTCTGGACCCCCGGCGGCAGCTCCACCCCGATGTTCACCGCCGAGCACCTCGACGTCCCCCTGGACTTCGAGGGCGCGGCCGGCGCCGGCTCCATGCTCGGGACCACGGCGGTGCAGGTCTTCAACGAGACCGTGTCCGTGCCGTGGGCGGTCATGAAGTGGACCGAGTTCTACAAGCACGAGAGCTGCGGCAAGTGCACGCCGTGCCGGGAGGGCACCTACTGGCTGGTGCAGATCCTGGAACGGATGGTGCACGGCGAGGGCACCGAGCAGGACGTGGAGACGATGCTCGACGTCTGCGACAACATCCTCGGCCGCTCCTTCTGCGCGCTGGGCGACGGGGCCACGAGCCCGATCACCAGCGCGATCAAGTACTTCCGCCAGGAGTTCCTGGACCTCATCGCCGAGCAGCCCGCGGTCGCGCGCCCGGAGCAGCTGGCGGACGTGGAGCGGGCGGACGACACCGAGCTGAGCGGAGCTCACGCATGACCGCCCGCCGACGTACTTCTTCCCGCGGAGGCGGAGAATGACACTCGCTCCCGAGAACGAGAAGGCCCCCGTCCCCGCGGGGCACGTGCGGCTGACCATCGACGGCATCGAGGTCGACGCGCCCAAGGGCGAGATCCTCATCCGCACCTGCGAGCGGCTGGGGATCATCGTCCCGCGGTTCTGCGACCACCCGCTGCTCGACCCGGCCGGCGCCTGCCGGCAGTGCCTGGTCGAGGTGGAGATGGGCGGCCGGCCGATGCCGAAGCCGCAGGCCAGCTGCACCATGACGGTGGCCGACGGGATGGTGGTGAAGACCCAGCACACCTCGCCGGTGGCCGACAAGGCCCAGCAGGGCGTGATGGAGCTGCTGCTCATCAACCACCCGCTGGACTGCCCGATCTGCGACAAGGGCGGCGAGTGCCCGCTGCAGAACCAGGCGATGTCCAGCGGCCGGACGGACTCCCGGTTCGTCGAGACGAAGCGGACCTTCCCCAAGCCGCTGCCGATCAGCACCCAGGTGCTGCTCGACCGCGAGCGCTGCGTGCTCTGCCAGCGCTGCACCCGCTTCTCCGAGCAGATCGCGGGCGACCCGTTCATCGACCTGCTCGAGCGCGGCGCGAACCAGCAGATCGGCACCGCCGAGGACAAGCCCTTCCAGAGCTACTTCTCCGGCAACACCATCCAGATCTGCCCGGTCGGCGCCCTCACGAGCGCGGCCTACCGGTTCCGCTCCCGCCCGTTCGACCTGCGCTCCACCCCGAGCGTCTGCGAGCACTGCAGCTCCGGCTGCGCGCAGCGCAACGACTCGCGGCGCGGCACGGTCATGCGCCGGCTCGCAGGCAACGACCCCGAGGTCAACGAGGAGTGGAACTGCGACAAGGGCCGGTTCGCCTTCCGGTACCTGCAGTCCAAGGAGCGGATCACCCGCCCGCTGGTGCGGGACGCGTCGGGCCAGCTGGTCGAGGCCTCCTGGACCGAGGCGCTGCGGATCGCCGCCGAGGGCCTGCTCGCGGCGCGGTCGCGGCGGGGCATCGGCGTGCTGGCCGGCGGCCGGCTGACCGTCGAGGACGCCTACGCCTACGCCAAGTTCGCCCGCGTCGCGGCCGGCACCCACGACGTCGACTTCCGGGCCCGCCCGCACAGCGCCGAGGAGCTGGAGTTCCTCGCCACCACGCTGGGCACCACCCCCGAGACCGGCGTCAGCTTCGCCGCGGTCGAGGCGGCTCCGAGCGTCCTCACGGTCGGGCTGGACCTCGAGGAGGAGGCGGGAATCGTCTTCCTCCGCATCCGCAAGGCCGTCCGCAAGCGGGGGCAGAAGGTCTTCCAGCTCGGCCAGTGGACCACCGCGGGGGCCCGCAAGACCAGGGCCACGCTCGTCCGGTCCGTGCCGGGCGCCGAGGCCGCGGTGCTGCGCGAGCTCATGACCGCCACGGACGACGCTGGCAAGGAGCTGGTCGACGCCCTGTCCGCGCCGGGCGCGGTGATCCTCGTCGGCGACCGCGCCGCCGAGGTGCCCGGCCTGCACTCGGCGGTCGCGGCGCTCGCCACGCGGACCGGCGCGAAGATCGCCTGGATCCCGCGCCGGGCCGGCGACCGGGGCGCGTTGGAGGCCGGGGCCGTCCCGACCCTGCTGCCCGGTGGCCGCCCCGTCACCGACACGGCCGCCCGCGCCGAGGTCGAGCGGGCCTGGGGGCTCCCGGAGGGCTCGCTGCCCGCCGCCCCGGGCCGCAGCACGGACGAGATCGTGGCCGCGGCCGCGGCCGGCGAGCTGTCCGCGCTGGTCGTCGGCGGGGTGGACCCGCACGACCTGGCCGACCCGGCCGCGGCGCTGGTGGCCCTGGAGAAGGTCGGCTTCCTGGTCAGCCTGGAGCTGCACGCCTCGGCGGTCACCGAGCGCGCCGACGTCGTGCTCCCGGTGGCGCCCGATGCCCAGCGCGAAGGCAGCTACCTCAACTGGGAGGGCCGCCGCCGGCCGTTCGGGGTGACGCTCGACGCGAGCGGCGTGCTGCCGGACTGCCGGGTGCTCGACACCCTGGCCGTGGAGATGGACGCGGACCTGTTCACGCAGACGCCCGCGGCCGCGGCGGGCGATCTCGAGCGGCTCGGCCGCCACTCCGGCTCCGCCGCCGCGCCGACCGCCGATCCCGCGCCCACCCCGCGCCCGGCGCAGGTCGGGCAGGCCGTGCTGGCCACGTGGCGGCAGCTGATCGACGAGGGCTCGCTCCTGGTCGACGAGCCGGCGCTGGCCGGGACCGCCCGCCCGCCGCGGGTGCGCACCAACGCCGCCACCGCCGAGCGGCTCGGGCTCGTCGAGGGCGAGGCGGCCGGGGTCGCCACCGACCGCGGCGCGATCACCCTGCAGGTGGAGCTGGCCGACCTGCCGGACGGCGTGGTCTGGCTCCCGGCGAACTCGCCCGGCTCGGCGGTGCGCAGCACCCTCGGCGTCGGGCACGGCGCACTGGTCCGGGTCGCCCCGGCCGGTGCTCTCGGAGGTGCGCGGTGAACCCCGCGATCGATCCCGTCGACGGCATGACCCGCACCCAGCAGCTGCTGGCGGACGACCCGCTCTGGCTGGTGGTCCTCAAGGTCGTCGTGCTGTTCGCGGTCGGCGTGGTGCTGACCCTGTTCATGATCAACTGGGAGCGCAAGGTCGTGGCCCGGATGCAGCAGCGTCCGGGGCCGAACCGGGTGGGCCCCAACGGCTGGCTGCAGTCGCTGGCCGACGGCCTCAAGCTGGCCTTCAAAGAGGACATCATGCCGGTCCTCGCCGACAAGAAGGTCTACTTCATCGCCCCGGTGATCTCGACGATCCCGGCCTTCCTCGCTCTGTCGGTCATCCCCTTCGGCGGCGAGGTCTCGATCTTCGGCGAGCGCACGGTGCTGCAGCTGGTCGACCTGCCGGTCGGCGTGCTGGTCGTGCTGGCCTGCTCGGCGGTCGGCGTGTACGGCATCGTGCTCGGCGGCTGGGCCTCCGGCTCGCCGTACTCGCTGCTCGGCGCGCTGCGCTCGGCCGCGCAGGTGATCTCCTACGAGATCGCGCTCGGCCTGTCGGTGGTCGCGGTCGTGCTCTACGCGCGCTCGATGTCCACCGCGGACATCGTCGAGGCGCAGGGCTCGGGCTGGTACTTCTACCTGCTCGTCCCGAGCTTCGTGGTCTTCGTGATCGCCATGGTCGGCGAGACCAACCGCGCGCCGTTCGACCTGCCGGAGGCCGAGTCCGAGCTGGTCGGCGGCTTCCACACCGAGTACACGAGCCTGAAGTTCGCGCTCTTCTTCCTGGCCGAGTACGTCAACATGGTCACCGTCTCCGCCATGGCGACCACGCTGTTCCTGGGCGGCGGGCGCTGGCCGTGGCCGCTGTCGTCGTTCAACGACAACGGCTGGCTGATGTTCGTCGCGTTCCTGGTCAAGACGCTGATCTTCCTGTTCGTCTTCATCTGGCTGCGCGGCACGCTGCCCCGGTTCCGCTACGACCAGTTCATGCGGCTGGGCTGGAAGGTGCTGGTCCCGGTCAGCCTCGGCTGGATCCTGGTGGTCTTCGCGATCCGCGCCTACCGGAACACCACCGGCGGGGAGTCCACCGCGGCGCTGCTGATCACCATCGGCATCGTGGTGCTGGCGATCCTCGCGGTGGCCTTCCTGCTGCCCGACCGGCGGACCCCGGAGCAGGAGGTCGAGGTCGCGTCGGACTACCCGGTGCCGCCGCTGGACCTGAAGGTTCCCGCCGCGGCGAAGCGGCGCCGCGCGCCCGTCGAGCGGCGGGAGCCCGCCGGTGCGCTCTCCGGGACGGAGGAGGAGTAGACGATGTTCGAGTTCTTCAAGGGCTTCGGCGTCACCTTCTCGACGATGTTCAAGAAGGTCGTCACGGAGGAGTACCCCGAGGACTTCCCGCCCGCCGCGCCGCGCTACCACGGCCGGCACCAGCTCAACCGGCACCCGGACGGGCTGGAGAAGTGCGTGGGCTGCGAGCTGTGCGCCTGGGCCTGCCCGGCCGACGCCATCTACGTCGAGGGCGGGGACAACACTGAGGAGGCGCGCTACTCCCCGGGGGAGCGCTACGGCGCGATCTACCAGATCAACTACCTGCGCTGCATCGGCTGCGGGCTGTGCATCGAGGCGTGCCCCACGCGCTCGCTCACGATGACGAACTTCTACGAGCTCGCGGACGACAACCGGCAGGACCTGATCTACACCAAGGAGCAGCTGCTCGCGCCGCTGCTGCCGGGGATGGAGCAGCCGCCGCACCCGATGCGCCTCGGGACGGACGAGCAGGACTACTACGTGCAGGGCCCGGTCCTGGCACGGCGGTCCGCCGCCGGTGAGGACGTGCCGGGCGAGCCGGTGGGGGAGCAGGTTCGATGAGCGTCCTCGCGCAGGCCGCCTCCACCGCCGGCGAGGCCGGGGTGGGCGAGGCGGTCGTCTTCTGGATCCTCGGGCCGATCGCGCTGGCCGCGGCGATCGCGATGGTCCTCGCCCGCAACGCGGTGCACTCGGCGCTGTTCCTGGTGCTGACCATGCTCTCGCTGGCGGTGTTCTACCTGATGCAGCAGGCGCCCTTCCTCGGGTTCGTGCAGATCATCGTGTACACGGGCGCGGTCATGATGCTGTTCCTGTTCGTGCTCATGCTGGTGGGCCGGGACAGCTCGGACTCGGTGGTCGAGGTGCTGCGCGGCCAGCGGGTCGCGGCCGTGCTGCTCGGCCTCGCCTTCGCGCTGCTGCTGGTCGCGGGCGTCGGCCGGACGGCGTTCGCGATCCCGTCCGCCGGGCTCGGCGTGGCGGCGTCCAACGGCAACCTGCCGGGCATCGGGCGGCTGATCTTCACGGACTACCTGCTGCCCTTCGAGCTCACCTCGGCGCTGCTGATCACCGCCGCGCTGGGCGCGATCGTGCTGGCCTTCGCACAGAAGAAGCCGAAGGCCAAGCTCGGCCAGCGGGCCACCGTCGTCGCCCGGCTGCGCGGCGAGCACGCCCGCGTCTCGCCCCTGCCCGGCCCCGGCGTCTACGCCACGGCCAACTCGGTGGCGGTGCCGGCACTGCTGCCGGATGGCTCGATTGCCCGCGAGTCGCTCTCCGAGATCATCGAGGGCCACGAGGTCGACGAGCACCCGCGGCCGCCGGCCGACGCGCACGCCCTCACCGACGGGCGGCGCGGCGCCCTCGAGGCCGCGGGGAGCCAGCCGGGCAGCACGGGTGGTGCCACCGGCGGCGCCACGGGCGGCGAGGAGGAGCGCGCATGAGCCCCACCAACTACCTGCTGCTCTCCGGGCTGCTTTTCACCGTGGGCGCGATCGGGGTGCTGGTGCGCCGCAACGCGATCGTCGTGTTCATGTGCATCGAGCTGATGCTCAACGCGGTGAACCTGTCGCTGGTGACCTTCGCCCGCATCAACGGCCAGCTCGACGGCCAGGTCATGGCGTTCTTCGTCATGGTGGTCGCCGCGGCCGAGGTGGTGGTCGGGCTGGCCATCATCATGTCGATCTTCCGTACCCGTCGTTCGTCCTCCGTGGACGACGCGAACCTGCTGAAGTACTGACTAGGAGCCTCATCGATGACCGCTCCCCCTGAGGTGCTGCCGGCGGGCGGCGCCGCGTCGGCGGCCTGGTTGCTCTTCGCGATCCCCGCCCTGAGCGCCGTGGTGCTGTTCCTGGCCGGGAAGCGCGCGAACGCGTGGGGCCACTGGCTCGGCGTCGGCTCCGTGCTCGCGTCGTTCGCGCTGGGCGTGGTGATCTTCGTCCAGACCCTCGGCGTCGCCCCCGAGCAGCGCACCACCGAGGTGTCGCTGTACTCGTGGATCGCCTCCGGCACGCTGGACGTGGACTTCGGCCTGCGGATCGACCCGCTGTCGCTGACCTTCGTGCTGCTGATCACCGGCGTCGGGTCGCTGATCCACATCTACTCGGTCGGCTACATGGCACCGCACGCCGCGGGTCACGGCGCCGACGAGGACGCGCACGCCGAGCCGTCGTCGGACTCCAGCCGCCGGCGCTTCTTCGCGCAGCTCAACCTGTTCGTCGCGGCCATGCTCGTGCTGGTCCTCGGCAACAACTTCGTGCTGCTCTACCTCGGGTGGGAGGGCGTCGGCCTGGCGTCGTACCTGCTCATCGGCTTCTACCAGGACCGCCCGTCGGCGGCGACGGCCGCGAAGAAGGCCTTCCTGATGAACCGGGTCGGCGACGTCGGGCTGGCCATCGCGATCTTCCTGCTGTGGCTGGAGCTCGGGACGCTGCAGTACGCCGAGGTCTTCGCCCGGATCGGCGAGCTCGGCGGCGGGACGATCCTCGCGATCACGCTCCTGCTGCTGCTCGGCGCCTGCGGCAAGTCCGGCCAGTTCCCGCTGCAGGCCTGGCTCCCGGACGCGATGGAGGGCCCGACCCCGGTCTCCGCGCTCATCCACGCGGCCACCATGGTCACCGCGGGCGTCTACCTCATCGCCCGCACGAACCCGATCTACGACCTCAGCGCGACCGGACGCGTGGTCGTCGCGCTGATCGGGGTGGTCACGCTGCTGATCGGGGCGATCATCGGCTGCGCCTACGACGACATCAAGAAGGTGCTCGCCTACTCCACGGTGAGCCAGATCGGTTACATGATCCTGGCGGTCGGGCTCGGCCCGGCCGGCTACGCGCTCGGCATCTTCCACCTGCTCACGCACGGCTTCTTCAAGGCCGGGCTGTTCCTCGGGGCCGGGTCGGTCATGCACGCCATGAACGACGACGTGAACATGCGCCACTTCGGCGGCCTCGGCCGGCGGATGCCGATCACCTTCGTGACCTTCGGCCTCGGCTACCTCGCGCTGATCGGCTTCCCGTTCCTGTCCGGCTACTTCTCGAAGGACGCGATCATCGAGGCCGCGTTCGGCCAGGAGGGCTGGCAGGGCTGGGTGTACGGGGGCGCAGCGACCCTGGCCGCCGGGCTCACCGCCTTCTACATGACCCGCCTGATGATCATGACGTTCTTCGGCGAGGAGCGCTGGCGGAACCTCACCGCGCCGGACGGCGAGGCGTACCACCCGCACGAGTCGCCGGCCGTGATGACCGGGCCGATGATTCTGCTGGCGATCGGCTCGGTGTTCGCCGGCTTCGTGCTCAGCGCGGTCGGGCTGAACCAGTGGCTCGCGCCCTCGCTCGGCGAGCTGGAGGAGTCCACGCACGGGGTGCTCCCGCACGCGGTGGTCCCGTGGCTGGTGCTGGCCTTCTCGGCGCTCGGCGTGCTGGTGGCCTACCTCGTGGTCGGGCGCCGCCCGACGCCGGTCGTGCGGCCCGAGCCGGTCTCCCTGCCGGTCCGCGCCGCGCGCCGCGACCTCTACGCCAACGCCGTCAACGAGACGGTCATCGAGCGGCCGGGCATCTGGCTCACCCGCGCGCTGGTCTTCCTCGACAACCGCGGGGTCGACGGGCTGGTCAACGGCCTGGCCGCCGGCCTCGGGGGCGGGTCGGCCCGGTTGAGACGGCTGCAGACCGGGTTCGTGCGCTCCTATGCGCTCTCGATGCTGGGCGGCAGCGTGCTCGTCGTCGCGGCCCTGCTGGCGGTGAGGTTCGGATGATGAGCACCGCTCCCGACACGGGCGGCAACGTGATGCTGCTGGTCCTGCTCCTGCTGCCGGTCCTCGGCGCGCTGCTGATGTACCCGTTGCGCCGCAACGTCCCGGCCGCCAAGGGCGTGGCGATGGCGACGGCGCTGCTGGAGTTCGTCCTCGTCGTCGTGACGTGGGTGGGCTACTCCACGGACGCCGCGAGCTCCGGCGAGCGCTTCCAGTACGTGTTCTCGGTGCCGTGGATCCCGGCCTTCGGCACGCACCTGGCCTTCGGCATCGACGGCATCGCGCTCGTCATGATCGCGCTGACGGCCTTCCTCGTGCCCGGCCTGATGCTCTTCGCCTGGGCCGAGAAGCTGCCCGAGGGTCGCACGGCGTCGGGGTACTTCGCCCTGCTGCTGGCCACCGAGGCCACGCTGATGGGCGTCTTCACCGCCACGGACGTCTTCCTGTTCTACGTCTTCTTCGAGGCGATGCTGATCCCGATGTACTTCCTCATCGGGCGCTTCGGCGGGCCGAACCGGCAGTACGCGTCGGTCAAGTTCTTCCTGTACTCGCTGCTCGGCGGGCTGATCATGCTGGCCTCGCTGATCGGGCTGTACGTGACGAGCGCCGACCAGCTCGGCGCCGGCACGTTCACCTGGAGCGACCTGCAGTCGATCGCGCAGAGCACCCCGACCTCGACCCAGATCTGGCTGTTCCTGGGCTTCTTCGTGGCGTTCGCGATCAAGGCGCCGCTGGTGCCCTTCCACACCTGGCTGCCCGACGCCGGTGCCGAGGCCCCCATCGTGGCCGCGGTCCTGCTCGTCGGCGTGCTCGACAAGGTGGGCACCTTCGGCTTCCTGCGCTACTGCCTGCCGCTGTTCCCGCAGGCCAGCCAGGCCCTGGCGCCGCTGGTGCTGGTGCTCGCGGTGATCGGCATCATCTACGGCGCGCTGCTCGCCGTGGGCCAGAAGGACATGAGCCGGTTCGTGGCGTACACGTCCATCGCGCACTTCGGCTTCATCGCGCTCGGCACGTTCGCCTTCTCCAGCCAGGCCTTCGCCGGCGCGACGCTCTACATGGTCAACCACGGCCTCTCCACCGGCATGCTGTTCGTGATGGTCGGCCTGCTGGTGGCCCGCGGCGGGTCCCGGCTGATCGGCGACTACGGCGGCGTCTCGAAGCTCGCCCCGGTGCTCGCCGGGTGCCTGCTGCTGGCGGGGATGTCCTCGCTGGCCCTGCCCGGCACCAACTCGTTCGTCAGCGAGTTCCTGGTGCTGGTCGGGTCCTTCCCGCGGGAACCGGTGGCGACCGTCATCGCAACCGTCGGCATCATCTTCGCCGCGCTCTACATCCTGTGGTTCTACCAGCAGACGATGCAGGGCCCGGTCCGCGGCAACGCCGTGATCCGGGCGCTGGAGGCCGGGGGCGCCGGCGGGCCGGGGGCGATGATCGACCCGTCCGTCGCCGCCCGGCGCGGGAGCGGGTTCCCCGACCTCACGAAGCGTGAGCTCGGCGTGCTGGCCCCGCTCGTGTTCGTGATCGTGGTGCTCGGGTTCTTCCCCGGCCCCGTGCTCGACGTGATCAACCCGTCCGTGCAGGCGACGATGACCGAGGTGGGCCTGCCCGACCCGGTGCCGGCCGGCGGTCTCGTGGGAGGTGTCCGGTGATCGCGCTCGCCCAGGTGGCCCCGCTGACGGCGCCGCCCATCGACTACGCGGCGATCGCGCCGCTGCTCGTCGTCCTCGGCGGCGCGTGCGTCTCGGTCCTGTTCGAGGCGTTCCTGCCGCGCCACCAGCGCTGGCCCGCGCAGGTCGCGCTGTCCGTGCTGGTCGTCGCGGTCGCGGGGGTCTCCCTCGGGGTGTACGCCGGGGCCGCGCCCGAGGCGGGCGTCGTCACCCTGGCCTCGACGCTGGCCGTCGACGTCCCGACGCTGTTCCTGTGGGGCACCCTGCTGGTGCTCGGGTTCGGCTCGATCCTGCTCATCGCGGACCGCTCGGTGGAGCCGGGCGGGGCGTTCGTCGCCTCGGCGGTGGAGCGGGCGTCCGTCGCGGCCGCGCCGGGCACCACGACCGGTCCCACCGGCGTCGACCCGGAGCACGTCGACCGGTCCTACGGGGCGCCGGGCGAGGCGCCGACGATGCAGACCGAGGTCTTCCCGTTCACCCTGTTCGCGCTCGGCGGGATGATGGCCTTCGTCGCGGCGAACGACCTGCTCACGATGTTCGTGGCGCTCGAGGTGCTGTCGCTGCCGCTGTACCTGGTGTGCGGGCTGGCCCGGCGCCGGCGGCTGCTGTCGCAGGAGGCCGCGGTCAAGTACTTCCTGCTCGGGGCCTTCGCGTCGGCGTTCTTCCTCTACGGGCTCGCCCTGCTCTACGGCTACGCGGGCTCGGTGAAGCTGACGGCCATCGCGACGGCCGCGGTGGGAACCCCGAAGTCCGACGCGCTGCTGTTCGGCGGGCTGGCGCTACTGATCGTCGGGCTGCTGTTCAAGGGCTCGGTCGGCCCGTTCCACACCTGGACGCCGGACGTCTACCAGGGCGCACCGACCCCGATCACGGCGTTCATGGCGGCCTGCACCAAGGTCGCGGCGTTCGGGGCGATCCTGCGCGTGCTGCACGTGGCCTTCGGGAGCACGCACTGGGAGTGGCGCGGGGTGATGTGGGCGGTCGCGATCGCCTCCATGGCCATCGGCGCGGTGCTCGGCCTCACCCAGACCGACCTCAAGCGGATGATCGCGTACTCCTCCGTGGCGCACGCCGGGTTCCTGCTGATCGGGGCCATGGCGATCACGCCGGAGGGCGTGTCCTCGACGCTGTTCTACCTGCTGGCCTACGGCTTCACGACGCTGGCCGTGTTCGGGGTGATCTCGCTGGTGCGCAACGCCGACGGCGAGGCCACCCACCTGTCCCAGTGGGCGGGGCTGGCCAAGCGCTCGCCGATCCTCGCCGGTGTGATGACCTTCCTGCTGCTCGGACTCGCCGGCATCCCGCTCACCAGCGGGTTCACCGCCAAGTTCGCGGTGTTCTCGGCGGCGCTCGGGGACGGGATGGCGCCGCTGGTCGTGATCGCGCTGGTCGCCTCGGCCGTGGCCGCGTTCTTCTACCTGCGGGTGATCGTGCTGATGTACTTCAGCGAGACGCCGGAGGACGGGCCCACGGTCACCGTGCCGGGTGCGTTCACCACGGTCGCGATCACCCTGGGTGTCGTGGTGACGCTGCTGCTGGGTGTCGTCCCGACGCTCGTGCTCGGGTGGGCCGGCGCGGGCGGGCTCACAGGCTGACCGTCGGAAGGCCTCGTAGGCTGGTGCGTGTGGAGACGCAGAGCGTGGCGGGTGTGGAGCTCGCCGACCCGGACCTGGCCGCCGCGACGGCGCGCGGGCTCGAGCGGGTGGAGGAGCTGCTGCACCGTGAGGTGCACAGCGACTACCACTTCGTCAGCGAGACGTCCCTGCACCTGATCGACGCGGGGGGCAAGCGGTTCCGGCCGCTGTTCACCCTGCTCAGCGCGCAGGTCGGACCCTCGCCGAACGGGGACGACGTCGTGCGGGCGGCCGCCGTCGTCGAGCTGGTGCACCTGGCCACGCTCTACCACGACGACGTCATGGACTCGGCGACGATGCGCCGCGGGGCCGAGAGCGCCAACCACCGCTGGGACAACACGGTCGCGATCCTGACCGGGGACTTCCTGTTCGCGCACGCGTCGCGGCTCGTGGCCGACCTCGGCCCGGACGCGGTGCGGATCATCGCCGAGACCTTCGCCGAGCTGGTCACCGGGCAGATGCGGGAGACCCGCGGGCCCGCGCCGTCGGACGACCCCGTGCAGCACTACCTGCAGGTCATCGCCGAGAAGACCGGCTCGCTGATCGCCACGGCGGGCCGGTACGGCGGCATGTTCTCCGGCTGCACCGCCGAGCAGATCGAGTCGCTGCACCGCTTCGGCGCCACGATCGGCACGGCCTTCCAGATCTCGGACGACATCATCGACATCGCCTCGCCCTCGCTCGACTCGGGGAAGACGCCGGGCACGGACCTGCGCGAGGGCGTGCACACGCTGCCGATGCTCTACGCCCTGCAGGACCCGGCCTGCCCCTCCCGACTGCGGGACCTGCTGGCCGCCCCGATCGAGTCCGACGCGGAGGTCGAGGAGGCCCTGGAGCTGCTGCGCTCCGGCCCGGGCATCCCGCGGGCCAAGGACACCCTCGCCGGCTACGCCCAGGAGGCGCGGGCGGAGCTGGGCAAGCTCCCCGCCTGCCCCGCCACCGAGGCCCTCGGGACCCTCACGGGCTACACCATCGACCGCATCGCCTGACCCCATCCCGCGAGTCGCGCTGTGGGCTTCGGCGAGTCGCGCTGTGGGCTTCGGCGAGTCGGGGTCAGCGGCTCTAGGGCTCCGGGACGGGCTGGAGCTCGCGGTCGGGACGGGCACGGGTGGCGCGGACCAGGTCGACGGTGAAGACCCCGAGGCGATCCACACCAGGCCGAACCCGATCCAGCGGGAGACGGGCATGTCCTCGCCGTTGACCAGCACGCCCCAGAGGAACTGCATCGTGGGCGTCAGGTACATCAGCGTGCCGAGCGTGGTGAGCGGGATCAGCCGGGCCGCGGCGCCGTAGAGCAGCAGCGGGAGGGCGGTGACCGGGCCGGCGAGCACCATCATCGCCACGTGGAAGCCGCCGAGCGAGGTGAACGTGCCCTGCCCGGTGACCTGCAGGGAGATCACGAACGCGAGCGCGATCGGGCCGACCACGAGCCCCTCGCCGGTGAGGCTCGCCGTCGCGGGCAACGCGACCTTCTTCTTGAGCAGCCCGTACACCCCGAACGACACCGCCAGCGCCAGCCCGAGCCACGGCGGGCTGCCGCTGCCCACGCTGATCACCACGACCGCGAGCGCAGCGATGCCCAGCGCCGCCACCTGCGCGCGGTTCGGCCGCTCGCGGAGCACCACGACGCCGAGCAGCACGCTGACCAGCGGACTCATGTAGTAACCGAGGGCGATGTCGACGACGCGCTCGATCGAGACGCCGTAGATGAACACGCCCCAGTTGACGGTGATCACCGCGGCGGCGGCCGCGACGATCAGCCAGCCGCGGGCCGGCAGCGCCCGCAGCGCGCCCCAGCCCCGCAGCAGGGTCAGGACGCCCGCCATCAGCACCATCGTCCAGACGATCCGGTGCGCCAGGACCTCGACGGGCCCCGCGGGGTCGAGCAGCGGCCAGAACGCCGGGAAGAGCCCCCAGGCGACGTGGGCGGCGACGCCGAGGCCGACCCCCCGGCGGTCCAGTTCCGGTGCGGCTACCCCGACGCTCACCGGTCCATCAGAACATCCGAGCGCTGAATGTTCGAGGGTGAAACGGCTCTCCCGCCGTGGCCGGGACCCGGCACGCTCTCGTGACGACGGCGAGACCCGGTCGTGATGCCCATGGGCGACGGTCGTCTTCCGGTCGGCGGAAGGGGAACGGTGGGGACGACCCCGGGAGTCGGCCGGTCGCGCAGGGCGCGTGGAGTGCTGTGGGTCGCGGCCGCGGTCGTGGTGCCGGCGGCACTCGCCGCGATCGGGCTGCTGTGGGTCACCCCGCCCGACGACACGAGGCCCGCGGCCGGCGCGCCCGTTCGGGCGCCCGCGTCGTCCGCGGCCGTGCCGACGGCCGCCACGGCGACACCGCCGGGCGTCACCGCGGACCGGACGGGGGTGGACCGGCTCCTCGCCGAGGCCCCGCTGCTGTTCGACGGCGAGAGCGCGCAGCTGCGGCCGGCGACCGCCGACACGGTGCTCCGGCTCGGTGGCATGCTCGCGACGATGCCCGAGGTACCGGTGCGGCTCGTCGGGCACACTGCGGACCTGCCCGGGCCGGCGGAGCGGGCGCTGCGGCTGTCCAGGGAGCGGGCCGACGCGGTCGCCGTCGCACTCGTCGCCGCCGGGGTCGAGCCACAGCGGATCCGGGTCGACGGCGTGGGCGACGCGAGCCCGCTCGACACGCCGGAGGCCAGCCGCCGGGTGGAGGTGCTGCTGGGGTAGGGCTGCCGGGGTAGCGGATCACGCGGCGGATGCGATTCACGGGGTGGGGCCGGAGAGGGCCGAGCTCGTCCGACGAGGGAGGTGACGGGGTGGGCGCGCTGTTCGCGCAGATGTGGGTGCTCTGCCTCGTCGCGTTCCTGCTCGGTGCCCTGCTGACCTGGCTGCTCGTGGCCCGGCCGGCCCGGCGGGAGGCGGCGCTGGCCCGCGCCGCCGCGGAGCGCCGCGACGAGCCCGTCGATCCCGTGCGCGCCGCGCAGGCGCCGCCGACGCCGATCCCCGGCGTCCCCCGGCACGCCCGGCCCTCCGGAGGCACCCCGACGCTGCCGGGCCTGGGCCGCCGCCGTCGTCCCGGGTCGTCCGCGGTGGGTGCGCCGGCCCGGCTGCGGCACGGGTCCCCGGAGGGGGCGCGCGGCGGCGACGGGCCCGTCGTGCCCCGTCAGCCCGGCCCCGGCCCGCGGGGCGGGACGTCCGACGGCCCCTCCGTGCCGCCGCAGGACCGCGGGCACTCCCTGTTCACCCCGCCCGAGCCGCACGCACCCGAGCCCGACGAGCCGCCGGACGTCCCGCCGCGGCGTGAACCCCCGGACGACCGGAGCTGACCGGCGGCGCCGCTACCAGGGACGAACGGCCGGCCCCGGGCGCTTCGGGGTCACCGAGCTGACCCGGTCGCGGAGCTCGGCGGGCACGTCCCAGTCGCCCGGCGCGCCGGTACCGCACCCGGTGTGCGCCTGCGCGGCCTCGACCAGCGGCCCGGCGTGCCCGGCGTCGAGGCCGGTGAACCGGACCCGGGCCTTGCCGGGCCCGTCGACGGCGGCCACCCCGTCGTCGGGGCAGCCGCCCAGGCACTGCACGTAGCGCACCGGGACCGCCGCGGCGGCGGGGTCGGTCCGCAGCGCCTCGGTGAGGGCGCGGCTGAACCGGCCGGAGTCGGCCGGGTCGTAGCGGGGGCAGGTGCGGCAGATCAGCAGCGGCATGTCGTCCTCGTGGCGTCGTGCGCACCACCGCCCGGCGCCGTGACGACGCCGGGCGGTGGGTCTGTGGGAGCGGCGGGCTCAGGAGGTCGCGAGCTCGCCCATCGGGAAGGCTGCGGCCGCTCAGACCCCGGCGGGGGCCCGGTTGCGGTCGACGTTGCCGGGCAGCGGCGGGGTGGCGGCCCCGTCCTCGCTCGCCTCCTTGTGGAACCGGCCGTCCTTCATGATGTAGTTCAGCTTCGTGTGGTCCTGCAGGATCGTGATGTCGGCGAGCGGGTCGCCGTCGACCAGCAGGAGGTCGGCGAGGTAGCCGGGCTGGACCTTGCCCAGCTCGTCGGGCCGCAGCATGATCTCGCCGCCCCAGGCGGTGGCGGAGATGATCGCCT
>NZ_BAABIC010000042.1:0-17235 GCF_039542425.1 Pseudonocardia yuanmonensis
AACTCCTCCGCCGAGCGTGTCGCCTCACTACCGGCCTGGCTGCACGGCTACAACCACCACCGGGCCCACACCGCGCTCGGCGGACACCCACCCGCCCACCGCGTCAACAACCTCTGCCGCGGGGACACCTAGCAGCTGACAGCGACATCGGCTGCCGCCGGCAGCGGAGACAAGGGAGGGGAAGGCATGGCAGCGACACCGAGCGACTCGCGTGCCTCAGCGCGTGAGCCGAGGAAGCGCAAGCTACGAACCGTTCAGATGATCTTCGCGGTCGCCCGAGCATGTACGGGCACCAGCAGAGCTGTACGAACAGTGCGTGGGTCGTTCGTGCGCCACACCAACGAGGCAGCTGGCCCGTTCCCGAAGGGGACACAGACCCTGCTCCCGCTGACCTCATCGGACCTGCCGAGTAGCCATTCCTTGGAGGAGCGACGATGACCAACCTGGCCGCGAACCTCGCCGCGACCGCCCGCGAGCACGGCGACCGCCCTGCCGTGAAGCTCGACGAGTATGTGCTGACCTACGCCCAGCTGCACTCCGCCGCCGCGGCCGTCGCCGGGGACCTGAAGGAGCGCGGGATCGAGCCGGGCGACCGGGTCGGTCTGGTGCTGCCCAACGTGCCCGCCTACCCGGTGCTGTTCTACGGCGCGCTGCTCGCCGGTGCGGTCGTGGTGCCGATGAACCCGCTGCTCAAGGCCCGCGAGGTGGAGTACTACCTGAACGACTCGGGCATGTCGCTGGTCTACGGCTGGGACGGCTCGGGCGATGTGGTGCCCGAGGCCGCCGCGGCCGTCGGCATCGAGCTCGCTCATCTCGCCGACCCCGACATCGCTGCGGTGCTGACCACCCGTGGCTACCGCCTCGAGTCCGCGAGAACGTCCTCGGCCGAGCCCTCGGTCGAACGCTCGACGGAAGGCCCAGGCCGCCGGCACCGTCCGGCATCAAGGTCCGTCGCAGCGCCGGACGACGAGTTCGAGGCGTGGTTGAGCGTGGTCGCCGACAGCGTGGCCCGGCCCGACGTCCAGGGCGTGCCCTGGCACGAGGAGTTCCCGCGTGAGATCTACGAGCTGGCCGAACGTGACGCCGCCCGCGCCGGCGTGCTGCGCGACGCCGCATTCCGCGACGGCCGGCTCGCGGGCGGAGCGAGCCTCCGCACATCACCGTCGGCATCGCGCAGTTCGCCGGCGCCGCGACGACACCCGCACACCGCCGGCACGGCATCCAGACCGCGCTGCTCCCGGCCCGCCTCGCCGACGCGGCCGCCGCGGGATGCGACCTCGCCTTCATCGTCACGCAGCCCGGATCGAAGTCCCGGCAGAACGCCCAGCGACGCGGCTTCGACCTGCTGTACACCCGTGCGATCCTGGTCGAGCACCTGCCGACCCGAGCACCAGGGAGTACGTGACCTGATCGGCCGGCAGGCCACACGACCGCCGGGCCCTACCGCGCCCCCGCACACGTCTGCAGGAGGCTCACCCTTCCGGTTCGGGTAACGCACCCCGAAGCCGGGCGCGGTCGATGAAGACGAAGAGCCCCCCGAGCACGAGCCAACCGACCACCACGACGGGAAGCACGGTCACCGGTGGCCAGATGGTCTGGACGAGCACGGCGACGGCGATCAGCGCGCCGACGAGCGGCAGCAGCAAGCGACGGACCGGACCGTGATTGCGCCAGTGGTGCCTGGCCGCCGCCAGGTTGGTGATCGTGTACATGACGAGCAGGTTGAGCACGCCGATGGTGGCGAGGGCGAAGAACATCCCGATCGGTGTCGCGCCGGCCAGCCGGAACCCGGAGATGAAGATCAGGCCTATGCCCATCTCGAGGCCGAGCGCAGCGCTGGGCGCACCGGAGCGTGGTGATACACGGGCGAGGATGTGGGGGAGCAGGCCGTCGCGGCCGAAGGCGAACAGGGTACGCACGGCGACGAGCACACAGCCGAGCCCGGCTCCGACGGCGCTGATCACTGCGACGGCGTAGAGCGCTGCGGCAAGCCCTGGGCCTGCATACGTGGCGGCGAGCTCACCGAGTGGCGCCGACGAACCCGCGAAGCGGGCGACCCCGGCCGGATCGGTACCGAAACCCCAGCTCTGCACGGCGATGCAGGCGACATAGAAGATAGCGCCCGCGGTGATGGTGGCCAGCATCGCCCGGGGGACGACCCGACGTGGGGCGCAGGCCTCCTCACCGAGCGAGCCGGCCGACTCGAAGCCGGCGAAGGCGAGGAACGCGGCGGTCGCGGCCAGGACGAGCGCGGAGACCGGCACACCGTCGGGGAGGGTGAACACGGCGACGTCGATGTGCTGGGCGGCCGGGGCCGAGCCGGTGGTGATCGCGTGCACGATCACCGCCATCAGCGCGAGGATCAGCAGGACCGCGGCGGCCTCGAAGACGAGGAGCGCCCGGCTGGTCGGTCGGATACCGCCGGCGGCGAGCAGCCCGACGACGAGCCAGCCGGCGAGCGCGAGCAGGTACCAGTCGGGTGGGTCGACGCCGAGGGTACGCAGCAGCCCTTGGGCAAAGGTGGTGATCCCCGCGACGGAGACCCAGGGGAACACCAGATAGGTGCCCAGCAGGACCCAGCCGGTGAAGGCACCGAACCGCGGGCCGACGCTGTGCCCCACGAAGGCGTACACGGACCCCGCGTGGGCGAATTCCCCGGACAGGCTGATGAACCCCGCACTCACCGCCAGGACGAGGGCCGCGGCGGCGACGAAGGCGAGCGGGGCCGCACGGCCGACGAGACGGGCCGGTTCCGGGCCGACGACCGACATCGCCAAGGTCGGCGCCATGACCCCGATCGACACCGCCGCGGTACCCCAGAACCCGAGCACGCGCCGTAGGGAGCCTTGATCGGCGGTGGACGATGCGGCCATCGTCGGTCCTCCCGGTCCCGCCGGCCGGCCTCCGGGAGGACCGGCTCGTGCGGGTCGTCTCGTCGTGCAGGGTGCAGTCCCGACCCGGAGCGCCATCATGGGTCCGTCTCACCGCGCCGTGTAGCCCCCGTCGAGGGTGAGCACGGCGCCGGTCGGGTAACGCGCTCGGGCGAGCCAGAGCACGGCATCGGCGATCTCCTCCGGCTCGGCTAACCGGCCGAGGGGAACATCTGCGAGCAGACCGTCACTGACGGGAGTGGCCTCCGGTCCGGCCAGCCCGATCATGGCGGTCCGGGTCACCCCGGGCGCGACGGCGTTGACGCGGATGTGGTGGGGGGCCAGCTCGAGCGCGGCACAGCGGGTGAGGCCGTGCACGCCGTGCTTCGCCGCGGTGTAGGCGCTGTTCCGGGCCATCCCCACCTCGGCGAGCATCGAGGAGGTGTTGACCACGGCGCCGCCGCGACCCTGGGCGATCATGTGTCGGGCCTCGAACTTCAGACACCGCCACACACCGAGCAGATCAACGGCGAGCACCGAGGCCATGTCCTCCTCGGTGTACTCCCAGAGCGGGCGGACCGGCCCGGCGATGCCGGCGTTGTTGTGCGCAACGTCGAGCCGGCCCAGCTCGTCGACCGCTCTCGCCACCATCGTTTCGACCTGCAGCGGGTCGCGGACATCGGCGACGATCGTGACGATCCGCTCGTCGTCGTCGACGAGGGCGGCCAGCCCGGGGGCGTCGATGTCGCAGGCCGCCACCCGGGCACCGGCCGCGGCGAACGCGAGCGCGCTGGCGCGGCCGATGCCGGACGCTGCGCCTGTGACGAGGACCCCGGCGTCGAACAGCTCGTTCATGCCGGCATCGCTCGGTGCGGGCGACGCGGTGTTACACCGGCGCCACCGCGGCCCGGGCCGGAGCGCCGAGCCTCTCGGAGAGGTGATCGGCGACCCGCAGTGCGTTCGCGATGATCGTCAGGGTCGGGTTCACCGCCGAGCTGGAGACGAAGAAGCTGGAGTCGGCCAGGTACAGGTTGTCCAGGTCGTGCATCCGACAGTCCACGTCGAGGGCGGACGTGCGCGGGTCGGTGCCGAAGCGGGCGGTGCCGTTCTGATGTGCTACCCCGGAGATCCCGAGGCGACCGCCGCGATAGCTGTAGTTCTCCAGCACCTGATCGCGGCACTGCATGGCGTCGAGCAGTTCCACGAACCGTCGGCGCAACCGCGTGTGGGCGGAGAGGTTCGTGGGCCGGTAGCGCAGCGAGATGCCCCCGTCGTGATCGATGCTGACCTGGTTCTCGGCGCGAGGCAGGTCCTCCGTGGTGAGCCAGAAGTCGAGCGCGTGGCGGGCGAGCTCGGCCGGGTCGTCGGCTTCCGGGGCGTCGAAACCGATCAGGACCGCGTCGGACTTGCCCAGCATCTGCATCGCACCGAGCGGATAGGGCCAGTCGTCGTCGGCGCGAGGGTCGCCGAAGTAGAAGTCGTTCACCCCGATCGTCTTCTGGAACCGCGTCGGATTCGGGATCTTGGAGAAGGCGATGAGCGACGAGTTGTTGTGCATCATCAGATTGCGCCCGACGACGCCGCTGGAGTTGCCCAAGCCCTGCGGGTGTCGAGGCGAGGCGGATCGCAGGAGCAGTGCGGCGGAGTTGATGGCGCCGGCGGCGAGGACCACGATGTCGGCGGAGTACTCCTCACGCCGCCCGCCACGGGTGAGGATCACGCGTTCGACGCTCCGGCCGGAAGGGCCGGCTTCCAGACGGTCGACACGGGCGCCGGTCAGCAGGGTGACGTTGCCGAAGGCCAGCGCCGGATCCACGCAGACGACCTGGGCGTCAGCCTTGCCGTTGGTCAGGCAGGGGTAGCCGTCGCAGGTCGCGCAGCGTACGCAGGCCGACGTCTGTGGGCGGGCCTCGTCGATCAGGATTCCGTTGGGCAGGGGGAACGGGTGCATGCCCGCCTTGTGCAGATCCGCATGGAGCTGGGCGATCCTCGGCTCGTCGGTGATGGGTGGGTGCGGGTAGGGCGCGACGGAGGGCGGGTCGTCCGGATCCACTCCGCGGGCGCCGTGCACCTGGTAGAGGTGTTCGGCGCGGGTGTAGTAGGGCTCGAAGTCCCGGTAGTCGAGCGGCCAGGCCGGGCTGACGCCGTCGACATGCGCGACAGCACCGAAGTCACGCTCGCGCATGCGGAAGAGGATGGCGCCGTAGAACTTCGTGTTCCCGCCCACGTAGTAGTGCTGTTTCGGCGTGAAGCGTTTGCCGGTGTCGGCATCGGTCCATCGGCCGGCGTTGTTGTAGCGCCCGTCGAGCCAGATGGCGCGCGGGTCCCAGTTCTCGATCTCGCGGGGCAGGTAGTCGCCGCGTTCGACGAGCAGGATCCGCAGGCCGGTGGGGGCGAGGGCGTAGGTGAGAGTGCCGCCTCCGGCCCCGGAGCCGATCACGATGACGTCGTAGTGCTCCATTGCTACTCCTAGGTGATGGCGAGTGGGGCGACCCACGCACCGGTGGCGCCGCGCGGCTTGGCGTGCGCGACGACGAGCAGGAACTCGTGCACACGGTCGCGGGCCAGCGCGTCGAGCCGCAGGTTCTCGGCGACGACGACGCCGTGGCGGGTGTTGAGGATCTGCGGCACCTTGAAGGGTTCGTCGGGGTCTTCGGGCGGGTAGGGGCCGAAGCTCCAGGTGTCGCATCCGGTGAGCACGATGCGGTGGTCGGCGATCCACTGTGCCAGGGCGTGTCCGGGTCCGGGTTCACCGTGCGCGTAGGCGTCCGGGTCGGCGTCCCACAGGACGCCGTGCCCGGTGTGGAACAGCACCGCGTCGCCGGGACGGACGGTCAGGTGGGCGGAGGCGAGAGCGGCTTCGGCGTCGGCGACGGTGACCACCTCGCCGGGCGCGAGGCGGCCGACCCCGCGAATCGCGGCGACGTCGAGGCACAATCCGCGGGTGACGACCTGCGGGAGAGTGTCGATGCCGAGCTTGTCGGTGCCGTAGGGCGTGCGGATGTCGGCCAGCCGGTGCCCGTTGTAGGCGCGGTCGCCTTCGTGCAGGTGGTTGAGCCCGTCGAGGTGGGTCCCCATCTGTTGGGTCGCCGTGATCTCCTCGACCACCCAGTGCACCTGGTTGCGGCCCACGGGCGGCTGATCGGGCTGGAGCACCTGGGTGAAGGCGCGTCCAGAGAAGGCGGGCATGTCGGCGTGGAGGACATGCGCGAGGTCGTAGACGCGGCCCGTCCTCACCAGTCGCGCCGCCTCGACCACCGCGCGGGGGCCGATCTCGTTCAGGGCCCCGGCCTGGTCCCCGGCGCCGTAGCGCGATGGCCACCACTGGTCGGCCGACGAGGCGGCGGTCGTCCGGGGGTAGGTGTCGGCGGCGCTCATTCCGAGGACCAGGTGGTCTCGAACGACGGGTACAGGGTCAGGCCGCCGTCGACGAAGAGGGTCTGGCCGGTGATGTAGCCGGCCTCCGACGAGCAGAGGAACGCCGTGACCGCCGCCATCTCCTCCGCGGTGCCGGCCCGACGCATCGGGATGTGCGCTTCGACGGCCGCCCGTCGGACCGGGTCGTCGATCCATGACTGGTTGATCGGGGTGACCGTCGCCCCGGGCCCGATTCCGTTGACCCGGATCCCGCGCGAGGCGTATTCGAGAGCGAGGGTGTGGGTGAGGTTCTGCATGCCGCCCTTCGACACCGAGTAGCCGACGAAGCGTGGCTTCGGGATCACCTGGTGCACGCTGGAGACGTTGACGACACAGCCGGGCGCGGAGGCGGCCAACCAGCCGCGGACGGCCTGCTGCGCGCACAGGAACGCCCCACGCAGGTTCACCGCGAGGACCCGGTCGAAGTCGGCGACGTCGAGCACGTCCGTGTCGGCGGCGATCTGGATGCCGGCGTTGTTGACCAGGATGTCGATTCCGCCGTAGCTGTCATGGACCTGGGTGAACATCTGCTCCACCTGGGAGGCGTCGGAGACGTCCGCTGCCACCAGGATCGGGTGTGTCCCGCTCGCCGAGAGCTGCTTCATGCACTGCTGCACGCCGTGCTCGATGGTCTCCTTGGTCGCCTCGGCGCCCTCCGGCGGCCCGACGTAGTTGATGGCGACGTCGACACCCTCCTCACCGAGTCGCACGGCGATCGCCTGGCCGATTCCCGAGCTTCCACCCGTGACCAGCGCCCTCTTGCCCGTCAAGCCCTTCATGAGGTCCTCCTCCGTGTGCGGGACTCACCGAACCGACTCGGCGGTGGCCCCGACCGTTACGCCCGCCCCGCCTCCGAGGGGTCCGGCTCCTTGGTCGAGGTTGTGGTCGTTCGTGCGCCGCGCAGTACCGCCAGGGCCGCGGCGGGGAGCCCGGCGGCGACCAAGGCGGCGCCGGTCGCCGGAGAGAGCACCCCGAGCTTCTGTCCGATGGCCACCGCTGCGGGGGTGAACGGCAGGGACGTGGCCTGCAGGAATGCGGCCGCCAGTGTCTGTGCGTGCCCGTGCTGCGCCGGTGAAGCAGGGCCGGTAGCCCGCGGACGAGGATCAGCGCCACCACGAACAGAGGTACCTGGACCACGGCTGCCGCAGACCCGAAGAGCGCAGCCGCCGCGATGACCAGTTGACCAGCCTGGTTCATGATCTGGCCGGCGTCCTCGCGCACCGGCACGACCAACCCGAGGGACGTTGCGCAGAGCACGATGGCCACGAGTAGCGGGGCGCGGGTGAGTCCGAAGCACGCCAGGGCGAAGCCCACACCGGCGGCGAGCACGAACGAGACCGCGAATCCGATCAGGGCCAGCCCCAGCGACTGGCCCCGCAGGCGGTGGACGTCGATCTCCAGCCCGGCGAGGAACAGCAGGAACGCCAGGCCGATCAGGGCCAGGACCTCGACCGGCTGGTCGATCTGCACCCGGCCCAGCGCCGAGGGCCGAGCTCGACACCGCTCAGGATCTCCAGTACCGGGAAGGGGAGCCGCAGCGCCGGGAACAGCCGCACGACCAGCGGTGCGGCGAAGGCGACCGTGGCGACGATCAAGAGGTTGATGAATTGCACGACCTCACTCCTGCTCGAGGGCGGCGAACGCGTCGAGCACGCCGCGGTGGAAGGTGGGGTACGCGAGGATCATCGAGCGGAGCGTGCGGATCGGGATCCGGGCGTGGACGGCCAGTGCGAGCATGCCGATCACCTCGCCTCCTGCCGGGCCGACAGCGGTCGCGCCGACCAGCAGGCCGCGCCCGGCGTCCACCACGAGCTTGACCAGCCCGGCGGTACCAGGTCCGTGGACGAAGCCGCGTGCCGACGCGGCGACGGGTGCGCAGCCCACGAGCACCCGCAGACCCGCTGCGCGCGCGGCGGCCTCGGTCAGCCCCACGGACCCGACTTCCGGATCGACGAAGGTCACCCGGGGCAGGGGCGCGTCTGCTGCCTCGACGGGTTCACGCCCGAGAATGTCCGCGACGGCGATGCGCGCCTGGTGCACGGCGAGATGAGTGAAGGCGCCGCCTCCGGTGACGTCGCCCACCGCCCACAGCCCCGGTGCGGCGCGCATGCGCGAGTCGACGGGTACCGCCGGGCCTTCGAGTCCGTAGTGCTCCAACCCGAGCCCGCGCGCGTCCGGTCGGCGACCGACGGCGACGAGCAGCTTCTCGGTACCGAGGACCGTCCCGTCGTCCAGCGTCGTCTCGGTCTGCCCGTCGGTGGTGGCGACCGAGACCGCGCGCCGGCCGGTGCACACCTGCACTCCGTCCGCTCTCAGGGCCTCGGCCACGACCGCCGAAGCGTCCGGCTCCTCCGCGGGAAGCACCCGATCGGCACCCTCGACGACGGTGACGGAGGTGCCGAACCGTGCGAACGCCTGGGCGAGCTCCAGCCCGATCGCTCCACCGCCGAGTACCAGCAGGGAGCTCGGAGCGCCCTGGGCCGCAATCGCCTCCCGGTTGGTCCAGTAGCCGGCTGCGTCCAGGCCCGGGATCGGCGGGCGGACCGGGCGCGCTCCGGTCGCCACGACCACACCGACCCGCGCGTACACGATCTCGTCGCCGACCCGCACGCGCGCCCGATCTTCGACCCTCGCCGAGCCGCGCAGGAACCTCCCGCCGGCCTTCTCGAACCGGGCCACGGCGACGGCATCGTCCCAGTCGTCCGTGGCCTGCTCACGGATGCGGCGGGCAACGGGCGCGAGGTCGGCCTGCACGTGCGCGTCTCCTGCAAGCATCGGGACCCGCCGGGCCTCGGCCAGCGCGTCGGCTGCGCGGACCAGCATCTTGCTCGGGATGCAGCCCCAGTACGGGCACTCCCCACCCACCAGCTCGCGTTCCACCCCGACGACGTCGAGTCCGCCGGCGAGCAGGCCGGACGCGACCTCACCGCCGCCGGGACCGAGTCCGATCACGATCACATCTGTGTCGCTGTGCGTCATGGCGGTGCAGAGCGCATGCTTCCGGCGACTGTTACGTCTGGAGTTGTGCGGGAGTCTGAAGCGTCGCCATGACAACCTCCGACGGTGGTGAGTGCCCGCGAACGGCCGAGCAGGTCGTCGCGCTGCTCGGGCGTGCCTTCGAGCCCGAGGTGGTCGACCATCTGCGTTGCTGCCCGACCTGCAGCCGTACCGTCGAGCTCCTGCGGGCCGAGCCCGGCGTCGGCCCTGATCTGGAGCTGCGGCTGCTGCGGGTGTTCCGGGACCGTCTCGAGTAACGGTCAGCCGGTCGGCCGTGTCTGAGGGGCGAAACCAGACCCCAGGAGGACACCGATGACCACCCCGATCGCGGACTACGCCCTGTTGTCCGACCGGCACACCGCTGCCCTGGTCAACCGGACCGGCTCGGTCGACTGGCTCTGTGCCCCCCGGTTCGACTCACCGTCGGTGTTCGGGCGGATGCTGGACCCACGGGCCGGGCACTTCGTCGTCTGCGCCACCGACCCGGACGCGGAGGTCGGCCGCCGTTACCTGGACGACACAATGGTGTTGGAGACGACCTGGAGCGGCGCGGCCGGCACCGTCGTCGTGCTCGACGCGCTCGCCACCGGGGCCGCCGACGATCCCCACGCCCTCTGCGCGGCCGCGCCGCGACTACTGGTCCGCTCGGTGGAGTGCACCGCCGGCATCGTCGAGGTCCGGATCGAACTCGCGCCCCGCCCCGAGTACGGCCTCGTGACGCCGCTGGTCTCGATGGTCGAGGGGGGCGTGCAGGTTCGCGGCGGCGCGGACGTGCTGGTGCTCTCCGCCCCGGTGCCTCTGCAGGTCGCCGGCGCGGCCGCGATCGGCACCGTGGTGCTGCGGGCGGGGGAGCGGGTGACGCTGGGGCTTCAGCACCGCACGACGTCCGAGCCCTTCCCCGCGCCTGTGCCCGAGCCCGAACTGGAGGAGGCGCTGCAGACCACGATCGAGGCCTGGCGCACCTGGTCCCGCGTCCACCAGGGGTACCAGGGGCCTTGGCGCGATCTCGTGCACCACAGCGGCCGGGTGCTGCAGGCGTTGTCCTACCATCCGACAGGTGCGGTGGTCGCAGCGCCGACCACCTCTCTGCCCGAGCAGGCCGGCGGCGAGCGCAACTGGGACTACCGGTACGCCTGGGTACGCGACGCCAGCCTCACGCTCGAGGCCCTCTGGGTCGCTGCGTGCCCGGACGAGGCCCACCAGTTCTTCGACTACCTCGCCGCCAGCTCGGCGGCACAGGTCCTCGGCGGTGACGACCTCCAGATCATGTTCGGCATCGGAGGCGAACACGATCTGACCGAGCGGGAGCTCGGCCATCTGGCGGGCTGGGGGGAGAGCCGACCGGTCCGCGTGGGCAACGGCGCCTGGAGCCAGCGCCAGATCGACGTCTACGGGGAGTTGCTCGGCGCCGCGCACCGGCTGGTCGCGCAGCTCAACCCCGAGCACCCGGGCGCGACGGCGTGGCGGGAGTTCCTGATCGGCTGCGCCGATGCCGCGGCCCGACGCTGGCAGGAGACCGACCAGGGGATCTGGGAGGTGCGCGGGCAACCACGGCACTTCCTCTACTCCAAGCTCATGTGCTGGGTCGCGCTGGACCGCGCGATCGCGATGGCCGCCCTACTGCGCGCCGAGGACCGGGTCGACGGCTGGCGCGCGGCCGCCGAGGACATCCGCGAGGCCATCCTCACGCAGGGCTGGAGCGACACCGCCAAGTCGTTCACCCAGTCGTTCGGCTCACCCGACCTCGACGCGTCGAACCTGATGATCGGGCTGGTCGGCTTCCTCCCGGCGGACGACCCACGGGTGCTGGCCACGATCGACGCGGTCGCCGAGCGGCTCACCGACGCCCGCGGGCTGGTCTACCGATACCGAACGGAAGCCGGCGCGAACTCCGACGGGCTGGCGGGCGAGGAGGGCACCTTCCTCCTGTGCACCTTCTGGCTCGCCCAGGCCCTCGCCATGTCCGGTCAGATTGAGCGGGCCCGGCAGGTGTTC
The DNA here is from genome assembly GCF_039542425.1 of Pseudonocardia yuanmonensis. Lineage (NCBI taxonomy): Bacteria > Bacillati > Actinomycetota > Actinomycetes > Pseudonocardiales > Pseudonocardiaceae > Pseudonocardia > Pseudonocardia yuanmonensis. The sequence goes on from NZ_BAABIC010000042.1 coordinate 11,280, forward strand.
GACCGGGCCGGCCGCTACGTCAACGACGTCGGCCTGCTCGCCGAGGAGGTCGACCCCGAGTCCGGGGATCTGCTCGGCAACTTTCCCCAGGCCTTCAGCCACATCGGGCTGATCAATGCCGCCTGGGCCATCGCTCGGGCCGAACAGACCGGCTGAGGGGGCCAACCGCATCCTGGCCGCGTGCACCGACCTACGGCAGGCTGGCCCGGTGACGGTGCTCACCGAGGGGCCGGTCCTGCTGGCCACCAAGCTGCACCCCCCGGCGGGGCGCGGCCTCGTCCGCCGCCCCCGCCTGGTGGCGCGGCTCCGGCCGACCGAGCACCGACTGACCGTGGTCGACGCTCCCGCGGGCTGGGGCAAGACCTCGCTGCTCGTCGACTGGATGGACGCCTGCGCCGAGAGCGTCCGGGTGGCCTGGCTCGCACTGGACCCAGGTGACAACGACCCGGTCCTGTTCTGGAGTTATGTGATCACCGCGCTGAGGGGGTGCGTCCCCGAGGTGAGCCAGCAGGCCATGGCTGCGCTGCGCGCCGGCCCCCGCGCCCTGCGGGACGCGGCGCTCCCGTCGCTGCTCAACGAACTCCTCAGGGTGGATACCCCGGTCGTGCTGGTCCTCGACGACTACCACACGATCACCGATCGCATGGTCCACGAGACCGTGGCCCTGCTGATCGAGCGCCTGCCGCGGACTGCACACGTACTCGTGTCCACCCGCTGCGACCCGCCACTGCCCCTGGCCCGCATCCGAGCCGCGGGAGAGCTGTCCGAGCTGCGGGCCGACGACCTGGCGTTCACCGACGCTGAGGCCGCCACGCTGCTGAAGGACGTCCACGGCCTGACGCTCGGCTCGCCGGACGTGCACCGGCTGGCCCGGCGGACCGAAGGCTGGCCGGCCGGCCTCTCGCTGGCCGCGATCTCCTTGGCCGGCCTGTCCCGAGAAACTGCCGGAGCGTTCATCGACGAGCTCACCGGGTCGGATCGCTACATCCTGGACTACCTGTGCAGCGAAGTGCTGGCCCGGCTACCGGACGCGCTCCGCGACTTCGTGCTCCGCACCTCCGTCCTGCGTCGCCTGTGCCCGCCGCTGTGCGAGGAGCTCACCGGCCGGGCCGATGCAGCCGCGATGCTCGACCAGGCCGAGCGCGCCGGCATCTTCGTCGCCCGGCTCGGCGGAGCCGGTCCGTGGTACCGCTATCACCGCCTGTTCCGTGAACTGCTCGAGCACGAGCTCAGCCTGGTCGAACCGGCCGCGCTCCCCGAGCTGCACCGCAAGGCGGCTGCCTGGTTCGCCGGTGCCGGCTCGGTCAGCGAGGCGATCGAGCACCTCGCGTCCGCCCGAGAACCGGGCCGGGCAGCCGATCTGGTCGCGGAGAACTGGACCGTCGAGTTCAACGCCGGCCGGCTCGCGACGGTCGAGGCCTGGCTCGACGTCCTTCCCCCCGCCGCGGTCCGCCTCGACCCGCGGCTGTGCGCAGCCCGTGCCTGGCTCCTGCTCGACCGAGGCCAACTCGACGAGGTCGATCCCTGGCTGGCGGCCGGGGAGGCGGCCGCTGCGATCGCCGAGGACGGGGCGCCTCGGCTGGACGCCCGACGTGACCTGGCCGTCCTTCGTGCCGTCCACCGCTTCAAGATCGGTGACGTGGGGGCAGCGGCGAGCACGGCCCGCCGTGTGCAGGAACTGGACTCGGGCGGACCGAGCTTCGTCAGCACCGTTGCCCACCTGCTGCTCGGGCTGACGGCCTATTGGCAGGGGCGCTACGCCGCGGTGCGACGGCCGCTCGGCGAGGCGGTGCGCCTCGCTCGGCACACCACGAACCCGCTCGCCGAGACGTATGCGCTCGGCTACCTCGCGCTGGCCGCCGTCGAGGCCGGTCAGTTGGCGGAGGCCGCCCGGATCCTGCCGGTCGGTGAGGAACGGATCGTCGACCCGGCCGTAGGCGAGCACTTCGTCGCCTGCCTTCCGCATCTCGCGCGCGCAACGCTCCTCGGAGCCACGGGTCAGCCCCAGGCGGCTGCCACGTCGGCGGCCCGTGCCGTCCAACTGGCCCGCCGCGGAGCTGGACGGCTGGAGATCGCGCTCGCCCTTGTCGTGCAGGCCAGGCTGGCCGGTCCGGACAGCGAAGCGACGGCGCTGCTCGACGGCGCCGCCGCGCTGCTACGGGGCTGCCCTGATCCCGCCCGGTTCCCGAGAACGCTCGCCCAGGCGCGACGCGCCCGGCCTGGCCGGAACGCCGGCCGCGTCGAGGACGAGGAGTCAGGTCTGTCCGAGCGCGAGCGGCAACTTCTCCCCCTCCTGGCCGGCACGCTCTCCCAGCGAGAGATCGGCGCCGTGCTGCACCTGTCGCTCAACACCGTGAAGACCCACACCCGCCTGCTCTTCCGGAAGCTCGGGGTGTCGTCCCGGGGCGACGCCGTGGCCCGAGCGCGCGAACTCGGGCTGCTCTAACCCAGGCGACCGGCCAACAGACCTCGCAACCGGACACGTCCGCGGTGCAGCAGAACCCGCTGGTTCCCCGGCGAGATCCCGAGCGCCTCGCACACCTCACCGGCCTCCCAGCCTTCGACGTCTCGCAGGGTCACGACGATCTGCTGGCGCTCGGGGAGCGACCGCAGCGCGCGTCCGATCGCCCCTGCCACCTCCGCCGCGAGTAGGCGACACTCCGGCTCGCCGTCGGCGCCGTCGGTGAGGAACTCGTCCCACCACTCGGCGTCCGCAGCCACGCTCGACCACGGCACGGTCCGGCGCTCCCGCCCCCCTCTCGTACGGGCGATGTTCACCAGGATCCGCATCAGCCACGTCTTGAAACTGGAGCGGCCCTCGAACCGGCCGACATGTCGCAGCACGGCGATCCAGGTGTCCTGGACCACGTCCTCGGCAGCCGCGCGGTCTCGCACGTACGTGGCAGCCACTCGCAACATGAGCGGCGTGTAGCGGCGGACGAGGACGAGGTAGGCGTCCTCGTCGCGGGCAGCCAGCCCCTCGACGAGGCACGCATCCGGCACCTCGGCGGTAAGCGGGAAATCCAGCGAGACGGTGACCGACATCGATGACCTCCGGCGCAGCTCGAGGCCACCGAGCCTGCAGGAGGGGGCGGCGCGAGTCAGCGTCGTGCAGGGCTCTCACCCGGGTGAGAGGGGGAAGGTGACAGCCCTGTCGTCGACACCTCGTCCGATCGGCGCCTGCCGGCTTCCTACGCCGCGAGCGGCGGATCGAGGAAGGCCGGATCGAGAACTCGGCCGCTGAGATCGTGGCCGCGTTGACGCTGACGAAGGCCTCCATCGCCTGCTGGTAGCCGTGCACCTGACCGATCAGCTGCTGCAGCTCGGGCGGTGGTGGCTCGAGGGTCGCCATCGTCGAGGTGAACTCGTAAAGGGGCATGACCTGAGCGTCGCGCGCAGCGTGATGGGTGCCCAGCGCCTCGTCGTAGGCGCCGACGCCGCTTCAGACGTCGTGCAGGGCAGCTGCCACGGACTCGGCGTCGCGGAACGCGTCGGTGATGTCCTGGGCGGTGATCGGATCTTCGCCCCGCCGGTACCCGGCACCAAGATGCAGCTCTGCCACTGATGTGACCCGGACGCGCCGCGGCCCGTCTTCTCGGGCTACAGCAGGGCGGCGGCTAGTGCGCTCCGCCGGCGCCGGTCACGAACTGCGCCATAAGCGCGGTGCATAGCCGTGGCAGTCGTCGGGAGGTCGTCCCGGCGTACCTCCCGGCGGCGGGACGACCGAGATGACGGGCTCACGTCCTTGCATGGTCATCGGCCGGTCGGGCGAGGTTCTCGAGTTCGGTGACGCCGGCCGTGCTGTGCGCGTCGCTTGTGATGCGCTCGGCTAGGTGACGGGACCGCTGGGTGAACGACGGGTCGTCGAGCAGGCGGCGGATTGCGGCTGCGATCGTGGTGGGCTTGGCGGAGGGCTTGAGCCGAACGCCGATCCCGGCGGCGACGACGCGGGCGCCGTTGTTGGGCTGATCGCGGCCGAGCGGAATGACCAGCTGGGGCATGCCGGCGGCGGCCTTGATGACGGTGCCGTGACCGCCGTGGCTGACCACTGCGGCGCAGTGCGGCAGGATGTCGCGGTGCGGGGCGGCGGCGACGACGCGGACGCGGCCGGTTCCCGGTATGTCGGCAGGGTCGATCTCGGGGCGCGCCACCACCGGGGCTCGGCGGCACCGTCGCGCTCGCGCCGATAGCCGAACTCGGCGAGGCCCACCGAGCAGCGTTGGGGGACGGCGCGGTTTGGGACTTCCTGGGCACCGACCCCGACTCCCGTCGAGACCTCGACCCGCCCGAACTGGGCTCGCCGCGCAGGCCGGGCACAATCGTCCACGGTGAGGGGGACGCGATTGTGCCGTCGGTACCGGCGCACCGCGACGCCGACGTCCATCCGGGGACCGAGGTCGTGATCGTGCCCAGGGCGGGGCACTTCGCGCTGATCGACCCGCTGTCGCCGGCGTGGCCTGCGGTCCGCTCACGGCTGCTCGAGGCTTCGTGAACAGGCGGCCTCGGCGCACCGTTTCGTCCGAAGGTTCGCCTCGCCCGGCTTTTCAGCGCATAGTGGCTCGTCCCTTCGTCAGACCGAGCTGAGTGTTCCATTCGCTTCTCATCAGGGACGATAAGCCGTGCGATCCGCTCAGCAAGACATTCCGGTGTCGGTGATCGGTCGGGTGTCGAGCGTGTTCGACGCGTTCGGCGCCGAGGACACGGAGCTGCGCGTCGGTGAGATCGCGCGCCGGACCGGGCTGGCGAGGGCCACCGCGTCGCGGCTGGTCGCCGAGCTGGTCGAGCACGGGTTCCTGGAGCGCTCGGGGCAGAGCATGCGGGCAGGGTTGCGGTTCTTCGAGCTCGGTGAGCGGGCCGCTCGGCCACGGTAGCTGCGGCAGCCGGCGCTGGCGAACATGGCGGACCTGCGCAACGCGACCCGGCATACCGTCCGTCTGGCCGTACTCGACGGTACCGGGGTCGTCTACGTCGCCAAACTGCGTAGCCGGGCCGCGCCGCCCATGGGGTCGCGGGTGGGCGGCCGGTTGCCGGCTCATGCCACCGGGGGGCAAGGCGCTGCTGGCGTGGGCGGAGCCGGCGGTGGGGCGGTCGTGGCCGGCGGCCTGCCGGCCCTCGGGCCGATGACGATCACCGACGAGGCCGTGCTGCGGGCCGAGCTGGAAGCGATCCGCGAGCACGGCGTCGCCTACGAACGCGAGGAGTCGGGGCCCGGGGTGTTGTGCGCGGCGGCTCCGATCATGCCGCCGCAGGAGGCGGTGATTGCAGCGTTGTCGGTGACCGCGCCCGTCGGTGACGTCGACGCGGTGCAGTTGGGCATGGCGGTGCAGACCTTGGCGAACGCGCCGGGACGGGAGGCGGCCCGGAATCCGGCCTTCGCCCGCTTGTCGTGGGCCGACCTGCGCCGAGCGGCCGGGGACCGGTCAGCGCAGGTCGGGAACGGCCGCTCAGCGGCAGGCGAGCTCGATCGCGCCCAGCCGGTCGATCGAGGCGGTGATGACGTCACCGGGGCCGACCGGGACCGCGGCGGTGAGCCCGCCGGACAGCACGATCTGCCCGGCGGCGAGGCCTTCGCCGTCGGCGGCGAGTTGCCGGGTGAGCCAGGCGACGGCGGCGGCGGGGTGGCCGAGGGAGGCCGCGCCGGAGGCGGTGGCGACCACCTGCCCGTTCTTCTCCAGCACGACCCCGACCAGGCGCAGGTCGATCCCCGTGGGTGCGACGGGGGTGCCGACGACGAATCGGCTCGCGGAGGTGTTGTCGGCGACGACGTCGGCCATGGTGAAGCCGTAGTCGACGAACCGGGAGTCCAGGACCTCGATCCCGACCGCCACCCCCGAGGAGGCGGCGACGACGTCGGCTGCGGTGACGTGTGCGCCCTGCAGGTCCCGGCCGAGGGTGAACACGATCTCCGGCTCGCACCGCGGCTGGATCAGCGCCGAGGTGTCGAGTGGTTCGCCGA
>NZ_BAABIC010000043.1:0-16543 GCF_039542425.1 Pseudonocardia yuanmonensis
TCCCGGACGAAGACCTCGGGCCGTCGCGGCATGCCCACCACCTCCGGCGGACAGCCTCCAGCGCCAGACCGGAACTGATCAAGCCGACACGGTTACGACCCCAACGTTCCTGGACGAGGCACTAGCTCACGGCTCGGAAGTCGGCGAGTCCGACCAGGCTCCGGCCCCAGGTTCGTGCCCGGTCCTCCTCACCATCGACCAGGGGTCCTGTGGTGTCGGCGACGAAGAAGTGCGCGGCGGGCGCGACGATCCTCGCACCGAGCTTGCCGAGGAGCTTCTCCTCCGTCCGGGCGGCGTGGTCCATCTTCACCAGCATGCGGTGTCCGCTGCTGCGGGTGTCGAAGGCAGCAGCAGCGAGCCCGGTACGAGGCACCCGCACCGACTGCAACCACTCGTGCAGGCCGGTGGTGGTGTCGGCGATGACGGCGCCGTGCTGCGTCACCGCGCCCTCCCGCGTGGAGGGCCGGGGCATGCCGAACGCATGGTTGGGACCACCCACGACGAGCAGCCCCACATCAGCGCCGATCTCGGCCGGGGCCTCGGCCGCGGCGAGGACATCGGCGGCCAGGGAAGCCGACAGGCCGTCGGCGATCGCGTACGCGATCGCGCGGGCATCGCCGAACACCGACTCGTAGACCACCAGGGCGCGGGCCACGCGCTCACCACCTCGCTCGCTCGGTCATCGACGCCCTCGACGCTAGGAACCCCACCGCGTTCGTCCTACGGACGAACGGCCTCCGTCGCCGGGGCGACGGGCGCGTGGCCGCACCTGCTGCCGCCGGTCACGTGCAAGATCGTCATGAGGGCCGCTGACCGCTGCATGGCTGATCCTTCCGCCGCCGTGCCGATCGCGGCGATCGTGGTGCCGTACGTCGGCTACCTGGTGCGGGGCGCGATGCTCTTCATCCAGGACCCGCGCGGCATGGCGGGCACCGGTCTGGTGCTCGGGATCGCCGCAGCATGCTCGCGGTCGGCGGTGGTTCGCCCCCGGTGCGATGCCGCGCGCAGCGCTGCTGGCCGGGACGGTAATTGGGGATCGCGCTTTTCGTTTCAGCCAGCTCCAATGCCAGCCCGCCATTTAAGGGTGGGCCACCTGGCTAGTGGGGTTGTCCCTATATGACCAGTAGGGCTGGCGCGCCACGCTCGGGGGGCGACCCGATGGAGCGTCAGCGGTCGAAGCTTCAACCTCCCCTCGATAGTCCTGCGACATTGAGAGGAAGGGACAAGGATGTTCAGACGCAAGAGTGCGGGGACGGGTGGCCGCATCGCCCGCCGGACTGCCGTCCTGGCCATAACCGCCGGCGCGGCGTTCGCCGCTATCGCGGCACCGGCCCAAGCTGAGACCTATACCGCCACCTGCTCGCCGATCAACCCCGATAGCGGCGTTGATGGAGTCAACATCGAGATGCTCGGAGTGACCCTTGCCGAGGGTTGGGGCGTGCGGCTCACGCTAATCATGGATCAGAATGGTCGTCAGACGGAGTTGGGGCAGTGGAAGGCGGAATTCGGTCAGCCGTACTGGCAGCAGGGCGGGCCGGCGAACCTTCCCGGAACGATGCTGCAGGGTCCCCAGGTCAGCGGCACGCCCGGCGGTTTGGCTGCGTCGGTTACCGGAAGCCCTGTGATGCTGAAGGCCTGGTACGTCGTTGAGTACTACCAGGTCGGGTATCAGCCCACTGGCGCATACGTCCACCCTGTGAAAGCCCGCAACGGTAGTGACTGGTGCCAGTCTGCCTGAGGCCTTGGGCCGCCCCCGTGTTGACAAGGTCAAGTCCGCGGGCGTGGTGTGTGTCGGCTGACGCGTGATCTTCTGTTGCGGGTTAGGCGCTGAGCGCCGGGATCGTGTCGGTGGAGGTCACCTCCTCGCTGTGGGCGGTGCTGTCCGGGACGGCGCTGACGCGGGCTCGGGCGAGGACGTCAAGGCCGAGGTAGCGCCGTCCTTCGGCCCATTCGTCGTGTTGTTCGGCGAGCACGGCGCCGACGAGGCGGATCAGGGAGTCGCGGTCGGGGAAGATCCCGACGACGTCGGTGCGGCGTCGGATCTCGCGGTTGAGCCGCTCGCTCGGGTTGTTCGACCAGATCTGACGCCACACCTCCTTGGGAAAGCTGGTGAACGCGAGGACGTCGGCGCTGGCGGTGTCGAGGTGCTCGGCGACGCGCGGGAGCTTCTCGGCGACGGCGTCGAGGACCCGGTCGAACTGGGCGTGGACCGAGGCGGCGTCGGGCTGGTCGTAAACCGAGCGCAGCAAAGCGCGCACCTGACCTTTCCCCGCTTGGACGGACTCCGAGCTTGAGGCGGGGTAGCCGCCTGGGAAGGGATGTCGTTGTGCCCGCTCCTCACCCGCCGGAGTTCCGGCAGCGCGCGATCGAGCTCGCCCGCCTGGGCGATCGCCCGGTCCGCGAGGTCGCGCAGAGCCTTGGGATCAGCGAGTCGTGCCTGCGCAACTGGATGCACCAGGCCGAGGTCGATGCCGGGGACAAGCCCGGCCTGACCAGCGATGAACGCTCCGAGCTGGCCGAGCTGCGCCGGGAGAAGCGACGCATGGAGTTGGAGAACGAGATCCTCAAACGCGCCGCCGCGTACTTCGCCAGGGAGAACGTCCTCCCAAAATGATCTACCCGGTGGTGCGGGAACTGGCCGACGACCACATCCCCGGTCGCGGTCGCCTGCCGGGTGCTGGGCGTCTCGACTAGCGGCTACTACGACTGGCGCGACCGCCCGCTTCAGCGACCGCGTCCGGTCGGATCTGCAGTTGGTGCAGGTCATCCGCGACATCCACACCGGTTCGCGGCAGACCTACGGCTCGCCCCGGGTGCATGCCGAGCTGCGCCTCGGTGCCGGGATCCGGGTCGGGCGCAAACGCGTCGAGCGGCTCATGCGCAAGCACGGCATCGTCTCGGTGCACCGCCGCCGACGGCGGGGCTGCACGTGGCGGGACCCGCACGCCGCGCCGTCGGCACCTGCTGGTCGAGCGGACAGGGGCCCATCGAGCCGAGCAGCCCTGCCCGAACGAGCGCCGGCCCTCATGCGCCAGAGTCGGCGGCGTAGTGGGTTCTGCAGCGCTGTGGGTCTCCGACACTTCCCGGACTGGCTTGATCGACCGCATCGCCGGTTGTCGAGCACGACCGCGTTCGGCGCGGCGCCGTCAAGCCGGCATCGCAGCTTCGAGCTCGGCGGCCATCACCGGGTGTCGAAGTCGCGGTGTCCCCCGCTGCCACGGAGCGCCCACGGCCACGCCCCGCTCTACGACGCCCAGCGCAGCAGCGGGTCTTCATCCGCCGCCTCGAAGACCGAGGTGGAGAAGGAAGCCGCGCGGGCCGAGCGCAAGCGGGTGATCGAGAACAACAAGGCGTGGGATGCCGCGGTCACCGTTCGGCGTGAGTTCGTCAAGAACCTGCTGGCCCGCAAGACCGCGCCGAAGGACGCGGCGCACTTCGTCGCTGTCGCAATGGCCACCGGCGGCCACGAACTGCGCAAGACATTCGAGGGCGGCAACAAGCTCGCCTGCCAGCTGCTCGGTGTCGAGGTCCCGAGCGGCTGGTACGTCGGCAAGCCCAGCCCGCTGCAGGACCTGTTGCACAACGCCAAGGCCGGAAAGGCCGCCCAGGTCATGCTCGCCATCGCCCTGGCCACCGAGGACGACAGCCTCGGCAGGCATAGCTGGCGCGAAGGACGCGCTGGCCGCGATCCCCGCGCCATCGCGTACATGAGCGCGCCAGGCATGGGGCTACACCCCCGCTCCCGTCGAAGAGCTGATCATCGACCCGACCGCCGACCAGCCCACCGACACCGCCCCTGACGGTGCAGCCGTTGGTGAGTCCGTCGACACCGAACTAGTCGACGACAAGCTCGCAGACGAGGGCTCTGCCGGCGAGCAGCCCGACGAGGGCCACGAGCCGGGCAAGGGTGAACCCGAGTCCGAAGCAGAGGGCGAGTCCGACCTCGGGTCCAAGGGCGAGCTCGGGACTGCCGCCGATACCGCCGACTGACCTCGAGCGGGTGGTGGGGCCGGAGGACCAGCCAGCCCCGCCACCCGAGCGGCCGGGGCTGTTCCTGCTGATTGCCGAACAGGACAGCAGCACCCCAAGGGCACCACTCCGGTGCGAAATGACAGCCGATGCGGGCCGGGACAGCCGGCCGGTGCGGGGGAGGCCTCCCGGTGGCCGCGCGACTGGACCGCCCAGAGGTCAGCACAGACGGGTGGGGCGAGCGGTCAGACGACCCGGCCGCCCGTCCCCTTCGGGGACCCCACCCGCCCGCGCTGAGGCAGAGCCGCGTTCCACCCGCCCGACCACCGGGAGGCCCTTGTGTTCCGCACCGCCACCACTGACTCCATCGCCGCCTTTGTTGCCGCGGACTCCGACTGGCGCGAGTTCTCCGACCGCGACGCCCACCAGGACCGCATCGCCTCCGGCCTCGCCGGCGCGCTCGACGAGCCCGGCTTCTGACCGCCCGCGGGCGGGCCCGGCCGGGCCGCCCCCGCCCGCCTCGGAAGGAGGGCCCGCGATGCTCGACCCGACCGGCAAGTTCAACGCCTTTACCAGTTCGACTTCCGGCGCAGCTACCTGCTGCCCGCCACCGTCATCACCAACGTCCCCCGCGACCGCAGCCGCCCCGGCGGCTACGGAGCCCACGAGTTTCGACGAGGCGTTCGACCTGCTCTCCCTCGTCGTCCGGTGTCCGGTACTTCGGCTGTGTCGCGCTATCGGACACGTCCGCCCCTCACCGTGGCGCTAGCGTTCCCCGATCAGGAGATCTCCTGACCTTCCGGTCCGACCCGGTCATCACTGCATTGGTCACTATCTTCCGTGTCTTGAGTTGGAGGCCTCGTGAGGATTTCATGCGCGTTCGCGACGTCGTTGGACAGTCATGAGCACGCCCGAATTGCCGAGAACCTGGGTTATGAGCGCGCATTCTTCTATGACTCGCCCGCTCTCTACCCCGACGTCTGGGTTCAGCTCTGCCGCGCTGCCGAACGCACCGAGCGGATCATCCTTGGTCCCGGCGTACTGATTCCGAGCCTGCGCCATCCGATGGTCACGGCGTCGGCCATCGCGACGCTGGTCTCGGTGGCAGGCGCCGAACGCACGATGGTCGGAGTCGGCTCCGGTTTCACCGGGCGCCTGTCCATGGGGAAGCGGCCCCTCCCGTGGGCCAAGGTCAAGGAGTACGTGCTGGTGGTGTCGGCCCTGCTGCGGGGTGAGGAGGTCGAGTGGGACGGCGGAATCATGAAGATGCTGGCGCCGGACGACCGGTACGCCCCCGCCCGCCCGATTGAGGTTCCGTGGGTGGTCGCCGCCAACGGGCCGAAGGGTTACGGGGTGACCCGCGACCTCGGCGCCGAGGTCCTGACCGTGCTGGTACCGAACGCGGACTTCGCCTCGAGCGTCATCCTGGACTTCGGGACCGTGCTCGAGGACGGCGAGGACCCCGGCTCGGCAAGGGTGGTCGACGCGGCCGGACACGGTCTGAGCGTCGTCCTGCACTGGGCCGTCGAACACGGCGTCATTGACGAGCTGCTGCCTGAGCGGGGCCCCGAGTGGGCCGCCGCCTACGACGACATTCCGAAGGAGAGGCGGCACCTGGCCCTGCACGACCGGCACCTGGTGGCCGTGAACGAGCGCGACCGACCCTTCGTCACCGGCGAGCTGATGGTCACGGGCGGGCTGGCGCTGTCACCGTCCGAGTGGCGGGACAAGCTCGCCAAGCTGGAAGCGGCCGGGAGCACCGAGATCGCGTATCAGCCCGCAGGCCCGGACATCCCGCGCGAGCTCGAGGCCTTCGCCGCCGCTGCGCGGGCATAGGCGCGCGGGCGAGCGAACCCGCTCGACGTCCTCGACCGGTGGAACCACGACGAGCCCATGCCGGACGTCTAGGACGCAAGTAGGGGACCGGAGGTACGACAGATCTGGCTGCCCACCGCGGGAACCGGCCCGGATCGCCGACGTCCTGCAGGGGGCATGCTCGCACCCGACTCACCAGTCCCCGCCGACGGCGGGCGTCCCGGACCGCGGGTCGCCGGCCGTCGGCGTTCGTCGGCTCCCCCACGCCCGCCGGACACACTCCGCGAGATCGCGACCGGCCCTGTCCAGCACTCGTCAGGTGCTGCCGAAGAATCCGCGAACGCGGGGCACGGATGGCGGTGTCCACGCACGGCAAGGGTGACTAACGCACGAGCGACCGGGATCTCCCCTGTCCGGACCCGTTCCGTGGTTCTGCTTTTCTCCCGGTGAAGGAGTCCAGATGAAATTCGTCTACTTCATGCTCCCGGCCCTTCCGGCCACCGAACGCGAACGGGAGGCGCTGCGCCCCATCGGTCACCGGACCGAGAAGCGGAGCCGGGGACGCGGACCCCGAGGAGGCCGCGGCGCAGGCGGAGCGGACCCAGCCCGGTCTGATCGAGGCGCTCGACACTCCCGGCATCCCTGGCCGGCTCGCAAACGCGATCCAGCCCATCATCCTCTCGTACCCTGCGAACAACCGCTGGCAGTCGGTGCTGATCGAGGCCGGTTTCGATCCGGCCCCTGTTCACCAACGGACAGTTGAGCTCGAGGGCGAGAAGTACCACCTCGTCGGCGAAGACGGCGACCCCGCGCCCTGGTATCGCAGACTCGCCGAAGCTCGGATCGCGTCAATCGTGACGCAGGGCCGAGAGGGGGTAAACGATCGCCAGTATTAAGAAGCGCCCCGACGGCCGTTGGCGCGCTCGCTACCGCGACGAGGCGGGCAGGGAGCACGCGCGGCACTTCGCCCGGAAGGTCGACGGCCAGCGCTGGCTCGACGAAGTCACCACGTCGATGGTCACGGGCCAGTACGTCGACCCCAATGCCGGCAAGGTCACGTTCTCCGCGTACTTCGCCGACTGGGCCTCCCGACCAGGTCTGGGTCAACGGTACTGAGAGGGCCATGTCGCTCGCGGCGAACTCGGTTCAGTTCGGCGACGTACCCCTGCGGTCGATCCGGCGCTCGCACGTCGAAGGGTGGGTGAAGGCGGAGACCAGCCGCGGCCTCGCCCCCGGAACCGTCGCACTCGCTACAACAACGTCCGGGCCGTGTTCAAGGCCGCCGTTCGCGACCGGGTCATTCAATCCGACCCCACGGACGGTGTGGTTCTTCCTCGGAAGCGGCGGAACGAGGCAGCCCTGACGCTGCCCACCAGCGAGCAGGTGGGCACGTTGCTCGGAGTCGCCGAGGAGCCGTTCCGCCCGACGCTGGCGCTCGCGGCGTTCGCCGGCCTCCGCGTTGGGGAGATTTGCGCCGTGCAGCTCGGCGACGTCGAGTTGCTCGGACGACGCCTCCAGGTCCGACGCCAGGTTCAGCGCGAGAACGGCGGCGGCGTCGAGATCCGGCCGCCGAAATACAACAGCGAACGGACGATCCATCTGCCGGACGGACTCGTGCAGATCCTTGATCGTCATGTCGAGACCCGTGGACTGACGAAGCCCGGCGAGTGGTTGTTCTACGGAAGAAACGGAAATCCTCCGCACCAAAACACCATGACCTACTACTGGCGGCGCGCCCGAGCGAAAGCGTCGGTGCAGGACCTCAAGATGCACGACATGCGGCACTACTTCGCTTCCGGATTGATCGCTGCCGGATGTGACGTCGTGACCGCGCAGCGCGCTCTTGGACACGCTAGCGCGACCACGACCCTGAACATCTACGCCCATCTCTGGTCGACCGCCGAGGACCGTACGCGGGCCGCGGCTGATCGGCTGTTGACGGAGGCTTTGGGCGATCCTGCGGACTCCCTGCGGACCGACGGCGGACTGGAGGTGCGATGACCTGCACAAATAGCCCCGGCTACACGTTGAAGCGGAACGAATCCGCAGGTAGCGACTACCTGCGGCGATCCGCCGTCCTCCTGTCCTGACCTGCGTTGATGGGCTCGGACAGTCCTTGCCATCTGTCGCTGTTGGTGACTGCCCTGACGAACGGCTGACGAATGACCCCGCCACATACTCCAAGACCGAAGCGCCATCTCGTCGACCTGGCGCAGCCCGATCATGCCACGGCTGGAGGGCACAACAGCCCGAAGCGACCACGTACGGTCGACGCCCGTGGTTGGCGTCGCCGCCCCCGGACCACCGTGCCAGGCTTGCCCTCCGGCCGTGGCGTGATAGCCCTCCGGGAGGTCGTCGAAATGGCGCGCCCCTCTCTCACCTCGAAGCCGCACTAGCCCGCCGTCCTGGCCATCTCCGAGACCTGCCCGTCCGGCGAGGACACCCGGTATGCCGACTTACGGGTCGAGCTAAGGCGTCTGAGAGGATCGTCCGATGGTGGAGGACGTCCCTGCGAGCAACCGAGCTAGCGACCTCTTCGTGCCGGACCGGTTCGAGGCCCTGCGAGACAGCGAGTCGAGCACCCTCAGGACCATCATCGTTCCAGTCCCGGACAGCCTCAACGCCATCGACGACCTCTTCGATGATATGCGAGCGGCACGGCGCGGCGGATTCCTGATCCTCCGAGGGGAGACAGGGTCCGGGAAGTCGACGTTCCTCGACACTGTCGGCCTGTTTCGCCAGGGCGTCACGACGGAACGGATCCCAGCGGGGCGAGACCTAACAGTCGAACTGAAACAAGTGGGGCCGACGAGTACACCTAGGATTCTGGTGATGGAGACTCGCGAAGCTCTCGGCATCGTCTCCGCCGAGTCAGTCGAGTCCGATATGCATGCTATTAACGCATTCCTGCGATCGGCCGATGGCACTGACACACTCGTTGTATGGCCGACGAACACGGACAACCTGACCGAACTCTTGGTAAAAATCGCCAAGGAGCTTGGCGGTGAAGCTTTGTTCGGACCGGGCGAAGAAGTGCTCCGATTTTCGGGCCCAGCGCAATCCGAGTTCCGCATTATTGCGGAGAAGACGGTGGGCGCACTTAACGACGGCGCCACACTCGACGCCCTCGGCATCTCCGAGGAAAGAGCCGAGGAGCTATCCGGCGAGGCCGAGACAATCGGCCGCTACTTAGCGCTCGTCAGGAAGACCCTCACTCAGAATCAGAAGCGGGTTCGCGCACTGCTTCCAGTTGAGCGATTTCGGATGTGGGTCGTTGTAATAACTGGGAACGACTCCGAGGGTGACGTAGCCGCACTGACTCGAGGAGCTTTCGGTACTACCGATGTCAGCCGTGCGATGTCTTCTACTGGCGCCAACATCGTCGAGGAACTGAAGAAATACCCTGATCAGGTAGGTATCCTCGGAACAGTTCTGGACTCGAAGATCATTCACATCGACGTCCTTACCGCTCTAGCCGTCGCCCGACTCTATGGCGATACGGCACTTCATGACCTCATGCGCGCGCAAAATATGACGGTTAAGCCGTCCGCATCCGACAAGGGGCGCATCGAATCTAGCGAACTTGGGCTCTTGCTGGGGGGCAAGTCCTTGGCTACTCGCAAGCGAGGACCAAAGCCTGGCAGTGGGACTCAGACCGCATTTGCCAATCTCGCGAAGATCGCACAAAGCGACGACGGCGCCCTCAATCGCGCCATCGCCGCTGGCCTGGTTGCGACGGGCCTCATCAAGTCGTTCGAGACCGAAAAGTCCCTCGGAACTTCGCTTACCTACTACAGCGACATTTATGCAGAATTAGACGGTGGTCCGATCCGCCTTGAGGTTATGTGGCGCCTCAAGGCTGGCCGTGCCGACATTGCCAATTACACCCTTGGCAAGCTCGGGAGCTACGGCCGGGCGATCGGGCTCCTCACGTAGATCACCACCCGGTTCCATGGGGACGCCGCTAAGCAGGCTCGGCCTTACAGAGTCGGTCTGCTGGAGTCTGCGGTGCCGCGTCCCGCTCCTCGCCAGGGCTCGTGATGCCTTTCTGATGCCTCGCTCCCCCGCCCTCGCTCTTCCAGATCGACAAGATCTTCTGGGAGACCAAACAGGCTGCCTGATCGGGCACTGGAAGCGGCGCTGACCAGCGGGGGTGGTTCCTCGTGGGTCAGCGTGGTCTTTCGTTGTCGGGAGTGTTATCACGGCTCAGTGACAGGACACACGGCCCAGAAAAGATCTTGAAAGGCCTCTAGACTCATCGTCCATGTTCCTGCTCTGCTATGTGCGCGGCCCCGCGGTAGGAGCCTCAGCATGACCGTGTGGGCCGAACTTGATGGCCATCAGTTCGACCTTCAGGCCCTCGCTGGACGCTTCCCCAGCGGTGACCCGCGCATCGTCACGAATGATGAGGGCACGTTCATGGTCACTGACGCGCTTGACGACGTCTTTGGCGAGGGCGGCCGCCTGGTGGACGTCGCTCAGGAGCAGTTGATCCAGCTCAATGGCTGGACAGCCCTCAACGACGCCGGATACCGGCCCGTGCGACTGCGGAACAAGTTCCACCGCGACCGCGAGCCGGAGATCGTGCACATTGTCACGGGCGATGAGATCCGCATGCGCGACAGCGTCACCGTCGTCATGCTGGCCCCGGTTGAGATTCGAGCCAGCGCATTTGGAGTGGCGACGGTCATTGGCGGTATCCCCGTCGAACCTCCACCGCCGCCCGGCCCAAAGCACCTCGCGCGCAATGACCAGAACGTGAGGGACCTGCTCGCGGTTATTGGTAAGGCCGAGCGGTTGTCGTGGTCGCAGCTATACAAGGTATTCGAGATTGTTCGGGCGGCAGTCGGCGGAGGCAACGACGGGCTGGCTGAGACCGGCTGGACCACGAAGGCCGAGCTAAGCGCCTTCACCGGCTCGGCCAACAACCACCTCGTGTCTGGTATCCACGAGAGCCGCCACGCACGCCAGTCCGGAGGCCCGCCTAAGCAGACCATGGCCCTTGATGAGGCACAGACGTACATCCGCAACCTCGCGCGCGCGTGGTTCAGCTCATTGCCGTAAGCGAGTCGACGCCGAACGAGCGGCGCCGCCGAGCGGCACCGTAGCCCAGAGCGCCGTAGCCAGGGCGCCATGGTCGTCGGTGCCGGACGGGGGCCTGACCTCCTCGGTGTGAACGCGGATCTCAGGCCACGCCTAGTGACGGCCTGTGCCGTTCTAGCCCATCTGACCTGCGCATTCCTGTCGTCGGCTAACGGCTTGTGACAGCCGCTCCCCCATCGCTCGCTCCGGATTTTCTCCGTGCAGCCTCGTCGCCGATCGGGGCTACCGTCGCCTCTCAGCACGACGGATGGCGTCCATCTGTCTCGGCCGTTCCACAGGCTCGACAAATCACCCAGCCTTGGCCGCTGCCCCGTCCCCGAACGATCTGAAGCGGGCGGCCTCATGCCCCCTGTACCCTCGCTTGACTCGCTGTGTTCCCGGAACGCATGAGGAGCCGAACCAGCGGCTGTTTCGATCAACTTCGTATCCCGCCACTCGGTCGCTCCCTGACGTAGTCAACTACCCCGCCCTCTTAATCCTGGGTTGTAGCTGGCGCAGAGCAATACGACAGCCGAGTGATGACGGGGTGACCACGAAGTAGGGACCGACCATGAACCCTGCGAAACAAGATCTACTTCGTCGATCAATGCCGGATTTCTGTCGTTGTGTGCGATGAACTGCACTTGGGGCTGACGCGTTATGTCAGCCGCTGGCCGTCGTTTGTCAGTTTGTGCCGTTGAATTGCGCGGTAAAGCGGCCGTGCCTGCCCGACCACTCACCCGGCCAGCGTCCCCCACTACGGGGCCCGTACGGCGTCCTCGAGATCAGCGGCAACTGCTAGATCGCCCCGCCCGCTCAGGCGTCGGCCGCCACGTCCTTCAGGAACTGACGTGCCTCGCTGATCAAGTTAGGCATCTCGGCCTTCAGGTCAAGCGACGAGGCCCCATAGCTGATGCGGTCGCGCTCCAGGAGATCGACGTGATTGAAGATCGTCAGGGCATCCGGGTGGGGCCTGCCGAAGACCGTTCCCAGTGCCCGGTCTTCGATGTGCTCGTAGGCGTTCCGGATGTCGTTCACCGCCGCTCGCTTCGCGGCCACTGTCTGCGGCACCGGCACCATTGATCCGAGCAACGAGCCTGCCTTATCGATCATGTCGCACACTCGTCCGACAGCGACCACAGCGAGCTCGACCGCGGCGATGAGTCCGAACAGCCCACGGCGGATGACGGGTCCCGTCAGATCTTCCCGGGCGAGCTCTTGCCGCCGCTTCTCCACATCGGCCAGGAGCACGTTGGCCGCATCGAGCCGACGCGCGGCTGCCAGCAGGTACCGCACCTTCCCTTGATCGTGCCCGCCGCCCACCGACATCCACGTCCACAGCACGGGGGTAATGGGCACGTACTCGCCCTCAGCGACCCCGGCCGCTTCCTTCTCGTCGATCGCGTCCAGCTCGATGACGATGGTCCCCTGCTCGAACGAGAGCTGGTCGCCTGGTCGTACATGCACGCGATGACCTTCGTCAGGCTCCCCGTGCGTCAGCGTGCGGGCGAAGACCGTGTTGCCCTCGCGTCGCACCGGCACGGCGCGCGCCCACGTCAACAGGTCGTCGACCCTGCCGACCTCCTCGGTCTGGTTCACGCTCACGGCCGCGATCGCGGTCATCATCACGACCTGTTCGCCGTCGTATATGGGGATCCGAGGCGGTTCTCCGTCGGCCGGGTCGGCTTGCCGCACGAACACCTGGTTTCCCTCCCGGCCGTCGAGGACGACGGCCACCGGGGCGTCGGCACCCTCCAGGGTCACGTGCCCAAGCCAGCAGACGGGCTCGGGCGTAGACGATGCTTCCGGCGGGGGGTTCACGGGGCGGGCCGGATGCAGTCGGGACCGAAGTCAGGCCGGTAGGTCCATGCCCCGCATGTGTCGCACGGGTACCGGAGGTGACCCGTGCACTCGGCGCAGCACGCCCAGATCCCGACACGATAGGCCGTCGGGTGCCCGTTGGGGCACACCTCGGGGCGAGGTCCGCGGGCGGTGGCGAGCTGCAAGTCCCCGAGCGCGATGAGCCGGCTGATGTTCAGGATCTTGTCGGGAGCGTCACCCAACTCCTTGACCTGGCGGTCAATCGCGACACGGACGACGTGCGCGTGGTCGGCGTTGATGAGCGCCGAGTCCAGCACAACGTCAGGGTGCGCCGGGATGAAGGACTCGATCACGACCAGGCTCATGTCGGGCTCGTCCCGCATGCGAGCGACGACGCCGCCCCCGAGCGGGAACCACTCGTCAGGGTTAGGAGGCATAGACGAAAGGTAACCGAGTGCCCCGACATCTCGGGGCCCGACGGATGCCGAACGCTGCCGTTCCGGCGATCTGCTGCCCGCGAGGGGCAATGGTCTCTCGTTGCCGCGGCTCTTTGACCCCCAGGCACTTCCGACGACTGGCAGGCCACGGCGCGATAACCCCGACCACGTGGCGAACGTCTGTGATCGTCCGCCGCCGTCCCCACTCCCCCTGCTCGGCTGTCACTCGGTGAGTCGCACAGTGCGCCTCTTGGTGCGAACTACCGGCCACGGGGGCGGTGATGGCCGGCCGGCCATGACCCTGAGCAGCCGCTGACGCTCGGCTCCGGCCGGGGCATGGACGGCACTATTGCTGCACTTCGCTGCGGTACAGCAGCCGCCACCCGCGCTCTGAGTGCCATCCCGTCGACCTGCTGCAAGCCGACCGCGCGGACGTCCGTGGGCGGCCCTCGACGCCACCGCCGGCCGACCTACGCGCGCTCCGCCCACGGGCGTCCGTGCGGTAGCCCTCCGGGAGGTCGGCGGGATGGCACGGGCCGCCATCCCGGAGATCTGCCCGCCCGGCGAGGGGCTCTAGAATTTCGTAGACACGAGGCTACGCACAGAATACATCAGCCATGCCAATCACCACGACCGCGGCTAGTCGTTTCCGTAATCATAGTCTGGCTCACCAATGCCAAGGTGTTCGATCACATCAGAATGACTTACCACATTCTCCCATCCTTCGTACCGATCTTCCTCATACCGATCGATATGAAGTCGAGGCAGTCCTGCCGCGATGATCTCATTTGTCGTTTCGAGCGTAAAATCACACGTGTGGCAGTCAAGCGATTCGGCTAGGTATGTAATACTGAAATCGATTGTTCCAGCGTCTTCGTCATACGTACCACGACTCGTACGCCCTGGTCCGCAGCTGACGATTGCCGTACTCTTGGCGCATGCCGGACATTCGATCGTTCTAGTCATTTTTCCAGTCGGCCGCGGTGGTCTCGCTGCAGCCCTGGCCTCCACCTCATCAGCTCGGAGATGCGTGAAGAACTCGCGCGCTGATTCGATCTTCTTCTGCATGGCCGCTCGCAGGGCCTTGTCTGCAACAACTCTTGCGGCACTTGCTCGCTCGTAGACGGTCGCAGGGAGTAGATCGTCTACGAAGATGTTGAGGTGATTACACAAGGATTCGACAACCGTGAGGAATCGCGGCAGCCAAACCTCCGGCTCGAGACTCTCCAGGACTGCCGCCGAGGTGTGCAGCTCCCCATTCCTCAGATCGGCGAGAAAGAGGGCATCGCGCTTACGATCATCATTGAAGGCTGGCTCTATGTGCGCGAGCCGTTCAACGACAGTCTTGGTAGGTATTGATCGTGGATTGGAATTCGGAGGCGCATATCCTGCCGCATGCAGAATGCTTGTCCCTTCAGGCACGGCGAGCAGAGTCGGGTGAACCCGAGCGAGAGGCGCACGGAGCACGAATTCTAGACCCAGGAGCAGCCACATTGCCGCATCGGCATCGACCGGATCATCAGCACTCGCAGGGCTGACGTCCGCCTTCTCAAAGTATGCGATAGCTTTAGCGATGAACTCGTCGTCATTCCACATTTTAGTCCTGCTCGTAAATGTACCGGCGATGCAAGATGCGATTAGGGCTGCCTACGCAAGGTCTGCGATGAAGCGCGGTGAAGTTGTCGATTATGACGCCAGTCCCAGCAGCCCACTGAACGCTACCAGTCGGCTCAATGTCTGCCAGTAGCCCCTGGAGTCTCATGGCGGAACGAGCCGACCGAGGAGTGCAGGCGCGAGTGTCCCAACGCGCTTGGAATCTAGAGCCTCCTCGATCCAAAGCCCGAGAAAACCATTTCGAGCCTTTATCTGGCGTTACAAGCAAGGCCGTCCCGGCCATTACGTTGGCAATATCTTCGCTAGACTCGCGCTTGAGCGCAAGAATCTCGGTAGGCTCAGACAGGTCGGCATCGCCACAATGCATCATGAGATACCTCGGACTGTCACGCGCGATGGCGCCATCTGTGTGCCACGGGAATGACCCTCGCCCGTACAACCCCGACAGCGAGTTTGGACGAGCATGCTTTCTCTCGCGGACCTCGATCCGATGCCAATCAGGCGCCATCCAGCCGAGTCCAGAGGCAGCCTTCACAAGATCATCTTTTGAAATCTCTGGGAAGACAATGAATCCGTTCACGGCGAGAACTTCGGAGTAGGCCAGCCTGGACCCCGGGCCATCAATACTCAACTGAGCGCGCTCCCTTGGCCGACAGCCTGAGCGACTTTAGCGCATCGCGACCGCTGAGCGGGGACCGGCCGGAGGCCGCAGCCCCGCGCAGCCGGCGCCGGAGGCGCCCTTGATCAGGTAGAGAAAGTCTGAACCCGTGCGTCGAGGCCGCGCTTCGGGTGGCGGCCGACGAGATCGTGTGTGGACGTCGGTCGTGGGGCGAGCCTTCGCAGCACTGGACCGGGGATGAGCTGGCCGTTGCGGTCGCGGTGGAGGAGGCCTGCTTGTTCGAGGGCTCGTAGGTAGCGGTAGGCGGTGCTTCGGCGGAGGTCGAGCTGTTCGACCGCGGCGCGTGGGGTGATGCTGCGGCTGGGTCCATCGAAGAGGGCCAGGACCTGGGCGACGCGCTCAACTGCCCGGATCGCGGGATCGGGTTGGCTCCCGTCGCTCTTCGGGGCCTTGATGGTCATCCCCACGGGCCAGCGGATCGAGGTTGGCGCTTGAACGTCACCGAGCTGATGCGCTCCTGTAGCTCGGCGGGGATCTCCCAATCGTCGGGTGCGCCGGTGGCGCATTCGTGGTGGGCGTGTGCGGCTTTGATCAGGGCTTCGGCGTGGGCGGTGTCGGCGGCGTCGAGTCCGGTGAACCGGACCCGGGCTTTGCCGGGGGCGTCGACCGCGGCGACCCCGTCGTCGGGGCAGCCGCCGAGGCATTGGACGTAGCGGAGCTGGATCTCGTCGCGGGCGGGATGGTCCTGGAGGGCTTCGGTGAGGGTGTGGCTGAACCGCCCGTTGTTGGCGGTGTCGTAGCGGGGGCAGGTGCGGCAGATCAAGAGGGGCATGGAGGGGTTCCCGTGGGGAGGTGCCGACGACCGGGCTGACCCGGCCGCCGGCACCTCATCGGAGGGCTCGGTGGTGTCAGGGACGGCGTGCGACCACGCGCTCGGCCTCGTCGTGCACGAGGTCGGAGGCCTGGGGGGCCGGCGGGGTGTGGTCGTCCTCGGCGTGCTCCTTGTGGAATTTGCCGTCCTTCATGATGTAGTTGAGCTTCGTGTGGTCCTGCAGGATGGTGATGTCGGCGAGCGGGTCGCCGTCGACCAGCAGGAGGTCGGCGAGGTAGCCGGGCTGGACCTTGCCCAGCTCGTCGGGCCGCAGCATGATCTCGCCGCCCCAGGCGGTGGCGGAGATGATCGCCT
>NZ_BAABIC010000044.1:0-16070 GCF_039542425.1 Pseudonocardia yuanmonensis
CCTGGACCCCGTTCGTCGGCATGTTCATCGCCCGCATCAGCCGCGGCCGCACGATCCGCCAGTTCATCGCGGGCGTCATCCTGATCCCGAGCGTGGTGTCGCTGGTCTGGTTCGCCATCTTCGGCGGTGCGGCGATCTCCGCCCAGCAGGCCGGCACGGACCTCGCCTCCGGCGGACAGGAGGAGAAGCTGTTCGGGCTGCTGCAGTCCTTCCCGGTCGGCTCGGTGCTCAGCGTCGTCGCGATGCTGCTCGTGGCGATCTTCTTCGTCTCCGGCGCCGACGCCGCCTCGGTCGTCATGGGCACGATCTCCCAGCGGGGTTCCATCGAGCCCAGCCGCGGGATCGTCGTCTTCTGGGGCACGGTCATGGGGGCGATCGCGGCGATCATGCTGCTGGTCGGCGGTGACGACGCCCTGACCGGCATCCAGAACATCACCATCATCATGGCGCTGCCGTTCGTGATCATCATGGTGCTGCTGTGCGTGGCGTTGTGGAAGGACCTGCGGTCCGATCCGCTGATCCGCCGCCAGGTCCGGGCGGGTCAGGCCGTCGAGCAGGCCGTGGACTACGGCATGACGGCCCACGCCGGCGACTTCATCCTCAACGTGAAGCCGAAGACGAGGACCGACGCGACCCACGAGGCCGAGGCCCGCGGCGGACACACGATCCTGCCCGGTGAGCCGGGCCCGGTCCCGGTGGATCGTGACCGTTCCTGAGCTGCGCCGCCCGCCGCGGGGTCCCGACCCCGCGGCGGGCGACGCGCCACCGGGTCACGCAGCGGGTCTGTGGTCGCCGGCTCCGGCTGCTCCGGGCGGGCGGGGGCGGATGTTCCTGTTGTGGTGGAAGGCGTTGGCGGGGTCGTAGGTGGCCTTGACCTCGGCGAGCCGCCGGTAGGCGTGTTCCTCGTAGGCCTCTCGGACGCGGCTGCTGTCGTCGTCGGAGTCGAGGAAGTTGACGTAGACGCTGCCGGCACGATGCGGTCGGAGGGCGTGGAGGAACCGCCGCGCCCACGCGGACTCCGCCGCGGCGTGCTCGCCGGGCTCGTCGGGAAGCCAGACGGCGTCGATGACGATGTTGTGGGCCACGTCGCGGGCGCCGTAGGCGGTGGCGTCGTGGGGGACCCGGGCGACGGCACCGCCCATGTGGAACATCGCCGAGTACGAGCGGGGCGAGCGGGCGGCATACGCGTGATCGGCGATCACGGAGATGGCGTCGTCGGTGAGGCCGGCGAGGTCCGTCGCCTTCCAGTAGTAGTGCCACCCGTGCAGGACGGTGTCGTCGGCGGCGCCCTGGAAGGCGGCGTACGGCGTCGGTGCGAGCAGGTCGACGAGCGGTGACCCGAAGCGGCGGAGGTCCCGCACCGCGCGCTCGCCGTCCTCCACGGCTCCGGCGTAGCAGCAGATGACGGCGATCGCGGGCTGCCAGTGCAGGTGCTCCGGGATGGCCGGCAGCGGGGGAACGGTGCCGAGCCTGACGACGGTGCCGAGCTCGTCCGGTGCTCGGGAAGCGAAGTCCCGGTAGAAGCGCAGCACGGCGGGCGTCTCGTCGGCCGCCCAGAAGACGGGCCCGGCCACGACGCTCGGGCCGAGGGGATGCAGGGCGAACCGGAACGAGGTGACGACGCCGAAGTTGCCGCCGCCGCCACGCAGCGCCCAGAACAGATCGGGGTGCTCGTCCGCGGACGCCCGGACGATCCGGCCGTCGGCCGTCACGACCTCGGCGGCGAGCAGGTTGTCGACGGCGAGCCCGTGCCTGCGCATGAGGAAACCGATGCCGCCGCCCAGCGTGAGCCCGGCGACGCCGGTGTGGCCGATGATCCCGCCCGTGGTGGCCAGACCGTACGCCTGTGACTCGTGGTCGACGTCGCCCCACAGCGCCCCGCCCCGGACCCGGGCCGTGCGGCTCACGGGGTCGACCCACACGGCCCGCATGGCCGAGAGGTCGACGACGATCCCGCCGTCGCACACGGCGGTACCCGCCACATTGTGGCCCCCGCCCCGTACGGCGATCTCCAGGTCGTGGTCCCGGGCGAAGCGCACGGCCGCAACGACGTCCGCGGTCCCGCCGCAGCGGGCGATCAGCCGGGGACGCCGGTCGACGGCGCCGTTCCACACGGACCGGGCCGTGTCGTAGCCGGCGTGGTCAGCGGTGATCAGCTGGCCCCGGAACCCGTCGATCTCCATCGCGGTTACCTCCTCGTCCAGGTGGCCGAGCCGTCGCGGACGGGTGTCGTCACCGGTCGTCCGCTCTCGGCGGCTTCATCGCACCGCCGGAGACCGCGGGCGTGAAGTCAACAATCCGGACTTCCCACCCGGAGGCAGGAGCGCGACTCTGTCGTCGTGCGGACCTACGGCCAGTACTGCCCCATCGCCCGTGGTGCCGAGATCTTCGCCGAGCGGTGGACGCCACTGATCATCCGCAACCTGTGGCTGGGCTGCGGAAGCTTCGGCACGATCCTGGAGGGCGCGCCCGGGCTCTCCCGCACCGTGCTCTCCCAGCGGCTCAAGCAGCTCGAACGGCTCGGCATCGTCGAGTCGGCTCCCAAGCCCGACGGGCGCGGGCGCCATTACGAGCTCACGCCCGCCGGTCACGACCTCTTCAAGGTCTGTGTGTCGCTCGGCGAGTGGGGTGCCGCCTGGCTCGAGATCGCCCCCGAGCACCTCGATCCGTTCGTGGCGCTGTGGTCGATGTGCAACATGCTCCGTCGGGACCTGCTCCCGGATCGGCGCGTCGTCATCCGCTTCGACTTCACCGGCCGCCGCCGGCCCGAGCGGTACTGGCTGCTGATCGAGCACCGGGACACCGAGATCTGCAGGACCTACCCCGGCGTCGACGAGGACCTCTACAT
Organism: Pseudonocardia yuanmonensis; assembly: GCF_039542425.1. NCBI lineage: Bacteria > Bacillati > Actinomycetota > Actinomycetes > Pseudonocardiales > Pseudonocardiaceae > Pseudonocardia > Pseudonocardia yuanmonensis. The sequence continues at coordinate 2,849 of NZ_BAABIC010000044.1, forward strand.
CACCGCGGAGGCCGAGGCCTTCGTCAAGTGGCACGCCGGCCAGCAGGCCTGGGTCGAGGCCGTCCGCGACCGCCGCATCCAACTGCACGGCCCTTCCTGGCTCGTGCGGGCCTTCCCCACCTGGAACGCCCGCAGCGCGTTCGCCCACATCGAGCCCGCTTCCCGGCCTGCGGCGAGCGTCGCCTGCTGACCACCGGGGACGCTCAGGGGCAAGGGGACGGCGCCGGTCGCGCGGCGGCGTCGAGCGCGGCGAGCAGGTGGAAGGAGCCGCTGACCACGATCGGCGCCCCGGTGGGGGTGGCGGTCCGGGCTCGGCGGAGCGCCGCCACGGGGTCGGGCTCGACCGCGACGGGGATCCCGGCGGCCCGGGCGGCGCCGGCGACGTCCTCGGCCGGGCGGGACCGTGGAGCGGGACCGCCGCCGTCCGTGCCGGGGCCTGTGCCGAACTCGGTGGCGACGACGAGCCCGGCGGCCGGCGCGATGGCCCGGAGCGCCGCGTCGAGGTCCTTGTCGTGCTTGAACGCCAGCACCCACGTGACGATGCGCCGGGGGTACAGCTCGGTCACGGTGCGCGCGACGGAGGCGAGCTTGAGGGCGTTGTGCGCGCCGTCGAGGACGACCGTGCGCCCGTCGACGCTGCGCCGTTCGAACCGGCCCGGCAGTGCGGTGCGGGCCAGACCGGCGCGGACGGCTCCGGGATCGAGTGCCCAACCGTCGCGGCGGGCGAGGGCGGCGACCGCGCGCAGCGCGAGCACCGCGTTCCCGGCCTGGTGACGCCCCGGGAGCCCGAGCGGGAGGTCGCCCCACCCGGGCAGGCGCAGCACCGTCCCGCATTCCCCGGTGCCGGCCTCCCGGACCGCGGCCGCGGCGTCGACGAACTCCAGCCCGGTGTCCCGGCGGCCGGCCTCGCCGGCGATGACCTCGTCGACCGCGGCGCCGTTGCGGACGCTGATGCCCAGCCCGCCACGGGGCAGGATCCCGGCCTTGTGCGCCGCGATCTCGGGCAGCGTGCCGCCGAGGAGGTCCGTGTGGTCGAGCCCGATCGGGGTGAGCACGGCGAGCTTGTCCCGGCGGTCGACGACGTTGGTGGCGTCGAGCAGCCCGCCGATGCCGGTCTCGATCACGCCGTAGTCCACGCGGCCGGCGAACAACCCGAACGCGAGCGCGGTGGTGACCTCGAAGAACGTCGGCCGCCCGAGGCCCGCGCGCTCGACCGCGGCGATCGCGGGCCGGAGCCGGTCGAGCTCGTCGACCAGCAGCCCGGCGGCGACCGGCCGTCCGTCGAGGCGGAACCGTTCGCGCAGGGAGTAGGCGTGCGGAGAGCTGTGGGCCCCGACGCGGAACCCGTGCGCCGCGAGGACCTCCGCGGTGAAGGCGCAGACCGAGCCCTTGCCGGCGGTGCCGGCGACGTGCACGACCGGCACCGCGTTCTGCGGATCGCCGAGCCGGCGCAGCAGGTCCCGGGCGCGGCCGGTGCCGGCGCCGTGCACGGCACGCGCGGCGCCGCCGGGGGTGAGCTCCTCGTAGAGGTAGCGCACGGCCTCCTCGAAGGGCGCGGCCTCCTCGAAGGGCGCGGCCTCCTCGAAGCGCACGGCCTCCTCGAAGGGCGCGGCACCGTCGGAGCGCCGGGAACCGGCGGGCGCCGGGTTCGGGGGAGCGATCACGCCGGTGCCCGGGTCGATCCGGGCGAGGAGGGCGTTCAGGCTCGCGACGGCCCCCTCACGCACGGCCCTCCCCCACGCCCTTCTCCCGGCTCACCGGAAGACGACGGTGCTGTGCCCGTTGAGCAGCACCCGGCGCTCGCAGTGCCAGCGCACCGCCCGGGACAGGGCCAGCGCCTCGGCGTCCCGGCCGACGGTCTGCAGTGCCTTCGGGTCGTAGGCGTGGTCGATCCGGATGACCTCCTGCTCGATGATCGGGCCCTCGTCGAGATCCGGGGTCACGTAGTGGGCCGTGGCGCCGACGAGCTTGACCCCGCGGTCGTAGGCCTGGTGGTAGGGCTTGGCGCCCTTGAACCCGGGCAGGAAGGAGTGGTGGATGTTGATGGCGCGACCGTGCAGGGCCTTGCAGGTCTGGTCGGAGAGCACCTGCATGTAGCGGGCCAGCACGACGAGCTCCGCGTCGTACTCGTCGACCAGCTCCAGCAGCCGGGCCTCGGCCTGCGGCTTGGTCTCGGGGGTGACCGGCACGTGCACGAACGGCAGCCCGGCACCCTCGGCCATCGGGCGCAGGTCCTCGTGGTTGGACACGACGGCCACGATCTCGGCGCCGAGGCTGCCGGCCCGCCAGCGGAAGATCAGGTCGTTGAGGCAGTGCCCGAGCTTGGACACCATGACCAGCACCCGGGCGTCCTGCGCCGGCGAGAAGCTGAAGTCCATGGCGAAGTCCGCGGCGACCGGCTCGAACCCGCGGGCCATGGCCTCGAGGTCGACCTCGTCGTCGGTGGTGACCACGGTGCGCAGGAACAGCCGGTTCCGGACCGAGTCGTCGAACTGCTGGTACTCGCTGATGTCGCAGCCGTGTTCGAACAGGTAGGCGCTGACCGCCCGGACGATGCCGGTGCGGTTGGGGCAGCTCAGGGTGAGGATGAACGAGCGGGTCACAGGGGTCTCCAGCATTGAACTCAGCACTCCACGACGGTGAGAGCCAGCCCGCCGCGGGCGGTCTCCTTGTACTTGTCCTTCATGTCCGCACCCGTCTCGCGCATGGTCCTGATCGCCTTGTCCAGCGAGACGTGGTGGGCGCCGTCGCCGCGCACGGCCATCCGGGCGGCGGTGATGGCCTTGACCGAGGCCACGGCGTTGCGCTCGATGCAGGGGATCTGCACCAGCCCGCCGACCGGGTCGCAGGTCAGGCCCAGGTTGTGCTCGATGCCGATCTCGGCGGCGTTCTCCACCTGCTCCGGGGTGCCGCCGAGGAGCTCGGCGAGGCCGCCGGCGGCCATGGAGCAGGCCGAGCCGACCTCGCCCTGGCAGCCGACCTCGGCGCCGGAGATGGAGGCGTTCTCCTTGAACAACAGCCCGATCGCGCCGGCGGTGAGCAGGAACCGCACGGCGGCGTCGTCGTCGAAGGCGGGCAGGAACCGCGCGGCGTAGTGCAGGACGGCGGGCACGATCCCGGCGGCACCGTTGGTCGGGGCGGTCACCACCCGCCCGCCCGCGGCGTTCTCCTCGTTGACCGCGAGCGCCCAGAGGGTGACCCACTCCATCGCGCGCAGCGCGTCGGACTCGTCGGCGTCGGACTCCAGGCGCGCCCGCAGCGCGGCCGCACGCCGGCGGACCTTCAGCCCACCGGGTAGCACCCCGGTGGTGTGCGTGCCGCGCTCCACGCACTCACGCATCACCGACCAGATGTGCAGCAGGCCGGCGCGGATCTCCTCCTCGCTGCGCCAGGACAGCTCGTTGGCCAGCATGACGTCGCTGATCCGCAGCCCGGTCTCCCGCGTCAGCGCGAGCAGCCCGTCCCCGGTGGTGAACGGGTACCGGACCGGGGTCGGGTCCTCGACCAGGACCGGGCGGCCGGCGTCGTCCTCGTCGAGCACGAACCCGCCGCCGACCGAGTAGTACTCACGGCGGTCGAGATCGGTGCCCTCGGCGTCGGAGGCGGTGAAGACCATGCCGTTGGAGTGGAAGTCCAGGCGCTTCCGCCGGTGCAGCACGACGTCGTCGTCGACCGAGAACTCGATCTTGTGCTCCCCGCCGAGCACGATCCGCCGCTCGGTGCGCACCGCCTCGACCGCCGGATCGGCGGCCACCGGGTCCACCAGGTGCGGCTGCTCCCCCGCCAGGCCGAGGACCACGGCCTTGACCGAGCCGTGGCCGTGCCCGGTGGCCCCGAGCGAACCGAACAGCTCACAGCGCACCGCCGCGGTCCGGGCGAGCAGCCCGGTCTCCCGCAGCCGGGAGACGAACGACCAGGCCGCGCGCATCGGCCCGACCGTGTGCGAGCTCGAGGGGCCGATACCGACCTTGAACAGGTCGAACACCGAGATCGTCATGCGCGCTCCTCTGCCGGTCGGCGCGGTCTCTCCACGCGGAGCAAGCAGATACTAAACTGGTATATCAGTGTGTGGCAAGTGGTATGGTGGATGAATGTCGTCAACTCGCTCCGTGGATCTCAGGCACTAGGATGATGTCCGTGACCGCTGCCCCGCAGGAGCTCGAGCCGGCCCCGACTCCCGCCCTGACGTCGACGCCCGCGCCCTCGTCCGCGCCCGCCCCGGCGTCCGTGCCCATGTCCCTGGCCGATCGCGCGTACCTCGCGATCCAGGACCGGCTGATCATGCTCGACATCCCGCCGATGGCACCCATCGACGACGTGGCCCTGATCGAGTCGCTCGGAGTCGGCCGCACCCCGGTCCGCGAGGCACTGAAGCGCCTGGAGGTGGACCGGCTGGTCGTGTCGTACCCGCGGCGGGGCACCTTCGCGACCGGCGTGGACATCACCGACCTCGCCTACATCTCCGAGATCCGCGACCAGCTCGAGCCCCTGGCCGCGCGCCGGGCCACGCGCGTCGCGGGCCCCGCCGTGCGGGCGGAGCTGGCGGACCTGGCCGAGGCCACCGAGGCCCTGGACGTGCGGACGCTGGAGCGCCACGAACTCATGCGCTGGGACCTGCGGGTGCACCGGGCGATCTACCGGGCGGCGGGCAACCCGCACCTGGAGGACACCCTCGTGCGCTACAACAACCTGGCGACCCGGATCTTCTGCCTGTTCCTGGACCGCATGGCGCACTTCGACCGGCACGTCGGCGAGCACGCGGGCCTGCTGCGCGCCATCGCCGGCGGCGAGGCGGACGAGGCCGAGCGGCTCGCCCGCGAGCACGTCGAGGGCTTCGAGAAGGCGATCCGGGCGATCATCTGACCCGGTCCGGCCCGCGGGAGGGCGGGGCACGGGTCAGCCCAGCGCCTCGAGGACCGCGAGGGCGTCGACCGTGGGCGCCACGTCGTGCACCCGCACGATCCGGGCGCCGCGCTGCACGGCGAGCAGGGCGGCGGCGACGGACGCGGCCTCCCGCCGGTCGACCGGACGCCCCGTGATGCGGCCGAGCATGGCCTTGCGCGACAACCCGACCATGATCGGTGCGCCGAGCTCGGTGAAGGCACGGAGCGAGCCGAGCAGCGCGAGGTTGTGCTCCAGGGTCTTCCCGAAGCCGAACCCGGGATCGACGATCAGGTGCTCCGGGCGGATCCCGGCCTCGAGGCAGGCGTCGATCCGGGCGCGCAGGAACGCCCGCACGTCCGCGAGCACGTCGCCGTACCGGGGATCCCGCTGCATGAGGTGCGGCGGCCTGGGCATGTGCGTCAGGCACACCGGCACGTCCAGCTCGGCGGCCGTGCCTACGGCTCCGGGGTGGCGGAGGGCCCGCACGTCGTTGACCAGCGCGGCGCCGGCGCGGACCGCGGCGCGCATGACCTCCGGGCGGGAGGTGTCCACCGACAGCGGCACCGAGACCCGTGCGGCCAGTGCCTCCACCACCGGGACGACCCGGTCGAGCTCCTCGGCCACCCCGGGCGGCCGGGCCCCGGGGCGGGTGGACTCGCCGCCGATGTCGATCAGGTCGGCGCCCTCGGCGACCATCCCGAGCCCGCGGGCGACCGCGGCGTCCCGGTCGACGAAGGCACCGCCGTCGGAGAACGAGTCGGGCGTGACGTTGAGGATCCCGCAGACCAGGGGCTGCGGGCCCCGGAGCCGCTGCAGCAGCGAGGTCACCCCCGGGACGGCGGGACGGGTACGAGGAAGGTCCGTGACGGTCATCGTGTGCCTCCTCGGAGGCGTCAGGTGGCGGCCGGCCGTGCGGCCGACCGGACGGTGTGCTGCAGCAACAGGGCCGTGGTGACCGGACCCACCCCTCCGGGGACCGGTGTCAGGCCGGCGACCCGTCCGGTCACCGCCGCCGCGTCGACGTCGCCGACGAGGCCGCCGTCGGGAGTGGGATTGGTCCCCACGTCGACCACGACCGCGTCGGGGGCGACGTGCTCGGCGGTGATCAGCCCGATCCGGCCGACCGCGACGACGAGCACCTCGGCCGGGCGGGTGAGCTCGGCGAGGTCCTTGGTGTGGCGGTGGCAGACGGTGACCGTGGCGTCGCGCTGCAGCAGCAGCTGGGCGACGGGCTTGCCGACGACGTTCGACCGCCCGACCACGGCGGCGTTGCGGCCTGCGAGGGGCACCTCGTGGTGGTCGAGCAGGGCCATGACCGCGGCAGCGGTGGCCGGGGCGAAGGCGGGCAGCCCCGCGGCGAGGCGGCCGAGCGACAGCGGGTTGACCCCGTCGACGTCCTTCTCCGGGGCGATCGCGGCGGCGAGGTCCTCGACGCTTGCATCCGGCGGCAGCGGGGTCTGCAGCATGATCCCGTGCACGGCGACGTCGTCGCTCAGGGTGCGCAGCGCCGCCCGGATCCGCTCGGGGCCGACGTCCGGGCCGAGGTCGACGACCTCGCAGTGGATGCCGGTCGCGGCGGCGGCCTTGGCGATGGAGCGCACGTACCAGGCGCTGGACTCGTCGTCGTTCGCGACCACGACGGCCAGCCTCGGCAGGGTGCCGGCGGCGGTCAGCTCGGCGGCGGTCCGGGCCACCCGGCCGCGGATGGTGCGGGCCAGCTCGATCCCGCTGAGCACAGCGGTGCCGGTCGGCGCGGGCGAGAGGGTGACGGGCGTGGTCATCGGATGATCTGCTCCCGGACGGCGGCGGTGACCTTGTCGGCGCGGAGGAGGAGGTCGTCGACGCCGGTGAGGGCGGCGGCGAGCTCGGCGCGGGCGTCCGCGTCGGTGATGCCGACCAAGTTGATCTCCACGTTGACCCGGGCGGTGGAGGCGGCGGCGCGGGCCGCGTCCGCCGCGGCGGCGACGTCGCTGACGACGTTGGGGTTGCCGATCGGCCGCAACCACTCGGTCAGGCCGATGATCCGGTCGGCCAAGGCGACGACCTGGGCCGGGACGCGCCCGGCCTCGACCAGGGCGGCCGCGATCGCGAGGGAGCGTGCGGTCTTCTCCTGCTCCGTCGAGCGGGGCATCGCATAGGCGGACCCGACCGCGCCGAACACCGCAGCGTCCTGCTCCGCGAGGGTCAACGCGAGCAGGCGGCACTCGTCGGAGTCGTCGCGGACGGCGGTGATGGTGTCGGCGTGCTCGGCGTACTTCTCGCCGTCGCTGTAGCGGGCGACCATGCCGACGAGCGCGGCCGCCTGGGCGGCGTGCAGCGCCGCGCTCGCGCCGCCGCCGGGCGCCGGGACCCGCGCGGCGAGGGACTGCAGGAAATCGTCGAGGGTGTCCGTGCGCATGGGTGCGTCCTTCACGATGGGGGCTGGACGGGCGAGGGCGGCGCGGGCGCGCGACCCGGGTCGACCGGACCGCGCGCCCGCGGTCATCCACCCGCGACCGGGACGAGGGATCAGCGGCGGATGCGGGTCATCTCCGGGTCGACCAGCGGCTCGGCCGCGACGGTGGCGCGCACCCTGCGGTCGAAGTACTGGATCTCCACCGACGTGCCGACCTGGACGGCGGGCAGCCAGGCGTAGGCGACGGGCCTGCCGATGGTGTGCCCGAACGCGGCGGAGGTGACGTGGCCCGCGGGCCGGCCGTCGAGGAACACCGGCTCGTGACCGAGCAGGACGCTCTGGCCGTCGTCGACGGTGAGGCAGGTCAGCCGGCGGGTGACGGTCTCCTCGCTCAGGCCGGCGACCGCGTCGCGGCCGACGAACTCGCCCTTCTGCGGCCGCACCGCGAAGCCGACGCCGGCCTCGTACGGGTTGTGCTCGGTGGTCATGTCCGTGCCCCAGGAGCGGTAGCCCTTCTCCAGGCGCAGGCTGTTGAAGGCCGCGCGCCCGGCGGCGATGACGCCGAGGTCACGACCGGCCTCCCACAGCACGTCCCACAGCCGCCGGCCGTACTCGGCGCTGGTGTAGATCTCCCAGCCGAGCTCGCCGACGTAGGACAGCCGCATCGCGGTGACCGGGATCCCGCCGAGGTGCGCGGCCTTGGCGCGGAAGTACTTGAGGCCCTCGTTCGAGAAGTCGTCGCCGGTGAGCGGCTGGACCAGGTCGCGGGCCAGCGGCCCCCACACGCCGATGCAGCAGGTGCCGCCGGTGATGTCGCGGATCTGCACGCTGTGGTCGTGCGGCGCCTGGCGCTGCAGGTAGTCCAGGTCGAGCCGGCCGTTGGCGCCGACCTGGAAGCGGTCCTCGGCCAGGCGGGCGACGGTGAGGTCGCTGCGGATCCCGCCGGCCTCGTCGAGGGCGAGGGTGTAGGTGACCGAGCCGACCGACTTGTCCATCTTCCCGGTGGTCAGCCGCTCGAGGAACGCGAGCGCGCCGGGCCCGCTGACCTCGATGCGCGTGAGCGGGGTCATGTCGTAGAGCGCCACGCCGGTGCGGGTCTTCCACGCCTCGGCGGCGGCGATCGGCGAGTGGAACATCGCCGACCAGGCGTCCCGCGCCGGCGGCTGCCACTCGGCGGGCAGCTCGTCGACCAGGTGCGCGTTGGCCTCGTACCAGTGCGGGCGCTCCCAGCCGTGCGACTCGAGGAAGAAGGCGCCGAGCTCCTTCTGCCGGTCGTGGAACGGGCTGACCCGCAGGTCGCGCGGGGACTCCTTGGGCTGCAGCGGGTGCAGCACGTCGTAGATCTCGACGAAGTTCCGCTGGGAGGTCTCGTCGACGTAGGCGTCGGTGGTCTGGAACTCGTCGAAGCGGGCCACGTCGCAGCCGTGCAGCTCGATCTCGCTGCGGCCGTCGACGAGCAGCTGGGCGACCGCGCGGGCCACGCCGGAGGAGTGGGTGACCCAGACCGCCTCGGCGATCCAGAAACCGGCCACCTCGGGGGACTCGCCGATCAGCGGGCCGCCGTCCGGGGTGAAGGAGAAGATCCCGTTGAACCCGGTCTCGATCTTCGCCTCCCGCAGCGACGGGAGCAGCAGCTGGCTGTGCTCCCAGGAGGGGGCGAAGTCCTCCTCGGTGAACGGCAGCATCGACGGCATGGCGGCCTCGCCCATGTCGTCGTCGTCGACCTCGGGCAGGTCGCCGATGCGCACCGGCATCGGGCGGTGGGCGTAGGAGCCGATGCCGATGCAGTCGTTGTGCTCGCGGTAGTAGAGGTCCTGGTCCTGGTGGCGCAGGATCGGCATCCGGGCCTCGATCTGCTCGTCGTTGCGGCCGACGAGCTCGGCGACCTGCCCGGTCCGCACGTACTGGTGGGCCAGCGGCAGCAGCGGCACCCGCATCCCGACCAGCTCGCCGAGCTCGCGGCCCCAGAAGCCGCCGCAGGACACGACGACGTCGGCGGGCACCTCGCCGCGGTCGGTCCGCACCCCGGTGACCCGGCCGCCGGCCTGCGTGATCCCGACGACCCGGGTGGAGCCGCGGAACTCCGCACCGCGGGACTCGGCGCGCCGCATCAGGGCGACGACGGCGCGGGAGGCCTTGGCCAGCCCGTCGGTCGGGGTGTGCAGGCCGCCGAGGACCTGCTCGGGGTCGAGCAGCGGGTGCAGCCGCGCGCACTCCTCCGCCCCGACGACCTCGCCCGGGACGCCCCAGGAGGTCGCCCAGCCCTGCTTGCGGTGCAGGTCGGCGAGCCGCTCCGGGGTGGTCGCGACCTCGAGGCCGCCGACCTGGTTGAAGCACCAGGCCCCGTCGACGTCGAGGCTCAGGAGCTTCTCGACGGTGTAGGTGGCGAACTCGGTCATGGTCTTCGACGCGTTGGTCTGGAAGACCAGGCCGGGCGCGTGCGAGGTCGAGCCGCCGGTGAGCGGCAGCGGACCCTGGTCCAGGACGGTGACCCGGTCCCAGCCGCGCTGGGTGAGCTCGTCCGCCAGGTTCGCCCCGACGATCCCGGCTCCGATGATGACGACGCGTGGGGTGGTGCTCATGCTGTCTCTCCTCACGGGCGGTCCTCGGCGACCGCCGCGCTGTGCGTCAGGGTCAGGTGGTGGCGAGCGCGGGCTCGGTACGGAAAGCGGGGCGGAGCTCGGTCCGGAACTCCTGAGCGGCGTCGAGCAGCCAGTCCGCGAGGTGGCCGGCGAAGGACGGCCGCACGAAGAGGCGGTAGTCGTCCTCGGCGAGGGCGAGCAGCAGCACCCCGGTCAGCCCGACCGTGGTCTGCGCGGCGGACCCGGCGGGGAAGGCCGCGGGGCGCAGGTCCAGCGAGCAGCCGAAGGACAGCAGCTCCCGGGCGAGGGTGCCGCGGAGGCGGATGCTGGTGCGCTGCGCGGAGACGTCGACCGCGGCGCCGCCGTAGGGCGAGACCGCACCGACGAGGGTGTGCTCCCACTCGTGCGGCTGCGCGGCGACGCTGGTGACCAGCCACTCGTCCGGGCCGAGCCAGATCAGCTGCCCGTCCCCGGTGCGGGTCCAGGTGTTGGGGCGGGTCGGCAGGGCCGCCCCGAGCACCCGCGAGGCGGTGTCGACACCCGGCCCGTCGGGGTCGACCCGCAGGTCGACGGCGGCGACCTCGGCCTCGGCCTCGATCCGCAGCCCCGCGCCGGCGGGACCGGCGAGCTCGGCGGAGAGCTCGGCCAGGGCCTGCTTCCGGCTCTCGAGCGGGTGGGTGCGGTACAGCGGGCGGGACGGGGTGCGGGACCGGGTGCGGTCAGCCATCGCGGCGTGCTCCTTCCGGGTCGACGAGGACCGATCCGCCGATCTCGGCGGGGACGAGGGCGCCGTCCACCGGGACGTGCACGATCTCCCCGATCCGGGCCCGGCCGCCCTTGACCAGCGCCAGCGCGAACGGGCGGCCCAGCTCGGCGCTGTGGTAGCTGGACGTGACGTGCCCGAGCATCGGCACCGGCGGCGGGGGCAGCACCCCGTCGGCACGGAACTCGACGATCTGCGAGCCCTCGGGCAGCTTCGTGCGCGAGTCGGTGGGCAGCAGGGAGACCAGCTGCTTGCGCAGCGGGTTCCGGTTCTCCGGGCGGGCGAACGAGCGCTTGCCCACGAAGTCCGGCTTCTTCTTCGACACCGCCCACTCCATGCCCAGGTCGTGCGGGCTGACGGTGCCGTCCGTGTCCTGTCCGATGATCGGGTAGCCCTTCTCGGCGCGCAGCACGTGCATCGTCTCGGTGCCGTACGGCGTGATGCCGTACTTCGCGCCGGCCTCGAGCAGCCGCTCCCACAGCGCACGCGCGTACCAGGAGTTGACGTTGACCTCGAAGGCGAGCTCGCCGGAGAAGGAGATCCGGGCGATCCGCACGGGGACCCCGTCGAGCTCGGTGTCGCGCAGGGCCATGAACGGGAAGGCCTCGTTGGACACGTCCAGGTCGCCGAAGACCTCGGCGATCACCTCGCGCGACCGCGGGCCGACGACCGGGAAGACCGCCCACTGCTCGGTGACCGACGCCAGGCGCACCCGCAGGTCCGGCCACTCGGTCTGCAGCCACTCCTCGAGCCAGTCGAGGATCGTCGCCGCGCCACCGGTCGTGGTCGTGATCAGGAAGCGGTCCTCGGCCAGGCGCAGGACCGTTCCGTCGTCGATGACCATGCCGTCGTTGCCGCACATCACGCCGTAGCGCACGCGTCCGACCTTCAGGCTGCTCATCATGTTCGTGTAGACGCGGTCGAGCAGCACCCCGGCGTCCGGCCCCTGGACGTCGATCTTGCCGAGGGTGGAGCCGTCGAGGATGCCGACACCGCGCCGGACCGCGGCGCACTCCCGCAGCACGGCGGCGTCCATGTCCTCGCCCGGCCGCGGGTAGTAGCGGGCGCGCTTCCACTGCCCGACGTCCTCGAACACCGCGCCGGCCTCGACGTGCCAGGAGTGCACCGCGGTGGTCCGCTCCGGGTCGAACAGCGTCCCGCGCTCGCGCCCGGCCAGGGCGGCGAACGCGACGGGCGTGTAGGGCGGGCGGAAGGTGGTCGTGCCGAGGTCCTCGACCGGACGGCCGAGCAGCTCGGCGGCGATGCCGGAGGCGATCACGCCGGACGTCTTGCCCTGGTCGTGGGCGGTGCCGATGGTCGTGTAGCGCTTGACGTGCTCCACGCTCCGCATGCCCGCCCCGACGGCTCGCGCGATGTCGGCGACGGTCGCGTCGCGCTGGATGTCGACGAACTGGCGGGTCTGGTCGCCCGCGGTGCGCCACAACACGGTGGTGGGGGTCGGCGCGGGCTCCGGCGCGGTGCTCGGGGCGTCGCCCCCGGCGCCCTCGCGCAGGCAGCCGGCCAGGTCCAGGGTGCCGTTGGCGGCGCCGACCACGGTGATCCCCGGCAGGGGCTCGCCGGGCCGGAAGGCGCCCAGCGCCGGGTCGTAGGCCAGGGGGCCCTTGACGTGGCTGAACAGGTGCGCGGTCGGGTTCCAGCCGCCGGACACCAGCAGCAGGTCGGTCGGCAGCGTCCACTGCCCACCGTCGGCCGCGCTGACCTGGACGTCCGTTATCCGCTCCTCGCCGGAGGTCCCGATGACCACGGCCTCGGGATGCACGGCCACGCCGCGCTCGGCGCACCGGGTGACCCAGTGCGCGGGCGGGACCGGGCGGGCGTCGAGGACCGTGACCTCGGCACCGGCGTCGGACAGGTCGGTCGCCGCGGCGTAGGCGGCGTCGTCGCTGGTGAACACGACGACCCGGCGACCGGCGAGGACGCCGTAGCGGTGCAGGTAGTCCCGCGCCGACGCGGCCAGCATGATGCCCGGGCGGTCGTTGTCGGTGCACACGATCGGCCGCTCGTGGGCGCCGGTGGCCACGACGACCTGCTCGGCGCGGATGCGGTGCACCCGCTGCCGGGAGCGGTGCCGGGGTGCGGCCGCGCCGAGGTGGTCCGTCCGCCGCTCCAGCGCCAGGACGAAGCCGTCGTCGTAGTGCCCGAAGGCGGTGGTGCGCTGCAGGTGCAGCACGTCGGGGTGGGCGGCGAGCTCGGCGACGGTGTCGGCGACGAACTGCAGCGCCGGGCGCCCGGCGATCCGCTCGGTACCGGTCAGGCTGCCGCCGGCGACGGGCCGGTCGTCGAGCAGGACGACGCTCTCCCCCGCCCGGACCGCGGTGCGCGCGGCGAGCAGCCCGGCCGGACCGGCACCGATGACCAGGGTGTCGCAGTGCGTGTGCTTGCGGTCGTAGCGGGCGGTGTCGGCCACCTCGGCGAGCCGGCCCTGGCCGCTCACGCTGCGGGCCGCGAGCCCGTCGGTCAGCTCGATCGTGCTGGCGAGGAGCATCGGCTCGGGGAAGGGTTCCTCGATCTGGACCAGCCCGGTGGGGTCCTCGGTCCAGGCGGCGGTGATCCCGCGCGGGCGGCCGAGTGTGATGC
>NZ_BAABIC010000045.1:0-11396 GCF_039542425.1 Pseudonocardia yuanmonensis
GCGCTGGCCCGGACCGCCGTGGGCGGGCCGCCGGCCACCCGCGCGCTGCGCTGGCCCGAGGACCCGCCCCTCGAGCTGGCCGCGCTGCGCGCGGCGGCCGAGGAGCTGGGCGCGGTGCCCGCCACGCCCGATCGCCGCGATCCCGACGTGCTGCCGCACCAGCCGGGGGTGCGGGCCTTGGGCCTGCTCGCCCGTGCCCTCACGGCCGTACGGGTGGGCGAGCCCGGCATCGCGCCGCCGCTGCTGGCCGAGGCGCTGGAGCTCGCCGACCGGCACGGGTTCGTGCACCTCGCGGTGCAGGCGCTGGCCCTGCGCGCGGTCGCGGCCGTGGCGGAGGGCGACGCGGCCGGGGCACGGCACGCGGGGGAGGCGGCGCTGGCCCGCGCGGAGCGGTCCGGGCTGCGGCACTCCGCCTGGGCGGCCGGCGCGGCGGCCGTGCTCGCGCACGCCGCGTTGCTCCGCGCCGAGCCCGGCGACGCCCTGCGGCTCGCCGAGGCCGGGCTCGACCACACCGGCCGGGCCCCCACCGAGCTGCGGTTCGGTCTGGACGTGCTGCGGGCCGCCGCGGACATCGACGGTGCGGGCGGGGCCCACGGCGACCGCGCCCGCGGCCTGGACCGGCTGCAGCACGCCCGGGCCGAGCTGGGCGACGAACCGCTCGACCCGCACGTCGTCGCCGTCGCGGCGCTGCTGGAGCACCGCGCGGCCCTCGACCTCGGCCATCCGACGGCGGCCCGCAGCGTGCACGGCTGGCTGGTGCAGCGCGTCGGGGAGACCGCAGAGAGCGCGCTCCTGCGCGCCTGGACCGATCTCGCCGCGGGCCGCGACGACCGGGCCCGCGCCGCCGCGCACCGGGCGCTGGTGGAGTGCGGGACGCCGCTGCTCGGCGTCACCGAGGTCGAGGCGTGGCTGGTCGAGGCGACCCTCGCCGCGGGGGCGGGGGAGCGGGCCGCGGCCCGCGAGGCACTGGAGCGGGCCCTGGCCCTGGCCGAGCCGCTGGACGCGTTGCGCCCGTTCGCGGGGGCCGGGCAGGAGGTGCGCCGGCTGCTCGTGCAGTTGCACGGGGGTCCCGGGGCGGCGGGCTCCTTCGCCGGCGCCGCGCTCGCCGTGTCCGCGACCACCGGGTCCCCGGCCGCGGCGCTGAGCGAGCGCGAGCGGGCGGTCCTCGCGCTGCTGCCCTCCCTGCTCTCGCTCGAGGAGATCGGGGTGGACCTGTCCGTCTCGGTGAACACGGTGAAGACCCACGTGCGCTCGATCTACGGGAAGCTCGGCGTCAGCAGTCGCCGTACCGCCGTGCTCGCCGGGTACGAGCGCGGCCTGATCGCGACGGCACCCGCGCTCACCCTCCGCGGGTGACCCCCGTGCCGGCGGACGCCGGCTCGGCCGGCGGTCCCGGCCGAACCCCCGCCAGTGGACCCCGAAGTCACACGGAGCGGGCGAGGCGCCGCACGCCGGGGACGCCGACCGTGAGCCCACCACGGCTCGAGGAGGAAACGTCATGAGTGACACGAGCACACGCCCGCCGACCGCGTCGTCGACGCGTGCGGCGGCCTGGGCGACCGGGTTCGCGATGTTCGCCGGCACGGTGCTGATCGTGACCGGCGTCTGTCAGGCGCTGGCCGGCATCGCCGCGCTGTTCCGCGACGAGGTCTACGTGGCCACGCCGAACTACATCTACTCCTTCGACGTCACCGCGTGGGGCTGGGTCCACCTGATCCTCGGCGCGGCGGTCGCGCTCACCGGCCTCGCGGTGATCCAGGGCCAGACCTGGGCCCGCATCGTCGGCATCATGCTCGCCTCGCTGAGCATCATCGCCAACTTCCTGTTCATCCCGCACTACCCGATCTGGTCGCTGGTGATCATCGCCCTCGACATCGCGGTGATCTGGGCCCTGGTCCGCGAGACGCGCGAGACCGTCTGACCGGGAGCCGGGATGACGACGCAGCGGCCCACCGGCCGCGGTCGCCGCGGCATCGGCACCCGGCAGGTCGTCGCCCTCGTGGTGGCGGTCCTCACCCTGGTGGTCGTGCTGCAGAACCGCGACCCGGTGGACGTGTACCTGCTCACGGTGACCCTCAGCGCGCTGCTGTGGCTGCTGCTGGTCGTTGTGATCGCGGTGGGGCTGCTCGTCGGTCTCGTCCCGACGCGTGGGAAGGAAGTCCGATGACCCGCACCGCCGCTCCTCCCGTGCCGGCGGCACCCTCGCCGCGGCGGCCGTCCATGACGGGCCCGGCCGAGCGGATCGAGCTCGGCCGGGCCGCCCGGTCGTCGGTCCCGCGCTCGAGCCACGCGGAGCTGCCGGCCCGGCGCGGCAAGGGGGCGCTGAAGATCCTGGCCGCGCAGGACGTCGGCCGGGTGCAGGACCTCCTGCCGATCCGGTACGCCCGGATGGCGCTGTCACCCTTCGCGTTCCTGCGCGGCTCGGCGGCGGTGATGACCGCCGACCTCGCCGACACCCCGGTCAGCGGGATCGACGCACAGCTCTGCGGCGACGCCCACCTGGCCAACTTCGGGTTCTTCGCCTCGCCGGAGCGCCGGCTCGTCTTCGACGTCAACGACTTCGACGAGACCCTGCGCGGGCCGTGGGAGTGGGACGTCAAGCGGCTGGCGGCCAGCGTCGAGGTCGCCGGGCGGGACCGCGGCTTCCGCACCCGGGACCGCCGCGCGGCGGTGGAGGGGGCGGTGCGCGCCTACCGCCGGGCGATGCGTGGGTTCGCGGAGATGACCAACCTCGACGTCTGGTACGCGCTCGTCGAGACCGACGAGCTGTGGGCGCGCTACCGGCGCCGCGTCGCCGCGCCGCGGCGGGCCCGGATGGAGCGGGACCTCGCCAAGGCCCGCTCGCGCGACAACCTGGGTGCGCTGGACCGCTTCACGGCGGTCGTCGACGGCGCCCCGCGCATCGTCGGCGCGCCGCCGATCGTGGTGCCGGTCCGCGACCTCTACCCGGAGGAGGTGGAGCGGCGCGGCATCGAGGACGGCATCCACGAGCTGCTCGCGGGCTACCGGGAGAGCCTGCCCCCGGACCGCCGGCGGTTGTTCGAGCAGTACCGGCCCGTGGACATCGCCCACAAGGTCGTCGGGGTCGGGAGCGTCGGCACCCGGTGCTGGATGCTGCTCTTCCTCGGCCGCGACGCCCGCGATCCGCTGTTCCTGCAGGCCAAGGAGGCGGGCCCGTCGGCTCTCGAGTCCGTGCTGGGCCCTGCCCCGCAGGCCACGGCGGGGCAGCGGGTCGTCGAGGGGCAGCGGCTGATGCAGACGGTGGGCGACATCTTCCTGGGCTGGCAGCGGGCGACCGGGGTCGACGGTCGCGACCGCGACTTCTACCTGCGCCAGCTGCGGGACTGGAAGGGCTCGATCGAGGTCGAGAGCCTGCGCCCGCGCGGGTTGGGGCTCTACGCGGAGATCTGCGGACAGACCCTCGCCCGTGCGCACGCGCGGAGCGGGGACCGGATCGCGATCGCCGCCTACCTGGGTTCGTCGGCCACCTTCGACCGGGCGGTCGCCGACTTCGCCCGGGCCTACGCCGATCGCACCGAGGCCGATCACGCCGCCCTGTGCCGGGCGATCGAGACGGGGAAAGTGGCCGCGGCGGACCCGACCACGGACGGCCACGGGTGAACCGCTGGAAGCCGCTGATCGCACTCGGCGCCGCGCAGTTCCTGGTCGTGCTCGACACGGCCGTCATGAACGTGTCGATCAGTGCGCTGGTCGCGGACTTCGACACCACGGTCGCGGCCATCCAGGGCGCCATCACCCTCTACACGCTGGTCATGGCCGCCTTCCTGATCACCGGCGGCCAGGTCGGGGACATCCTCGGGCGGCGTCGCGCGTTCGCGATCGGGCTGGTCGTCTACGGCGTCGGCTCCGGGATCACCGCGCTCGCGCCGACGCTGTGGGTGCTGGTGCTCGGCTGGTCGGTGATCGAGGGGCTCGGCGGCGCGCTCGTGCTCCCGGCCCTCGCCGCCCTGGTGGGCGGCAACTACCACGGCCGCGACCGGGCCGTCGCCTACGGCGTCGTGGGCGGGCTCGCGGGCGCCGGGATCGCCGTCGGCCCGATCCTCGGCGGGTGGGCGACGACCTACCTGAGCTGGCGCGTCGTGTTCGCCGGCGAGGTCGTGGTCGTCGTGGCGATCCTGCTGATGCTGCGCTGGATCGGCGACGCGCCGGCGACCGGACCGCGCCGGCGGCTCGACCTGGTGGGGGCGGCGTTGTCCGTGGCCGGGCTCGCGCTCGTGGTGCTGGGCGCCCTGCAGAGCAGCGCCTGGGGCTGGCTCGAGCCGCGCAACCCGCCGTTCACGGTGTTCGGCTTCGCGCCCACCCTCTTCGTGATCACGGCCGGCCTCGTCCTCCTCGGGCTGCTGCGCGGCTGGGTGCGCCACCGCGAGGAGCAGGGCCGGGACCCGCTCGTGCGCTGGGCGCTGCTCGCGATCCGGCCGCTGCGCGCGGCGCTGTCGAGCCTGCTGGCCCAGAACCTGATCCTGCTCGGCGTCTTCTTCACCATCCCGCTGTACCTGCAGGTGGTGCAGGGTCTGGACGCCTTCTCGACCGGGCTGCGGCTGCTGCCGGTGTCGCTCACGATGCTGGTCACGTCGATGGCCGCGCCGATGGTGAACCGGATCGCGGCGCCGCGTGCCGTGGTGCGGACCGGGTTCCTCGTGCTGTGCGTGGCCACGCTGTGGCTGGTCGGCACCGTCCGGCCGGAGCTCGACGACCTGTCGTTCGCCCTGGCCACCGGCCTCCTCGGCATCGGGATGGGGCTGCTCGCCGGGCAGCTGGGCAACGTGGCCCAGTCCAGCGTGGGGGAGGCCGAGCGCAGCGAGACCGGCGGGCTGCAGTACACCGCGCAGAACCTCGGCTCCTCGCTCGGCACGGCCCTGATCGGCTCGTTCCTGCTCGGCACGCTGGCCCGGGTGAGCCTGACGGGGGTGGCGGCGGCGCCGGTGTCCGACGCGACGCGGGCGCAGGTCGGCACCGCCCTGGAGCAGGGGATCTCGTTCCTCTCCCTCGACCAGGCCCGCGCCGCGCTGACCTCGGCCGGCATCCCGGGTCCGGAGGTGGAGGTGCTGCTCGGGGAGTACGCGCAGGCCCAGCTCGTCGGGTTGAAGATCGCGTTGCTGGCCGCGGCCGGGATCGCCCTGCTCAGCCTGTTCCTCACCCGGGAGCTGCCGCGCCGCCGGGAGCCCGAGCAGGTGGCGGCGCCCGCCCCGGTCGTCGAGCCGCCCGTGGGCGCGCCCGGCTGACGCCTCACGGCAGGAGCAGGCAGGAGTCGCCGAACTCGTGCCAGCGGTAGCCCTCGTCGAGCGCGGCGGCGTACGCCCGCTCGACCAGCCGCCGCCCGGCGACCGCACGGAGCAGGAGCAGGTGCGAGGCCTCCGGCTCGTGCCAGCCCGTCACCAGCCCGTCGACGACGCGGGCCGGCCGGTCCGGGCCCAGGACCAGCTCGGTCGTGCCCTCGCCCGCCCGCACCGTGCCGTCGGGCTCGGCGACGGTCTCCAGCGCCCGGGTCACGGTGGTCCCCACCGCGACGATCCGGTGCCCGGCCGCACGGGTCGCGGCGACGGCCTCGGCCGTGGCGAGGGGGACCCGGTACCGCTCGGGCAGCGGGGTCTCGCCCGCCTCGAGCGAGGACACCCCGGTGTGCAGCACCAGCTCCGCGACGCCGATCCCGCGCGCCTGCAGCCCGTCGAGCACCGCGGGGGTGAACGGGCGCCCCGCGCTCGGCATCTCCGCGCTGCCGAAGCGGCCGTCCGGACGGGCGAAGACGGTGCGGTACTCGGCGAGCGCGGGACGTCCCCGCAGGTAGGAGTAGGTGATCGGGCGCCCGGCCGCGGCCAGGTACCGGCGCAGCCCGCCCTCGACCGGGATCCGTGCCCGCCAGATCCGCGACCCGCCGGAGAGCAGGGTCGCGGTCACCCCGCGCGGCAGCCGGACCACGTCGCCCACCCGGCCGTCGAGGACCCGGTGCCCGTCCGGCGTCCGCAGCTCCACGAGCCACGTCCCGCCCGGGGCGGGCCCGGACACGTGCAGGACCACCGGCCTGCCCGCGCGCGTGCCGTCGAGGGCGGCGGGCTCGGTGTCGGAGGTGTTCACCACGAGCAGGTCCCCGGGCTCCAGCGCGTCGGGCAGGTCCGTGAACCGCCGGTGGCGCAGCGGCCGCCGCGCCCGCGCGACCATGAGCCGCACACCGTCGCGCACTGGCGGCGGGGCGGTGGCCACCGATCCGGGCGGGACCGGCCTCACGACGCCACCCGCAGGTCCGCCGCGGTGTAGCGGCCGGACGGCGGGCGGTCGTCGAGCAGCCGCAGCAGTGCCGGCACCACCGTGCCGGGCTCCGGGCGGTCCGAGATGTCCTCGCCCGGGAAGGCCCGCTGGTGCATCGCGGTGCGCATGTCCCCGGGATCGAAGGCGTACACGCGCAGCCCCGGCTCCTCCACCCCGAGCACCGCGGCGAGGTGGTCGAGCGCGGCCTTCGCCGCCCCGTACCCGCCCCAGCCCTCGTAGGCCTCGACGGCCGCGTCGGAGCTCAGCGTGACGACGGTGCCACCGGCCGCGCGCAGGGCGGGCAGGGTCTCCCGGGTGAGGCCCAGCGGGGCCAGGACGGTGGTCTCCAGGACGCCACGCAGGGCGTCGAGCGGGTAGTCGGCCAGCCGGGGCAGCGGCGAGGGGCCGAGCTCGCCGGCGTTGTGCACCAGCAGGTCCAGCCGCCCGCCCGCCGTCGCGGCGAGCTCGGCGCGGAAGCCGGGGTCGGTGACGTCGCCGGGCAGCGCGACGACGCCCGGCACCCCGTCGAGCGCGCCGCGCAGCCGTCCGGCGTCCCGGGCGCAGGCCACCACGGTGGTCCCACGCCGGGCGAGGGCGACGGTGAGGGCGAGCCCGAAGCCCTGCCCCGCACCGGTGACGATCGCAGTCCGTGTCATGCGGACCACACTGCGACCTGAAGCTCGGTTCAGGTCAAGAGCTCGTCGTCCCAGCTCGGTAGGTGTCCGGCAGTTCCGCCGTCGACAGGGAGTCCAGGGCCGCGGATCCGCCGACGAACTCGGCGAGCCTGCCGAGGCCCCACTCCCGGGGCGAAGCGGGCATGCCGACGTCGTCGCCGAGCGCCCCGACCGCCTCCAGCAGCGCCTCCGGTCCCTGTCTGCGGTCGGCACGGATCAGCCGCCGGTACTCCGCCTCGTAGGTGTCCACCGACGTGAGCGTGTCCTGCGTGTGCTGGGCCCTGATCCCGCGCTCGGCGTGGCAGAACCGGATGAAGGCGCGGAGCAGGTCCGGAAGGCGATCGAGGTGCGGCAGGGTCAGTCCACCCGGCGCAGGCCCGCCGCGCGCAGCCGGGCGAGATCCGGGTAGCCGTCGACCGCCATCAGCAGGTCCGCCTCGGCCAGGAACGAGCGCAGGTGGTGCACGACGCCCTCCTCCCCGCCGACCGCCAGGGCGTAGACGTGCGGGCGCCCGGTGCCGACGGCGGTGGCGCCCATCGCGAGTGCCTTGACCACGTCGGTGCCGCTGCGCACGCCCGAGTCGAACAGCACCGGGACGTCGCCGGCCGCCTCGACCACCTCCGGCAGGCTCTGCAGGGCCGGCAACCCGCCGTTGGCCTGGCGGCCGCCGTGGTTGGAGCAGTAGATGCCGTCGGCGCCCAGGTCCACGGCCCGGCGCACGTCGTCGGGATGGCAGAGGCCCTTCAGCACGATCGGCAGCGAGGTGGCCTCGCGCATCCAGGTCAGGTCCTCCCAGCGCATCGAGTGGCCGAAGGTCCGCGCGAACAGACCGACGACCTCGGCCGGGTCGGAGCTCGTGAGGCGCTTCCGGAAGTGCTCGTCGGAGGTGTAGTTGGCGAGGCAGAAGCCGCGGAGCTGGGGGAAGTTGGCCGTGTTGAGATCGCGTGGCCGCCAGCCCGTGACCCACGTGTCGAGGGTGACGACGAGGGCCTTGAAGCCCGCCCGCTCGGCCCGCCGGATGAAGCTCACGGCCAGGTCGCGGTCGTTGGGCGGGTAGAGCTGGAAGAACCCGGGCGTGTCCCCGAGCGCCGCCGCGACCTCCTCCATCGGGTCCTGGGAGAGCGTCGAGGCGATCATCGGGACACCGGTGCGCGCGGCGGCGCGGGCGGTGGCCAGGTCACCGTGCAGGTCCTGGGAGCAGATGCCGAGCACGCCGATCGGGCACAGGAAGAGCGGGTGCGGCAGCTCGAGGCCGAACAGCGTGGTGGAGAGGTCGCGCTCGTGGGCGCCCTCCATCATCCGCGGCACGAGGCCCCACTTCTCGAAGGCGGTCACGTTCGCCCGCTGGGTCCGCTCGTCGCCGGCCCCGCCCGCGACGTAGGAGAGCACCCACGGCGGCAGCGCCTCGGCCGCCCGCCGTTCCATCCCGGCGAAGTCCACCGGGAAGCGGGGCTGCAGGCCCCGCGTGCCGGCCAGGTAGATCTCCAGCTGGTAGTCGCCGTAGCGCGGTGACATCCGTGTCCCTCCTGATCACGCGGGTCCCGCCGGGACACTAGCGGCGGAGCTGCCCAAACGATCGGTCGACAACTCCCGACCGAACGGTTGACCAGTAGCAGATCCGCAGCTAGCGTCGGTGTTCGTCGGACCGCCGAGTCGCAGGAGACGCTGGTGCCGGAGAGTGGTATCGGGCGGTCCGTGCCGCCGCACCGCCGCTCGGTGGCGCCCAAGGCCCGCGGCCGCGACCTCGGCCCGTCGCGCTACGAGCAGATCGTCGACGCCGCGGCGGAGCTGTTCCGACGCAAGGGCTACGCGGGCACCAGCATCAGCGAGATCGCCGAGGCCGCCGGCATGCTCAAGGGCAGCCTCTACCACTACATCAACACGAAGGAGGACCTCCTCCACGCGATCGTCGAGGAGGCCCATCTGAACACCGCGGCGCTCGGCGAGGAGCTGCTCGCCTCCGGCGCCCCGGCCGTCGACAAGCTGCGGCTGGCGATCGAGCGACACCTGCGCGGCACCGAGAAGAACCTGATCAAGATCCGGGTGTTCAACGCCGAGTTCTCCGGGCTGCCCGCCGAGCGGTTCGCCGAGATCATCGCGCGCCGGGACACCTACGAGCGCTCGATCCGCGAGATCGTCCGCCAGGGGCAGCGCGAGGGCGCCTTCGCCGCGCACCTCGACCCGCGGCTCACCGCGGCGTCGATCCTGGCGACCCTCAACTCCGTCCAGGCGTGGTTCCGCCCCGACGGCGACCTGTCCATGACCGAGATCATCGACGGCTTCACCGACCTCCTGCTGCGCAGCGTCGGCGTGGAGACCCACCCGGAAAGGACCGTGCATGAAGACCGGTGAGCAGTACCTGGCCTCCCTCGACGACGGCCGCAAGGTCTGGTTCGAGGGCGAGCTGGTCGAGCGGATCGCCGACCACCCGATCCTCGGCCGGAGCGCGCAGCTCATCGCCGAGGGCTACGACAAGGTCTACGACCCGACCGGCGACCACAGCCCGTTCTCCGACGTCCCGACGGACGCAGCCGGCCTGCGCGAGCACATCGACTTCGTGCACGACATGGGCATGCTCGCGCACGTCACCTACACCTCGATCATGACGCTGCTGACCGCCGCGGGCCGGATCATGGACTCCTGCCCGGAGGAGGTCGAGCGGATCAACGCCTTCGTCGCGCGCGCCCGCGCCGAGGACATCCGGATCACGCAGTGCATCACGGACGCGAAGGGGCACCGGAAGGTCCGGCCGGGTCAGCAGGAGGACCCCGACTCGTACGTGCACGTGGTCGAGCGCCGGGACGACGGCGTGGTCGTCCGCGGGGCCAAGCTGCACATCACCGCCGCCTCGCTCGGCCACGAGCTCATGGTCATCCCGACCAAGGGCATGAAGCCGGGGGAGGAGGACTACGCGATCGCATGCATGATCCCGGTCAACGCGCCCGGGGTGAAGATCGTCGACGTCAGCTACGCGCCGCGGCACGCCGACACCGGGACCTTCCCGGTCTCGGGGCCGGTGTCCTACCCCGAGTCGTTCGTGATCCTGGACGACGTGTTCGTCCCCACCGAGCGCATCTTCCTCGACGGGCAGACCAGGTACGCCACCGTGTTCGCGCACTCGCTCGGCCTGTGGGAGCGGCTCGGCGGGCTGTCGTCGATGGCGGACGGTGCGGACCTGCTGGTCGGGCTCGCCCAGCTGATCGCGCAGGCGAACGGTACCGAGTCCGTGGCGCACGTCCGGGACAAGATCGACGACATGATCATCCAGGCCACGCTGATCCGTGCCTCGCTCGAGGCGGCGATCACCCACTGCCACGTGGGCGACAACGGCGCGGCGTTCCCGGACGAGCTGTACACCAACGCGGGCAAGTACTACGCGGCGTCGCACTACGACCGGCTCGTGCAGAGCCTGCACGACATCGCCGGCGGCTCGATCGTCACCGCGCCCTCGCTCGCGGACCTGCAGAACCCCGAGATCGGGCCCGCGGTGCGCAAGTACATGCAGGCCAACCCGGAGTTCGACGGCGAGACGCGGCTGCGGCTCTTCCACGTGATCCGCGACCTCACCGCCGACACCTACGGCGGCTGGCGGCTGGTCACGAACATCCAGGCCGGCGGCGGGCTCTACGCCCAGAAGATCGTGACGCGGAAGTGGTACCCGATGGAGTCGGCCGTCGCGCGGGCCAAGGAGCTGGTGGGGGTGCCGTTCACGCCCTGAGAACCCAGCGGCCCCGAGTCGAGGCCCCCTCCGACGAAGGGGCAATCCGTCGATCCCCTTCACAGCGGCGCCGGTCGGCCCTACCGCGGCGGCGGCCGAGCGCCCTAACCTGCGCGGATGCTGCTGGACGGGCTCAACCACGTCGCCGTGATCACCGCCGACACGGACCGCTTCCACGCCTTCTACGGGGAGGTGTTCGGGGCGACGGTCGCCAACGACAAGAAGGAGGACGGGTTCCGCTTCTCGATCGTCGACATCGGCCCGCACACCGAGCTGAACGTGTTCGAGGTCGAGGGGAACACCGAGGCCGAACGGCAGACGCCGATGCTCGGCCGGGGCCGGCTCGACCACCTCGGGCTGCAGGCCGCGTCGATCGAGTCCTTCGAGGAGATCCGGCGGCGGCTGCTGGAGCGCGGGGCGTGCGACGACTTCGTCACGGACTTCGGCCCCGTGCTCAGCCTGTTCTTCCGGGACCCGGACGGGCTGGAGGCCGAGGTCTGCGTGCCCAACCCGGACGCGGTGCCGGGCCGGTTCAACCCGCCCGGCACGCCCGCCACCCGCTACGTGCACTGACGCGGGCGGACTGCACGAACGGCGCTCTCGCTCACATCTGGTGAGCGAGAGCGCCGTTCGTTCCGGTCAGAGCTGGTAGGTGGAGTTGATGATCGCGCCCTTGCGGGCGTAGTGGATCAGCGCGTCCTGGACGTCGAGCGGGTGCGTCGGGATCACGCCCTCGATCA
>NZ_BAABIC010000046.1:0-10585 GCF_039542425.1 Pseudonocardia yuanmonensis
GACCGTCGCCCCGTGCGGGGTCCCCTCGTCGTTCCGGCAGGTCACCACGGTGACACCGGTGGCGAACCGCCCGAAGGCGTTGCGCAGCTCCCGGGGCGGGACCGTCATCTCGCACCTCCCTGTGCGGTGGCCGTACGCTTTGCGTACAAGTTGAACGCTTTGCGTTCAACGGGGCCGAGAGTGCCCTACGCCACGCGCCGCGGTCAAGCCCTCGCTCGCGAAAGCGGTACGGAAGGATGGGGAGGGTGAACAGCGGGGAGACCGAGCGAGGGAGCGAACGGGACTACGTCCAGAGCCTCGAACGCGGGTTCGCGGTGCTCCTCGCCTTCGACGAGGACATGACGAACCCGACCCTCGCCGAGCTCGCCGCGAAGACCGGGCTCTCCCGCCCCGCCGTGCGCCGGCTGCTGCTCACGCTGCAGCGGCTCGGCTACGTGGCCAACCACGGAACCCGCTGGTCACTGACCCCGCGGGTGCTCACGATCGGCCAGCACTACACCGCCACCAACGCGCGGATCGAGCTCGCCCAGCCCCACCTGCTCCGCCTCGCGGAGCGCACCGGCGAGTCCGCGTCCCTGGCCGAGCTCGACGAGTTCGACGCGGTCTACGTCGCCCGCGTGCCGGTCCGGCGGATCATGAGCCTCAACGTCGCCGTCGGCTCCCGGGTCCCGGCGCACGCCACGTCCATGGGCCGGGTGCTGCTCGCGTGGGCCGGCCCGGCGAGCATCTCGCGCTTCCTCGAGGAGGCGCCGCTGCGCAGGCACACTCCCCGGACGGTCACCGACCCCGCCGAGCTGCGGATGGTCCTCGCGCAGGTCCGCGAGCAGGGCTGGTCGATCGTCGACGGCGAGCTGGAGGAGGGGCTGGTCTCCGCCGCCGCGCCGGTGCGGGACCGGACCGGCGCCGTGGTCGCGGCCCTCGCCTCCTCGACGTCGGCCGGCCGGCTCGCCCCCGAGCGGCTGCGCGACGAGACCGTGCCCGTGCTGCTCGAGACCGCCACCGCGATCTCGACGGCGCTGGGCTGGTCCCCGCGCACCCCGCCCGTCGCGCGCGACGGGTTCTTCTGACCGGTCAGGTCCCCCGGGCGTCGTAGCGCTCGCGGGCGGCGGTCATCTCGGGGACCGAGGCCTCGAGCAGGTCCGCGAGCCCGCGGAGGCGCTCGGCGACCTTGCCGCCGAGCGTGGTGAGCGAGTACTCGACGCGCGGCGGGATCGTGCTGTGCACCTCGCGGGTCACCAGGCCGTCCCGCTCGAGGGTCTGCAGGGTCTGTGACAGCATCCGCTCGCTCACCCCGTCCACCCGGCGGCGCAGGGCGTTGAACCGGTACGCGCCCTCGCCGAGCGCGAGCAGGGCGAGGATCCCCCACTTGCCCCCGATCTCCTCCAGGGCCGTGCGAGACGCGCAGTTGCGGGCGAACACCGAGGTCACGAGCTCGTCCGACGGGTCGCAGACGGGTGCCGGGTCCGGGGCTCGTGTGGTCACGCCCGCAGAATACCGCGCCTCCTGGAATGCAGGCGCTTCCGAATAGTTAGTACTGTCGAAGCGCACATCACCTCAGGAGGCGACGGCACATGACCACCTATGCAGTCACGGGAGCGACCGGGCACCTCGGCGCCCTGGCGATCGAGGCCCTGCTCGAGCGGGGCGTCCCGGCGGGCGACATCGTCGCGGTCGTCCGGGACCCGGAGAAGGCGGCGCCGCTCGCCGCCCGCGGCGTCCGGGTCCGGCGGGGCGACTACGCCCGGCCGGAGACGCTGCGGGCCGCCCTCGCCGGCGTCCACCGGCTGTTGCTGGTCTCCGGCAACGAGGTCGGGAAGCGGGTCGAGCAGCACCGCAACGTCGTCGACGCGGCCGCGGCGGCCGGCGTCGAGCTGATCGCGTACACCGGGATCACACGCGCCGACACCACCGGGAGCCCGCTCGCGCCCGAGCACAAGGCCACCGAGGAGCTGCTGGCCGCGTCGGGCGTCCCGCACACCCTGCTCCGCAACAACTGGTACGTCGAGAACTACACCGCGCAGCTCGCCGACTACCTCTCCCGCGGCGCGATCGTCGCCGCGGCGGGGGACGGCCGGGTCGCCGGGGCCGCCCGCCGCGACTACGCCGAGGCCGCCGCGGTCGTGCTGACCGGTGAGGGGCACGCCGGGAAGGTCTACGAGCTGGCCGGCACGCCGTTCACGTTCAAGGAGCTCGCGGCCGTGATCAGCGAGGTCAGCGGCCGGGAGGTCGACTACCGGCCGGTGGGCGGCGACGATCTGACCGGCATCCTCACCGGCGCGGGGCTCGACGAGGGCACGGCCGGGTTCGTCGTCGCGCTCGACGAGAGCATCGCGCGCGGCGACCTCGACATCGAGAGCACCGACCTGCCCGAGCTGCTCGGCCGCCCGCTCACCCCGGTGGCCGACGTGGTCCGCGCCGCGCTCTGAGCCGCGATCCCTCCCGGCGGCCGCTCAGGCCCGCTCGGCCGCCGGGAGCAGGATCCGCCGCCCGCGCACGGGATGCGCGACCCGGAGCCGGACGCGGTCCCACGGGTCCGGCCGGGCGTCGCCCGGGACCAGGACGAGCGGACCCGGGCCCGGGGTGCGGTGTCCGGGCGGCTCCAGCACCGCCCGCGCCCGCAGGCGCTCCCCGATGCGCCGGTAGAAGCGGAGCTGGCTGTGTCGCCCGAACAGGCCCCAGCCCAGCCCGAACACGGGGCCGAGCCGCGGATCGGCCTTCCAGCGCACGCTCGCCCGGAACTCCACCCGGCCGGACGCCCGGTGCTTGGCCACCCGGTACAGCACCTGCCCGCACTGCAGGTGCCCGTCGAGGGTCGCGTACGCCCAGCCCCAGATCCGCCACCCGTCCTCGTCGACGAGGTCGACGACCTCGGTGATCCGCACGCCCATGAGGAACCGCAGCGGGCCGAACCGGCCGTCGAGCAGGACGTCCCGGCCGAGCAGCGCGGAGTCCCGCAGGTAGACGGCCCGCAGCAGTTCGGGCGGGGTGAAGTCGTAGTCCCGCACGAGCGCCGTCGCGCGCTCCCAGATCCCGCCCGGCACCGGGTCGCCCGGCGTCTCGGTGCCCAGCTCGTGCACGTGCTCGTCGACGGTCCAGCCGTCCTCGGCCTCCGGGTCGTCCGTGACCGCGCGCTCCCGCAGGCCCTCGACGACCGCGAGCAGCGCGGTCATCCGACGGCGAGTGCGGGACTCGGCGAGGTCGCGTCCTCGACCACGGCCTCGAGCAGGATCCGCACCCCCTCCGCGGTGCCGATCTTCGGCTCCCAGCCCAGCTCCAGCCGCGCCTTCCCGGTGTCCATGACCGGGGTGCGCACCGCGACGTCGAACCAGCCCGGGGACAGCGCCAGCGCGTGCAGCCGGAACAGGAGACCGATCACGAGCCGGGCCACCTCGTGCGGCACCGGGACCGGACGGGCGCCGATCAGGGCGGTGAGCTCACGGGCGTCGAGGGCGTCGGCGGCGATGTTGAAGGCGCCGCGGGACCGGCGGTCGAGGATCTCGACGAACGCCCGGCCCAGGTCGTCGGCGTGCACGAACTGCAGCACGGTGTCGGTCGGCATCGGGAACAGGGGCACCTTGCCGGCGGCGAGCAGGCCGAACAGTGCATGGGGCACGATCGGGCCGAGGAAGAGCCGGGTCATCTCGCGCGCGGCGTCGCGCTGCACCACCAGCGTCGGCCGGACCCGCGCCACGGCGACGCCCGGGTTGTCCCGCTCGAACGCGTCGAGCATCCGCTCCACGATCAGCTTGTCCCGGCTGTAGGCGGAGCGCGGCTGCCCGGTCACGGGCCAGCTCTCGTCCACCGGCCGGGCCGGGTCCGGCGGGGAGGAGGCGTAGGCCCCCAGGGACGACGCGAACACCAACTGGCCGACACCGGAGCGCCGGACCGCGCGCAGCAGGGCCGCGGTCCCGTCGACGTTCGTGCGCCGCAGCCGCGCCTCGTCGCGCACCGGCTGGATGGCCCACGCGAGGTCGACGACGGCGTCGGCGCCGGTGAAGAGCTCGGTGAGGCGCTGCTCGGCGTTCGCGGCGGTGAGGTCGAGGGCGTGCCATTCGGCCTCGTCGTAGGGCGGGACGGGCGGTGGCGGGCGCCGGCACACCGCGTGCACCCGCACGTCCGGCACGTCCTTCAGCACCCGCAACAACCCGGTCCCCACGTTCCCCGACGCCCCGACCACCACCACGGTGCGCTCGGTCGTGCCGTCCTGCTCCGGCATCGTGCTCCTCTCGTCGTCCCCGGGAGGCATTGCCGGAACGAGGCGACTCAACCACCGCCACGCGCAAGGGCCTCCGACCCGGGGGTCGGAGGCCCGTGCTTCGCGCCGTTCCGGTGGCCGTTACTCAGCTCGCCTCGGCGACCTTCTTCCGGGTGCGTCGCTTGGGCTTCGCCTCCGATTCCGCCGCCGGTTCCGCGGCGGCTTCCCGCGGCGCGTCCCCGGCTTCCGGCGCCGCTGCCGACGCGCCGCGATTCGCGTACGCCTCGAGCACGTTCGACGGGATACGGCCGCGCTCGGAGACCTGGAACCCCGCCGAGACCGCCCACTCACGAATGGCGGCGTTCTGCTCCCGCGTCTTGCCCGAGGACGAGGGGACCCGCGCGTAGTTCCTGCGCCCGGAGCCGGACGAGGCCCTGCGCGCGGCGCCGACGAACGGGGCGAACGCCTCCCTCAGTTCCGAGGCGTGCTTCGTGCTGAGGTCGATCTCGAATTCCTTGCCGTCCAGCGTGAACGTGACCGTTTCGTCCGCCCGACCGCCGTCGAGGTCGTCCACCAGGGTGATATTCGTAATCTTCGCCATCGCTCACGTCCGATCGCCGTACTCGCGGGTTGCCCCGATTCTCCACGGATTCCGGGGAAAGTCGAGCACGGTCACGCGGGAGTGGCCATTCGTGCACCGCGCGTGCCATTTCGCATGCGTTCTCGGGAGAGCCCGCGCGGTGTACGCGGTCGGCGCGCCGAATCAGGCCGCGCGGAACTGCGCGGGACGCTCCCGGGTGGCCTCGGCGAGGGCCGCGCGGGCGCGCTCGGCGTCGTAGTCCTTGCCGTAGACCGGGGTGCCGGGCTGCTGGCGCCAGGACTCCTCGAGCGGGCCGCCGTCGACCGGGTCGAACCCGAGCTCGTCGACGAGCGCGAAGACAGTGTCCTTGCCGGGACCCTCGGCGCCCGCGACGGGCAGCGCGATCCGGCCCTCGGTGCCCCGCGGGGCGCCGCGCTCGAGCAGGTGCTTCCACCAGATGCCGTTGAACACCTTGTACACCGGGGTGCCGAGGAGCCCGGCCACCCAGACGCTCTCCGGGGTGCCGTCCTCGAGCGCCTCGATCCGGCCGTCGCGCTGCTGCGGGTAGTAGTTGTTCGTCTCGATCACGGGCGCCCCCGGCTTCGCCGAGGAGACGATGCCGGGCTCGAGGTCCGGGGTGTTCTTCTGCGGGATGCTCACGATCACGACGTCCGCGTCGGCCGCCGCCTCGCGGGCCCACACCGGCGTCGCGCCGGTCTCCGCGGCCAGCTCCGCCAGCGTCTCCGGGGCCCGGGAGTTCGCCACCCGGACCTCGTGACCCAGGGCGGTGAGCCGCCGGGTCAGCGTGCCGCCGATGTAACCCGCACCGATGATTCCGATCCTCATGTCGGCGGCAACCGGGACCGCCGGGGACGCCATTCCCACTCCGTGATCTAGAGCACTCCCGGGTACGCGCCGCCGTCGATGAGCAGGCTCTGGCCCGTGATGAAGCCCGCCTGCGCGGAGCAGAGGAAGGCGCACGCCGCGCCGAACTCGGCGGGCTCGCCGAAGCGCCGGGCCGGGATCGTCGCACGCCCGTTCGCGGCCACCTCCTCGACGCTGACGCCCTGCTGCTCGGCCGCCACCCGTTGCCCGGCGGCGAGCCGGTCCGTCGCGAAGGACCCGGGCAGCAGGAAGTTGATCGTGACGTTCGCGTGCGCCACCGACCGCGCGACGCCGGCGAGGAACCCGGTCAGCCCGGCCCGTGCGCCGCTGGAGAGGTCCAGGCCCGCCAACGGCATCTTGACCGAGCCCGAGGTGATGTTGACGATCCGGCCGAACCGCCGCTCCACCATCCCGTCGACGACCGCCTGGACCAGCCCGATCGGCGTGGCCATGTTGGCCCGGACCCCGGCCAGCAGGGCCTGTTCGTCGATCTCCCGGAAGTCCCGGAAGGGCGGGCCCGCGTTGTTGTTCACCAGGATGTCGACCTGCGGCACCGCGGCCAGCAGGCGGTCCGGTCCCCCGGGCGTGTCGAGGTCCGCCCCCACGGGGACGACGTCGGCCCCGGTCGCGGCGGCGATCTCGGCCGCGGTCCGTTCGGCGGCGGCCTGCTCCCGCCCGTTGACGACGACGGTGCAGCCGGCCCGGGCCAGCTCCTCGGCACACGCCCGGCCCAGCCCCCGCGTGGAGGCGCAGACGACGGCGGTGCGGCCGGCGATCCCCAGGTCCATCATGCGCCCACGGGCCGGTAGACCTTGGTGAAGATCTCCGGTGACTCGCGCCGCTCGCCCTGCAGCGCGGCCCCCGGCACCTCCTCGGCTCGGCCGTCGGCGTCGACGTCCGCCGTGTCGAAGATGGTGACCCCATGCCCCAGGGCGGCGCGCACGCACTTCGTGGCGACGTCGATCTCCACCTGCGAGCCGTGCGTCAGCCAGTTGCCGTAGGTGATCTCGGATATCTGCAAGCCGTAGCGGCCGAGGTGGCGGAAGTGCATGGCCCCATCGTGCACCCGACGAGGTTCGCCCCCGTCGGGTGAGGCCCGCCCCGGCGGCGGCGACGACAGTCGCTTCCCCGACCACAACTCGAGGGAGAGGCGGATCCATGGCGACGCTTACCGTCTGGAAGTTCGACGACCCGGGCGGCGCCCGGCGCGCGCTGGACGTGGTGGAACGGCTGCAGAAACAGGAGCTGCTGACGCTCGAGGACGCGGCCATCGTGACGTGGCCCGAGGGCCGCAAGAAGCCGAAGACCGAGCAGCTGCACAGCATGTCCGGCGCGGGTGCCCTGGGCGGCAGCTTCTGGGGTCTGCTGTTCGGCCTGCTGTTCTTCGTTCCGCTGCTCGGCATGGCGGTCGGTGCGGCGATGGGCGCGCTCGCCGGCTCGATGTCCGACATCGGGATCGACGACCGGTTCATCAAGGAGGTCCGGGAGAAGGTCACGCCGGGCACGTCGGCGCTGTTCCTCATGACCTCGCGCGTGGTGCAGGACAAGGTGCTCGACGAGTTCCGCGGCACCCAGGCCGAGCTGATCTCGACGAACCTCTCCAAGGAGCAGGAGGACAAGCTCCGGGAGGTCTTCGCCGAGGAGCACGAGAACGTCTGAGGCGAGGTGCTCGGCGTGACCTCCCCTCCTCGGGCCCGGACCTGGGCGTACGAGGCGGTCCTGGCCGTGCTGTCGGACGACGTCAACGCCGAGCAGGGCACCGAGCGGGCGCGGGCCGTGGCCGCCGCGGTCCTGGCCGAGGCCGGCGAGCCCGGCCTGACCGAGACCGTGGTGGTCCTCTCCTCCACGCTCGCCGAGGCCCTGGAACGGATGGCCGCCGAGCGCGGCCTGGTCGCGGCCGACCTGGCCGGGGTCTGGTTCGTGGACTGACACGGGACGAGCGGGGAGGCCGGGATGGCGGTCGGGACGGCGGGGCGCACCCGCCCGGGTCCGGGGCGGCGCCTCGCGGCGGCGGGTGCCCTGCTGGCCGCCCTCGCCGCGATCGCCCTGGTGGTCGTGGCGCTCGTGCAGGACCCGCTGCGGCTCGCCGCGGCCCCGCTGCTGGTGGGCATCGCGGTCGCCGCGGGGTGGACCGCGCTGGTCCGCCGCGGGGCGTGGCGGGTCGCGGCCTGCACGGTGGCGCTGCTCGCTCTCGTCGGCGTGGTCCTGCTCGTGGTGACCGCCTCGGTGCTGCGCACCGTCGGCGTCGTCGTCCTCGTCCTGGTGGCGGCCGGCCTGGCCCGGGTCGCCCTGGGGCGCGACCTCGTGCCCGAGCCGTCGGGGCTGCGTCCCGTCCCGGCGGCGGGGCACGGGGTGCTGCTGATGAACCCGCGCTCCGGTGGCGGGAAGGTCGCGCGGTTCGGGCTCGAGGACGAGGCCCTCCGCCGCGGGGTCACCCCCGTCGTGCTGGAACCGGGCGACGACCTGCGGGCGCTCGCAGAGGCGGCCGTCGCCCAGGGCGCCGACGTGCTGGGCATGGCGGGCGGCGACGGGTCCCAGGCCCTGGTCGCCGACGTCGCCCGGCGGCACGACCTCCCGCTCGTCGTCGTGCCGGCGGGTACCCGCAACCACTTCGCGCTCGACCTCGGCCTCGACCGCGACGACGTCGTGGCCGCGCTCGACGCGTTCGGCCCGGCCCTGGAGCGGCGCATCGACCTGGCGGTGCTGGGCGACCGGGTGTTCGTCAACAACGCCTCGCTCGGCGTCTACGCGGGCGTGGTGCAGTCCGAGGGCTACCGCGACGCCAAGCTCGCGACGACCGCCCGCATGGCCCCCGACCTGCTCGGACCCGGCGCCGAGGGCTCCCACCTGCGCTTCCGGGGCCCGGACGGCGAGGTCGGCGGGCCGGTGGCCATGGTGCTCGTGTCCAACGGCGACTACCGGTTGGACCGGCTCGACGGGTTCGGTACCCGTGCCCGGCTCGACGGCGGTGTGCTCGGGCTGGTCACCGTGCGGGTGGAGCGGGGCCGGGACGTCACGGAGATGCTGGCGGCCCAGGCGACCGGGCGGCTACGCAGCTTCCACGGCTACCGGCAGTGGAACGCGCCGGAGTTCGAGGTCGACTCCGACAAGCCGTTGGTCGAGGTCGGGGTGGACGGCGAGGCTCTGCGCCTGCCGCCGCCCCTGCGGTTCCGGGTGCTGCCGGGGGCCCTGCGGGTGCGTGTCCCCGTGGCGTCGCCGGGGGCGGCGCCCGCGGCGGTCGCCCCCGCCGGCCCGGCGGAGGCGATCGTCGGGCTGGTCCGCGTGCTGCGCGGGCGACCCGCGCAACGGCTGCCGGTCCGACCGGCGCCGACCGGGGCCTGACCCAGGCCCACCCCGCACGGAGCCACACGGCGCGGGGCCTGCGGTGGCCCGCTCCGAGCGGGGCACCGAGGGGCACCGAGGGGCACCGAGGGAGGCGCCGAACGGCTCTGAACGGCTCTGAACGGCGCTGGACGGCACCCGTCCAGGACGTCGGGACGCTACGCCGTTCGGCCCCGTCGGCTGCGCCCCCGGCCCGGCGGTGAGGAGGACCTTCGGCCCGACGGGCCGGGTCAGACACCCGGCGCCGAGCTGCGGAGGCTCGGTCCAGCATGGCCTGGCAGCCGGTCGAACAGTCTGCCGGCGCGTCGGGGGGTGACGTTCGTGCCGTTCGTGCTGTTCCCGAAACCGGTGCCCGAGGCGAAGATCCGGGTCCCCGCCGGCCCACCGCAGGCCGTCCCACGGGCGGCGGTGCGGGCGGCGCTCGACCGGATCACCGACGTCGGCCTGGTCCGCGGGCCCGCGGGCTTCGGCAAGACGGCGGCCGTGGCGGACTGGGTGCGTGCGAGCCCGGGTCCCGGGACCGCCTGGGTCCGGCTGGACGCCGACGACGAGGACCCCGGCCGGCTCTGGTCCGCGGTGCTGGCCGCCCTGGCCCGCTGTCCCACGGTGCCGCCGTCGAGCCGGATCCGGGACCCGCACGGGTGGCCCGAGGCGGGTGGCCCCGAGTTCCTGGCCACGCTGACCGCCGCGCTCGACGCCCTGCCCCGGCCGCCCCGCCTCGTGCTCGACGACGTCGGCGAGCTGACCGGCCCGGCGAGCCTCCACGGGCTACGCACCTTCCTGCGTGACCGGCGACCCGACCTGGCCGTGGTGCTGTGCGGCCGGAGCGAGCCCCCGCTCGGCCTGGCCCGCTTCCGGGTGGCCCGGCGGCTGCGCGAGCTCGGCCCGGACCTGCTGCGCTTCACGCCCGGTGAGGCCGAGGAGCTCCTCCTCGCCGGGGCGCCGGCCCTCGGCCCGGCCGAAGTGGCCGTCCTGCAGACCCGCACCGCGGGCTGGCCCGTCGCCCTCCGCCTGGCCGCGACGGCCTGTGCCGACCCGGCCGACCCCGGGGCGGCGCGCGCCTTCTCCGGCGGGCACCCGCTGGTGGCGGACTACCTGGAGGGCGAGGCGCTCGCCGACCTGGACGCGACCGAGCTCGACCTCCTGCGGCGGGTCAGCGTGGTGAACCCGGTGCCGACCGGGCTCGCCGCGGTGCTCTCCGGACGCGCCGACGCCGGCGGGGTGCTCGACGCGATCGGCCTGCGGACGGGCCTGGTGCGGCCCGAGGGCCGCGGCCGGGAGTTCCACCGGGTGGAGACCCTGCTGCGCGACCACCTGCTCGGGCAGCTGCACCGGCACGCCGCCGGCGCCCCGGCGCGGCTCGAGGCGGCGACGGCCCGCTGGTACGTGGCCGCCGGCCGGCCCGACGCCGCGGCCGAGCACGCCGCCCGCAGCGGGGACTCGCTCGTCGCCACGGAGATCCTGCGGGACACGGGGACCGCCCTGCTGCTCTCGGGCCGGCACCGCCCGCTGCGCCGCGCCCTCGAGACCGCCGGCGAGGCCGCGCTGGCCCGCGAGCCGGGCCTGGCGGCGCTGGCCGCGCC
>NZ_BAABIC010000047.1:0-9814 GCF_039542425.1 Pseudonocardia yuanmonensis
ACAGGAACGCATCGGCGTACTCCGCGCGCTCGGCCCCGCGGGTCAGCACCGCCACCGTCTCGCCCTCGTGCACCCCGGACAGGGTCAACTGCTGCAGGCAGATCTCGTTGAACAGGTTCTGGTCCATACTGGCTACTCCTGGGGTGCGAGGGACGAGAGCAGGTGCGGGCGGACGAGGCCGAGGAAGCCGGGGAGGTCGTCACACGGCACCCGGTCGCCGGTGCCGGGGATTCCGGGGACCGGGACGTCCGCGATGTCGATCGACGTCGTCATCGGCGTGCCACCTCCGCCGCGCCCGCCGGGAGGAGGTCGAGCGCCCACTCCAGCAGGGGCGCCGCGTGCCGGGCGGCGGCCGGGATCCGCACCCGGTCCGCCATGTACCGCAGCTTGCGCTCGGCCTGGGGACGCGAGCACACGCCGGTCAGGACCCAGTCCCGGGTGAGGCCCGCGAGGGTCTCGAGGAAGGACAGCGAGTCCGCCGCCTGGACCTCGTCGGCGCCGTCGAGCCCGCCGACCTCGTGCAGCCCGACGAGGCGCCGGATCTCGGCCCCGTCGACGGTGGCCGCCACGGGGCCCAGACCCCCGAGCCAGACGGTGACGGCCTCGGCCGAGCGCAGCATGTGCGCGTACAGGTAGTCGGGGTCGTCCCACCGCCCGTCGGCGTGCCGGAGCACCGGGCCGCCCGGGAACATCCGCTCGATGTCGTGGGTCAGCGCCGCGATCCGCATCTCGGCCGTCGCGGCGGGCGCGAGATGGACCAGCCAGTCGCGCGCCCGCACGAGGTGATCGGCCTGGCCGTACGGCGCGATCCACTCGGCGGCGAGCGCCTCGACCTCGCCCTGCGCCTCGACGCGGGGTGCGGTCCAGGGCATCGGCGCGGTCATCGCCGGCGCCGGTTCTGCCAGACGGCGATCCCGCTGAGCACCGCCGACACCGCGCTCAGCGCCACGGAGAGGATCGTCCAGCGGTCCGGACCCCGGTGGGCCGGAAGCACCGGCGCGGGCGGACCGGGGGGTGCCGGCGAGCGCTCGGCGAAGTCGGCGGTGCCGATCGCGGAGCGGCCGGGTGCGGCCCCGCCGAGGGCCTCCTCCAGGTTGCGGGAGAAGGCGGCGGTGACCTTCCCGGCCTGCTTCGCGACGACCTTCTGCCCGACGCTGCCCAGGGCGCCCGCGAGGGCCACGTCGCCGTCGACGGACACGGTCGTCCGGTCCGGTCCCGCGGCCTCCACCTGGACCGTCACGGTCGCCCGGACGTTGCCCATGGCCCCGCGCACGGTCTTGCCGGTCGCGGTGAAGGCGATGAGCTTCTCCGGCACCCGCTCGACGATCGTCACGGTCGCGGCGAAGGTGGCGGACATCGGCCCGACGCTCTGGGTGATCCGGACGTCGATGTCGTCCGGCCCGGTCAGCACCAGGTCCTCGACGCCGGGCACGCAGCCGGCGACCTTCTCGGGGTGCTCGAAGAACGCCCACACCGAGCTCAGCGGCTGGGCGACCTCGAATTCCTCACGGAGTTGCATGATCTCTCTTCCACCCTTGGACATCGCCGCGGGCACGTCGTGTCACGGGCGTGAGGCCCGCAGGTCGGTCAGCGCGCGGCGGAGGTGGACCGGCAGCAGGTGGCGCCGGTAGGCCGCGGAGGCGCGCACGTCGGAGGGTGGGTCGACGACCTCCGCCGCGGCGGCCGCGGCGGTGTCGAGGTCGGCGTCGGTCAGCCGGGAGCCTTCGAGGGCGGCCGCCGCCGCGGTGGCGAGGACGGGGGTGTCCGCCACACCGCCGAGGGCGATGCGGACGCCGCGCCAGGTGCCGTCGGCAGCCCGGTCGCCCGTGACCACCACGCTGACAACGGCGAAGTCGTTGTGCTTGCGGCAGTACTGGCGGAAGGCGACGTGCTGGGGGTGGCCCGGGAACTCGACCGCGACGAGCAGCTCGTCGGGTTCGAGCACGGTCGCGTAGGACCCCGTGTACAGCTCGGTGACCGGGATCCGGCGCACGCCGCCCGGCCCGACCGCGACCACGGTCGCGTCGAGCACGAGGCAGGCCAGCGGCATCTCGCCGGTCGGGTCGCCCTGGACCAGGGACCCGCCGATCGTGCCCCGGTTGCGGACCTGCCGGTCCCCGATGTGGGTCACGATCCGGGAGAGCAGCGGCAGCCGCTCGGCCACGAGCGCCGACCGCTCGAGGGTGGAGTACCGGATCAGCGCGCCGATCTCGGTCCGCTCGCCGTCGACGCGGATGTCGTCGAGCTCGTCGATCTCGTTGATGTCGACGAGCGCGTCGGGGCGCCAGAGGCGCATGTTCAGCATCGGCACCAGGCTCTGCCCGCCGGCGAGCACCCGGGCGCCGCCGGCGTGGTCGCGCAGGTGCGCGACGGCCTCGGCGACCGTGGTCGGCCGGTGGTAGGCGAAGCGGGCGGGCTTCACGACGACCGGTTCCCCGACGCGACGCCGGTGCCGGAGAACCGGGCCAGCACGTGCCCGACCGCGGACTTCGGCTTCGCCACGAGCTGCTCGGCCCGGCGCTGCGCCCACACCGTCTCCGGCCGCACCTGCAGGACGAACACCTCGCCGGCCTCGGAGACGGCCCACTCGATGTCCTGCGGGGCACCGCGGTGCCGCTCGATCCGCTTGGCCAGCCTGGCCAGCGCGTCGAGCTCCTCCTCGGTCAGGCAGGGCAGCTCGTGCCGGTCCTCGGCCACGGGGACCAGCCCGACCGCGCCGGTGGCGGGGTCGACGCCGTACGCGGACTCCTGCGGGGTCAGCTCGCGCTTGACCACCTCGAAGGTCACCTTGTCGACGACGAACCGGCTCGGCGTGACGCCGCCGCCGACGACCCCTTCCCCCAGGCCCCAGCAGCCCTCGACGACGACCTTCGAGCGGTCCCCGGTCACCGGGTCGAGGGTGAACATGACGCCCGCGGAGCGCGCCTCCACCATCCGCTGCACGCCGACGCAGATGCCGTGGTCGGCAAGGGCGGCGTCCGCGGTGGCCTCCGGCTTGTAGGTCAGCACGGCCGGGCCGAACATGCCCGCCCAGCAGCGCCGGACGTGGGTGAGGACGTCGTCCGCTCCGCGGATCCACAGGAAGGTGTCGTACTGCCCGGCGAAGCTGGCGCCGGCGAGGTCCTCGGACTCGCCGCTCGACCGGACGGCGACGGGCAGGTCGGCGGTCCCGGCCTCGCGCTCCAGCCGGGCGTAGGAGGAGCGGACGGCGTCCTCGAGCGCCGGCGGCACGGTCGCGCCCTCGATCTCCGCGGAGAACTGTGCGCTGAGCTCCTGGACGCGGGCGAGGTCCGCCCCGCGCGCCTCGGCCCGCACCGCGCGGGCGGCGTCCGCCAGCCCGGACTCGGCGAGGAAGTAGCGGTAGGCGGAGGTGGTGACGCCGAACCCGGGCGGCACCGCGAACCCGGCCGCGGTCATCTCGGCGAGGCTGCCGAACTTCCCGCCGAGCAGCGGGCTGGCGACGGCCGCGGGGTCGTCGATCCGAAGGACGAAGGGGGTCTCCGTCGTGGTCATGCGGTCACGTCCTCGAGCACGCGGACGACGCCGTTGCCGCCGTCGACCTCGATCAGCTGTCCGGTCTTGATGGTGGTCGTCGCGAAGCCCGTACCGACGACGGCGGGGAGCCCGTACTCGCGGCACACGATCGCGGTGTGCGCCATGATGCCGCCGACGTCGGACACCGCGGCCGCGAGCCGGGAGAACACCGGCGCCCAGCTCGGCGCCGTGATGCGGCAGACCAGGATGTCCCCGTCCTCCACCTCGTGGAGCTGCTCCGGGTCGAGGATCACCCGCGCCCGGCCCGTGACCCTGCCCGCGGAGGCGGCCACACCGTTGAGCTGGTTCGGGTCCTGGTCCTCGGAGCCGAGCCACTCCTGCACCGACTCCTGGTTGATGCCCCACAGCATCACCGTCAGCGGCTCGGTGATGTACTCCGGCGGCACTCCGAGCGCGGGCTGCGGCGGGTTCGCCTTGAGCACGTCGCGGATGCGGCGCCGGCGCTCGACCTCCGGCCGCCAGTACGTGACGCCCCGCGCCTCCGTGCCGGTCGCCCATCCGATGTTGAGGTCGTAGAGCGCCGAGTAGATCTCGTTGCGGTGCAGGTAGAAGATGTCCTCGCGGTCGTCGAGGAAGCCGTGCGCCACGAACACGTCGCCCAGCTCGCGCACCTTCGACCAGAACATCGAGTGGTGCCAGTGCTCGACGTAGAAGTTGTGGTTCTCGACGAACGGGAAGACCTTGCGCGCCAGCTCGACCAGCCCGTCGAAGGACTCCCGGTCGGCGTCCGTCGGCAGGTAGGTGCGGTACTCGTCCGTGACCCGGACCCGCTCGGCGAGGATGGCCTCCAGCGGACGGTCGATGTCCTGCCCGTCGAGGAGGTTCTTGATGTAGCCGCGCAGGGCGGTGAAGGGCAGCCGCAGGTCGTCCATCCACGCACGGTCGCTGTGCTGGTAGCCCGCGCCCGTCGAGAACCAGAACCACGGGTCCTTGGCCTGCTCGAAGGCCTCGACCCAGCGGCCGCCCTCCGGCTGCGCCGCGACGGCGGCGAGGGCGGCCTCCGGGTCCTCGGTGCCGAGCAGCTGCTCGGTGAGCCCGAGCTCGACGGCGAGCCGCGCCAGGGCGCGGACCTCGTCGTCCGGCCGGAACAGCATGATGTCGATGCCGGAGACCATGCTGGCGATGGTCTGGTCCGTGATCCCCGGGAAGGCGGCCTGGCAGAACTCACGGAAGGTGAGGTAGGCGCCGTAACCGAGGTTGAGCATCTCGAAGTGGTAGGAGCCCATCTCGAACATGTTGTGGATGAGCTCGCTGTACCGCGTGAGCAGGTCGTAGGTGGAGAACAGGCCGCGGTGGGAGAAGACGGCGGACTCCGGCTCCTTGTGCGGCAGCGGCGCGAAGTGGAGGCCCTTGAGCCGCTCGATGCAGTCGGTCGCCTTGGCCACCCACTGCTCGTAGATCTCGTCCCAGTTCTCGTAGTAGTGCCCGGCCCGGATCTCGAAGTCCGCGGCGCGCGCGGCGACCTCGTCGGCGTCGGACACGGCGTTCGGGCTGATGTAGAGGTAGCCGTTGATGATCCGGTGGTCGATCCCGCCGGCCAGCGGGATGGGCCAGACGCGGGTCGACATCTGGCTGACCGCGACCCACCAGTTCTCGGTCATGATCGTGTCGAACGGGTAGAGCGGCTCGGGGTTGTGCATCCCGTCGAAGAACCAGAACTTGCCGTCCTCGAACTCCGCGCGCTCGGGGCTGAGCAGCGCGTAGTACGGGTACATGCTCTCCCAGCCCTCGGCGCCCGGCGGCGTGGTGACCGCGAACGGGCTGGCGAAGCGCTTGCCGGGCACGGCCTGGGCGGGCTCGAAGGGCAGGGGATCGGGGCTCGTGGGGGTCATACGGAGACCTCTGGCTTCGGCTCGGTGGTGGTCGACGGTGCGGTGTCGGGGTCGCTCGGGCGGGTGAGGTAGTCGAGGACGTCGGCGAGGTCGACGACGTCGCCGTACTTCTCGTCGATGTCGAACAGGCTGGCGCCGTGCGGTTCGGGAGCCCGGTCGGCGACGCAGTCCCGTGGCACCAGGGGCGGGAAGCCGTACTGGACCGCGTCCACCACGGTCGCGCGGACGCAGCCGCTCGTGGTGGCCCCCGCGACGACGACGGTGTCGACGCCCCGGGAGACGAGGTACGTGGCCAGCCCGGTGCCGAAGAACGCCGACGCGCCCGTCTTGACGACGAGGTGCTCGTCGGGCCGGGGGTCCAGCCGCGCGTCGATCTCCACGAGCCGGCTGCCGGCCTCCAGCGCCGCCATCCCCCGGGCCTTGCGCAGCCACATGAGCCCGGCGACCTGGCCGGGGTCGTAGGCGATCGTGGTGAACACGACCGGTGCGCCCGCGGACCGCGCGGCCGCGAGCAGCTGCGCGGTCGCGAGCACGGGCGCCGTCATGTCCGCGCCCGTCGGGTAGGACGGGTCGGTGAAGCCGTAGCTGAAGTCGACCACCACCACCGCGGGGCGGGCGCCGCGCGGCACGGAGTGGCCGAATCCTGCGCGGTCGTACACACGGGCCGTCTCGGGCTCGTGGTCCACGGGTGCTCCTCTACGCGTCGTCGTCGTTCGGGCGACGAGGGGTGGCATACGTGTATACCAACCGCGCCTCCAGCTCGGCCCGGGGCCGAACGCCAGGAAGCTTGCCCCACCGCGGGGCGGGAAGGGAAGCCCCCGGACCAAGAAACGCGATCGACAACTGCGGCAACGTCGTCGTTACACGGCGCATCGTCGCAGCTCAGGACGAGTGCCTTGCCCCTTGTCCGGGAATGGCATACCGGTATACGTTCTGCGCCGGCATCGCACCGCCGGGCTGCGCACCCGGCCGGTCACTCCCGCGCGACGCCGTTTCTCGCTCCACCCCGCTGCGGGTCCGCAGCGCTCGGCACTCCCCTACCGGAGATCCTCATGCCGCAATTCCCCGAGCAGGCCTCCACCCACTGGATCCTCTCCACCTTCATCTACACCGTGGGGGCGATCGCCGTCCTCCTCGTCGTCGTGGGCCTGGTGTTCATCGACGTCGGACTCGTCCGGCGCCGCAACGTCCTCGACACGGCACTGCAGAAGATCGGGGCCGCGATGGTCGGCGGGCTCGGCACGCTGCTCATCGGCTATCCCCTCTGGCAATGGCAGTTCAACCAGGCGTTCGGGGTGCCCGACCCGTTCTGGCAGGCGGTGCGCGACTGGTGGCTGGGCGGCGCGTTCACCACGACCGCCTCCCGGTACATCGACCCCTCGGCCCTGCCCGAGGCGGACGTGCTGCAGATCTTCCTGGTGTTCTTCGTGACCTTCACGATGGCGACGGTCGCGCTGATC
This sequence comes from Pseudonocardia yuanmonensis, assembly GCF_039542425.1. NCBI lineage: Bacteria > Bacillati > Actinomycetota > Actinomycetes > Pseudonocardiales > Pseudonocardiaceae > Pseudonocardia > Pseudonocardia yuanmonensis. Next base: position 6,848 of record NZ_BAABIC010000047.1, read on the forward strand.
CACACCGGGGTCGTGGAACGCATCAAGCCGGTCCCGCTCCACGTGATGTCCTTCGTCATCGGCGCGGTGCTGTCGCCCCTGGTGGGCTACCTGTGCTGGGGTTCGCTCTCGCCCCTCACGCTGCGCGGCACGCACGACTTCGACGGGGTCTTCCCGCTCTACATCACCGCCGGGACCTTCGTGCTCGTGCTGGCGTGGCGGGTCGGGCCCCGACTCGGGGCCTTCCACACCCACCCGACCGGTGCCCGCCCCGCCGCCCAGAACCTGTCCTTCGTCGGGATCGGGACGCTGCTGATCCTGCTCGCCCTGCCGTTCGTCACGATCGGCAGCGGCTACATCGTCCCGGACGTCGGGTTCTTCGGGATCTCGTTCACCGAGAGCGGGATCGGCGTCGTCATCGTCAACCTCGTGGCAGCGATCATCGGCGGTGCCGTCGTCGGGCTGCTGCTGGCCCACCGTCGCCGCGAACCCACCTGGGCCTTCCTGGGACCGATCTCGGGCGTGGTGATCACCGGGACCCTGCTGGACGTCGGCAACGCGTGGCAGTGCCTGCTGGTCGGCGCCCTCGGCCCGCTCGTCGGGCTGGGTACCGCGAGCATCCTGCGCCGGCTGCGCATCGACGACCCGAAGGTCGTGCCGCTCGCCCTCGGGCCGGGCGTGGTCGGCGCGGTGCTCACCGGGTTCGTCGAGTGGGGCACCCGGACCGGCGGCTACATCGGGCTGGAGGGGCCGTACGCGGTGGGCGTCGCGCAGATCACCCCGTGGTGGCAGCTCGCCGGCGTCGGGGCGACGATGCTCGTCGCCGGCGTCCCGGCCTTCCTGATGTGCCTGCTGTTCGAGCGGTTCGGCGGGCTCCGGGCGGACGCCGCCGAGGAGGTCACGGGGCTCGACCGGACACGGTGGGGCCTCGAGAACTCCTCGGACGACCTCGACCCCCGGGGCGTGGACGACGCCGCTGCGCCGGGAGCGGCCCGGGCAGCGACCGCGGAACCGGCGGAGCCCGCGGTGCCGGTCGCCCCCGCGGAGTCCGCGACGATCACCTCGCCGTGACCACGTCCTCCGTGGCACCGGCGGTACCGCCGGTGCCACGGAGGCCGGGGCCGGTGGGCCGCCCCGTATCATTCACCCGGCCCACCGTGGTGATCCGCGGTGCGGGGAGGAGCCGGCGAGCGTCCGACGGATCGCTCAGGATGGAGACCGGTAGATGCAGCTGGTGGGGCGGAACGCCGTTCCCCTGTCGCAACGCACGAGCGAGGGCGTCGCCCGGGTGCTGCGCGAGGAGATCTTCTCCGGGAACCTCCAGCCGGGTGAGCCACTGCCGGAACGTGCCCTTGCGGAGAGCCTGGGCGTCAGCCGCACCCCCGTCCGCGAGGCCCTGTTCACGCTGCAGAGCGAGGGCCTGGTCGAGCTCACCCCCAACCGGGGCGCCACCGTCCGCACGATCACCTCGCAGGACATCGTGCAGATCTACTCGCTCCGGGCCGTCCTCGAGGCCTACGCGGCGGGCGAGGCGGCCCGCACCCGCACCGGGGCGGACCTGGACGCGCTGGTCGACGCCCAGGCCAAGCTCGAGCGAGTGGGGCTGTCCGGCACGGCCGGGGACCAGGCCCTCGCCGACCTGGCCTTCCACAAGCTGATCAGCGACGCCACGGGCAGCAGGCTGCTGCAGACGATCATGGGCCAGGTGCTCGCCTTCACCGTGAGCTATCGCTCGCGCTACTCGTACCCCGCCGAGCGCACGGCGATCGCCACCGAGCAGCACCGCGGGATCCTCGAGGCCCTCCGCGCCCAGGACGGACCGCTCGCCGAACGGCTCATGCGGGAGCACGTCGAGTCGTCGAGGGCCTTCGCGCTCGCGCACTTCGACGAGAGCGGCCACGCCGTCGTCCCCTGACGGACCGCTCCGCCACTCCCGCAAGACAGGTACCGCGTGACCGACGAGAGCCGGCTGCCCGCCGACCTCGTCCATCCCCCGCGTCGACGCCCACGCGGCCGCGGGGCGAGCGGCCGGAAGGCGCCCACGCCCTGCACAGCGCACAAGGTGTTCATCTGCCCGCCTCCTCGGGAGGTGGCGCCGGCCGGCTCCGACGGGCAGAAAGGAGGGGTGGTGAATCGTGTACCGACCGCGCCCGCGGCGACGCTCCTGCACGCCGGCGCCCCTCCGGCCGGGCCGGACACCTCGCGGCCGGCGGACGGGGTCGGGCTCCGGCTGATCAGGGTCGTGGCCCGCGTGGTCGGTGCGCTGATCGTCGGCGCGCTGACCGTCGCCGTCTCGGTCGCATGGGCCTGGGCCGAGGTCTCGCGCGCCGTCCGGACGAGCGTGCACCGTCGCCGCGATCGAGGTGCCGGCGCCGCCGCGCGGTCACAGTGCGTCTGGTGCGGGTACCGGCACACCCGGCATCCCGTCCTCGTCCACAGTGACGGGTGGGCTCGGCGCTTCTCCGAGCGGATCACCGCGTAGGCGGTCGTCAGGTGCGCTCGCTGGCCTCGTAGACCTGCGACGGCGGCCCGACGACGAGCGGATCCGGCTCCCCGACCGCCTCGGGATCCTTCGTCGGGTAGTCCAGCGTCGAGAGCACCCAGCTCAACGCGGCGATCCGGCCGCGGCGCTTGTCGTTGCTGCGCACCACCGTCCACGGTGCCTCGGGCCTGTCCGTGCGCTCGAACATCGCCTCCTTGGCGCGGGTGTACTCGTCCCACCTCTCCAACGCGGCGAGATCCACCGGGCTCAGCTTCCACTGCCGCAACGGATCGATCACCCGGATCAGGAAGCGCGTCCGCTGCTCCGCCCGGGACACCGAGAACCACAACTTCACCAGGTGGATCCCGTCGTCGACCAGCGACTGCTCCAGGTTCGGCGCCTGCGCCATGAACTCCTCGTACTCCCGGTCCGAACAGAACCCCATGACCGGCTCGACGACGGCCCGGTTGTACCAGGACCGGTCGAACAGCACGATCTCCCCGGCC
>NZ_BAABIC010000048.1:0-7964 GCF_039542425.1 Pseudonocardia yuanmonensis
GAAGCCGCCATCGCCGGCTACATCCGCTGGGCCAACCGCCACGCCCGCCCCAAGCGACGCTTCGCCCCCGAGTCCAGAATCCGCAAACCCGATTACCTACCGAACGTTGCCTGACGAGGCACTAGCGAGTTCGGCGCACACCGTGCACGGGGCCCTGCATCCACGGGCCACGGCGGCGGCGAGGCCGAGGCCCGTGCGGGCCCTGTCAGTTCTGCTGCTGAGCGCGAACGAGAGCAGGCGCGAGCAGCGTCGCGATCGGAACGAGGATCCAGATGCGACCCTGGGTCAGGTCGTAGTCGGCGAGCAGCGTGGTCCACGGATTCCCGAACACGTAGTGACCGACGCCGAACTCGAAGGCCAGGGTCATCGCGGTCCAGGTCGCCCCGACGGCGAGCGCGGCCCGGGTGTCGGGCAGCGGACGGCGGCGATGCAGCGCGACCGTGTAGGCGGCGATCATGATGATCAGCAGGTTCGTGGCGATCTGCCGGGCCACGATCTCCCCCACGAGGTCCTGGTAGGCGACTACCCGCAGGGTTCCGTTGGCGAAGGCCAGGGCGGCCAGGCCGAACCATCCGGTGAGCCAGAACCGCCAGACGCGGCGCCGGGGCACGTGGCGGCGCCGCGCCGGCCTGCCGATCGGGAGGCGCCGTAGTCGGGTCCTCATGGTGATCTCCTCTCCTCGCTCCCAGCCTGCCCTCACCCGTCGGGCGGGCCCAGAGCAGTGGGTCCCGAATGATCAGGTCGTCCGGACCGGTTGCGGCCTCTCTGCCCAGGGCGCGCGAGTGCTCGCCGACCGCTCGGTGGCGGTGGAGTCAGCCAGGAGCAGCCTGTCTTCCACGGCCGGAACCCAGCCCGATACTGGACGTGGTGGGGAGGCCGCTGGGATGGTCATGAACGGGGCAGACGGCTCGCGGGATCGCTCGACCCTCTCTGGGCGAACCGCGGCCCGAGCAGGAAGAAGTGCGCAGGCGACGGCTGGTGAAGCGCTCCTCGCGGGCGAGTCTCGACAGGTGGTGAGTCTGGTGGCCGACGTTGATGGTCGCGACGATGCCGGGACGCAGTCGCACGCGCAGCCGTACTCCGGCGGGCAGGACGTGAATCGGGGATTCGCCTTCTTCGATGTCCCGCGCCTCGAGCTGGACCAACTCCTGGGTCAGCTCGTGGACCGGGCACAGGAGGTGATGGCCAGTCAGGGGCGGCTGCGGGGTCTGTTGCGCGCCCATCAGACGGTCGGGTCGGACCTGGACCTGCCGGTCGTGCTGCGGCGCATCGTCGAGGCGGCGCGGGAACTGGTCGGCGCGCGGTACGCGGCCCTCGGCGTGATCGGCTCCGACGGGCACCTGCTCGAGTTCATCCACTCCGGCATGTCCGAGGACGCCGCCGCCACCATCGGCCACCTGCCGCAGGGCAAGGGACTGCTCGGAGCACTGATCGACACGCCCGAGCCCATCCGGCTCTCCCGCATCTCCGACGACGACCGCTCGTCGGGCTTCCCCGCCGGGCACCCCCCGATGAACAGCTTCCTCGGGGTGCCGATCCGGATCCGCGACGAGGTCTTCGGCAACCTCTACCTCGCCGAGAGCACCCACGGCGACTTCACCGCCGAGGACCAGGAGCTCACGCTGGCCCTGGCCGCGTCCGCCGCGGTCGCCATCGACAACGCCCGCCTGTACAACATCGCCCGCGACCGCGGCGAGTGGCTGCGCGCCGCGGCCACCGTCACCCACACCGTGCTCACTCCGCCCGAACCGCTCGCCACGGACGGCCCCGGGTCGAGGACGCGGGCGCAGGACCCCTTGACGCTGATCGCGAGCCTGTGCCGGAGCACCGCGGACGCCGACGTGGTGTCGATCTGGCTACCCACCGAGGACGACGAACGCCTGCGCTCCGCGGTCAGGGTCGGTGCCGAGGATCTGCCCCACCTGGAGCTTCCCGCAGACACCCCCCTGTTCCGGGACGTCCTGCGCACCGGCACACCGTCGCGGCTCACCTCGCTGGAGGAGGGCGGATCCGGCATCGCCGCGACGAGCTTCGACGTGGGCCCGATGATGATCCTCCCCCTCACCGGCACACACACCGGACGGGGCGTGGTGACCGTCGTCCGTCGCCGCGGCCGCCCCGTGTTCACCGCCGAGGACCTGGACATGGCCGCCGGGTTCACCAACCAGGCCGCGGTCGCGCTGGAGCTGGCCGACGCCCGGGTCGAGCAGGAGCGGCTGGTGCTGCTCGACGAGCGCGACCGCATCGCCGCCGACCTGCACGACCACATCATCCAGCGGCTGTTCGCCACGGGGCTGTCCTTGCACAGTGCCGCAGCGGGCATGCCGGCCGGGCGCGCGACACAGCGCGTCCTCGACGCGGTCCGTGAGCTCGACGGGGTCATCGGTCAGATCCGCACCACGATCTTCGCCCTCAACCAGCCCCCGGCCTCCGGGCCCGAGGGACTGCGGGCCCAGCTGTTGGACCTGGCCACCGAGCTGACGGCGTTGCTCGGCTTCGAGCCCGTGGTGCGGTTCGCGGGCCCGATCGAGACGGTGGCGAGCCCCGAGCTGGCTCCCGATCTCCTCGCCGTCGCGCGTGAGGCGCTGACGAACATCGCCCGCCACGCCCACGCCACGATGGCCGAGGTCGATCTGACCGCGGCCGACGGTCAGCTGCTCCTCCAGGTCCGTGACGACGGCGTCGGCATCCCGGTCGAAGGTCGTCGAAGCGGACTGCAGAACATGCGCCGTCGGGCCGAGCAGCGGGGCGGCTCCTTCACCATTCACGCTCGTGTACCTCGCGGCACCGTCTTGAGCTGGGCCGTTCCCCTCAGCTGACCCGAAGGCGGCTCCGAGCGCGGTCGAGCAACCCCTCCTCATCGAGGGGGAACCGACCACGCGGGAGTGGGGGTGAGCCGGGCGGAACAGGTCCATTGCGGTGAGGACAAGGACTTCCGACCACCCCGCAGCCTCCCCGGTGCGCGGAACCTGGCGGTACGAGCCGTTCGCATCGCGGAGGACGACGTGCCCACACCTCCACCGGCTCGTGACGATGGGCAAGGTGGAGTCCTCGGTCCCTGGCGGTGAGCTGCGGGACCGACGAGGTGACGGGACCTGCCGTGATCATGGTTCCTGCCGCGCGGGAACGACGAAGAGGAGCAAGCGTGCACGACGTCGGCGGTGAGCTGACCGAGATCAGGCGTGCCGAGTGCCTGAGGTTGCTCACGCGGGAGCAGATCGGACGGGTCGCCTTCACCGCGCACGCCCTGCCCGCCGTGCACCCCGTGGCCTATGTGCTCGACGGTGAGGAGATCGTGTTCCGGACCGCTGCGGGCAGCACGCTCGCCGCCGCGGTCCGCCACGCGGTCGTCGGGTTCCAGGTCGACGACGTCGACCCCGCCACCCGCACGGGCTGGAGCGTCCTCGGTGTCGGCGAAGCCTACGAGGTCGTGGTCCCCGACAGGCTGGCCGAGCTGGCCGCGGTCCTGCCCGATCCCTGGGTCGCCGGCCGCGACGGGCACGTCATCTCGATACCGCTGCAGGTACTGCACGGCCACCGGCTCCACCCGGCAGCCCCGGAACTCGATGCCGAGCCCTCCTGCGCATGACGGCCCGTCCGCGGTGGCCGCCTGGCTCCGCTACCTCTCCGCGGGCCCGTCGCGCCCTTCCTCGGCTTCGGGGATCGCCCCGGCTGCCACCGGCTCCGGCCGGTGATCGCCGTCCCGGATCGTGCCGAGCAGGGCCACAGCGGCCCCGATGATGATCCCCGCGATGATGGGTTCCGCGGGGTCGAACGCGGTGGCGCCGGGCAGGCGTGCGGCGGCTTGGAACAGCAGCGCGCTCATGTAGTCGAGCTGGCTCATACCTGCCGAGACCAGCAGTACCGCCGCGGCGACGTAGCCCCACGGCTTGCGCCGCCACAGCAGCGCCGCGGCCGTGGCGTAGGCCGGGACCAGCAGCGCGAGGTCCATCACGTAGCCGAGGTGGACCGCCTGGACGGGCAGGACGAGCCGGCTCTCCCCCGGCGTGGCGCCGCTGATCGCGAAGCGCACGGAGTAGTAGATCCACATCCCGCCGAGCGTGGTCGCGAGCAGGGCGAGGACCCCGGCGATCCAACGCGCCGGTGTGGCCGCCCGGAACCGGGTCGCGAGGTGCGCGACGTCGAGCCCACGCAGCCACTGCACCAGGGCCGCCCCGGACAGGACGAAGACCGCGAGGTGGAGCAGGAACAGCGCGTTGAACGTGGTGCCGAGGACGAAGTTCGCGTAGTGGTAGAACGCGTAGCCGAGCAGCCCCCCGACGACCAGGTCGGCACGCGCCGATCCCCCGCGGGTGCGCAGGAGCGCGGCCACCAGGGCCGGCACCGCGATGATCAGGGAGACCAGGTCGTAGCCCCGCAGCATCGCCACGACGGGCTCCGGGTCCTGGTACAGCCCCCGCCACCACAGTCCGGCCGCCGAGGCCACCGCCATCAGGCCGGCGATCACCGCGGGGAGCCCACTGCCCGTCCGCCGGGCTCGCTCGCGGGGCGGTGTCCAGGCCGGACCCGGTCGGCCACCTGCGTCGACGGCTGCGTCGGCACCTCCGACCGGCGCCGCGGATCCGGCCCGAAACCTCGTCCGTACCCGCAGCGCCGTCCGCCGCGTCACGGAAGCCGCCTTCGTCGCGGCGATCCGCACCAGTCCCCACTGTCGACGCGCCCAGTTCGGGGCCGTGCGGAACCCTGTCACCGTCATCCTGCACCTCTTCCGATCAGGCCGAGTCCGGAACGGCGGGGGGAGGGTCGCAGCGACACGACGCCCTCATGCGGTGTCCCCGTCCGTCCGGAAGGTGCGTGCCGCGAGCAGTCCGGCGGCGACGAGCCAGGCGACCAGCACGCCGATACCGACCCAGTCCACGCTCGGGCCGCCGGGATGGAGTGCGTCGGCGAGACCGTCAGCGAGGTGCTTGAGCGGGAGGAACTCGCCGACGGTGCTCATCCAGGCCGGGGTGTGGCCGGTGGGGAAGACGTCGGAGAAGAACGACAGGGGTAGCAGGATGCCCAGGCCGACGGCGGTGACCGCCTTGCTGCTCGGCAGGGCGCCGGTGAGGGCGAACCCGCACGCGGCGAGGGTCGCGGTGCCGAGCACGAGCAGGGTGATCGCCAGCGGGATGCCGGTGAACGAGACGGGCACGTCGAGGAACACCGAGCCGACGCCGAGGACGAGCACCCCGGTGAGCAGGGCGACGAGCAGCGCCGAGGCGGTCTGCCCGGCGAGGTGGAGGCCCAGCGGCAGCGGGGTGCCGCGCAGCCGCTTGAGCACGCCGCGGTCGCGGGCCACCGCGACCGTCCCCGGAAGGTTGACGAACGAGGCCACCGCCGTGCCCCAGGTGGTCATCCCGGCGGCGAGAGAGAGGCCGAACGGCACCCCGGCGGCGTCGGCGTCGGCGCTCCCGGTGATCGTCATGGTGAAGGCGAAGATCGCCACCGGCATGACCACGGCGAAGAAGACCGACCCCGGGTCGCGCCAGGTCGTCAGCAGGGCCCATCGGACCTGGGCGAGGAGCAGCGCGGCGTCGCCCGGCCGCCCGGGCGTCGATGCCCGGAGGGAGCGAGCCGGCTGTGGGGCGGCGGGAGGCGCCGAGGCTGCGGGCGCCGCCCTCCCGGCCTTCCCCCGGGCAGGCTCCCAGCGGAAGGCCAGGGCGGCGATCACGGCGCCGGCCAGCCCCCAGGCGAGGAGCACTCCCAGGGCGTCGAGGTCCCATCCCGAGCCCGGGTGGAACGGTGTGAACTGGTGGCGTAGCGCGTCCGCGAAGGGTTTGAGGGGGAACACCGCGGCGGTCGCCGAGGCCCATCCGGGCAGCTCACCGACGGTGAACAGGCCGGAGAGGAAGCCGAGGACCACCGCGCCGGCGATCGAGGCGGCCTGCGCGACGGGGGCCGACGGCGCGAGGGCCGCGACGGCGAGCCCCAGCGCGGCGAAAGAGGCGACCCCGACCACCAGCGTGACCAGGGTGGCCGGGGCGGTCCGCCACACGATCTGCACGTCGTACACGACGACGCCGACGAGCAGCATGGTGAGCACCGAACCGACGGCGAACACCACCGCACTGCCGATGCGCCCGACGAGGTAGACCCAGGCGGGCAGCGGTGTGCCGTGCACCCGCTTGAGCACCTTCTGGTCGCGGGCCGTCGACAGGGAGATCGCGACCGTGGGGAAGGCCGCGTAGAGCACGCCCATGGCGATCGCGGTGGGGGTGACGAACTGCATCACCCGCACACCGGTGGCCTCGTCGACGGTGGCGTTGCCGGCCAGGAACCCGATCACGATCAGCCAGGTGAGGGGGAACAGGAAGGTGAACACGAACACGACCCGGGTGCGCCACAGCTCCTGCGTGGCGTGCACGAGCTGGTCCAGCGCGAGTCGGGTCGCGCGGGGCCGCTGTAGGGAGACGGTCCGTGCCGGCGATTCCGCGGTCACGACGCCACGGCCTCGGGGAGCGGGTGCTCGCCGTGCGTCGAGACGAGGTCGAGGTAGACGTCCTCGAGGGAGGGGCGGGTGACCGTCAGTGCGGGAAGCTCGACGCCCCGGCTGGTCGCCCAGCTGGTGAGCCGGTGCAGCGCGGCCGTCGGCTCGGGGGTGCGGAGCTGCCACTCCAGTCCCTCCGTGACCAGCGGCCCGCCGAGGTCGGGCAGGTCGTCCCGGGCCGTGTCCGGGGGCAGGCGAAAGGTGAGCACGGAGCCCTGCCGGGCCGCCCCGCCGATCTCGGCGGGGGTGCCCAGGGCGACGAGCCTGCCGGCCACGACGACCGCGACCCGGTCGGCCAGGTGCTGGGCCTCGTCCATGTAGTGAGTGGTCAGCAACACCGTCTTGCCCAGGCCGCGCAGCATCTCCACCAGGTCCCAGGCCCGCCGACGCGCGGACGGGTCGAACCCCGTGGTCGGCTCGTCGAGGAACAGCAGCTCGGGGTCACCCACCAGCCCGAGGGCCAGGTCGAGCCGGCGGCGCTGCCCGCCGGACAGGGTCTTGACCTTCGCGTCGCGTTTGTCGACCAGCCCGACCCGCTCGATCACGTCGTCGGTCGCGAGGCGCCGCGGGTACAGGCCGCGAGAGAGGCGGACCAGCTCGCGGACGGTGAAGTCCTCCTCGAACCCGGCCTCCTGCAGCACGATCCCGATCCGCTCCCGGTAGTCCCGCCCTCCGGTCTCGGGGTCGAACCCGAGCACGTCGACGTGTCCGGAGGTCCGTCGGCGATGGCCCTCCAGGATCTCCACGGCGGTGGTCTTGCCGGCCCCGTTGGGGCCGAGCAGTGCGAAGACCTCGCCGGTCTCGACGGTGAACGACAGCCCGTCCACCGCACGCACCGGTCCGTAGTCCTTGCGCAGGTCGACGACCTCGATCGCGCTCATGCTGCCCCCTCGTCGCTGGCTCCGCCCCAGCGTCGCGGCAGCTCCGGGCCCTCGGCAGGGGACCACCGGCTCCGGCACAGGGGCCGTCCGGCCTCGCCCCACCCCGGCTCATGACCCGCCGGCGCAGGGCGCAGCATGGGCGGCGTCGTCGGCCCGGCCCGACGCGCGGCGTCGGTGCGTGGACCTGCGAGGAGATCTGGTGGTCCAGCCGGCTCGGCCAGGGCGTCTCGAGCATCCGGTGGTCGCGCGGATGCGCGAGCACCGGACGACCGACCTGCAGATGCGGCTGGCCGACCAGATCACCCGCGTTCGTGCTGATCGGGCAGAACCGGGCGGCCGCGGTCCACCAGGCCAAGGCCGATCACGACTTCGCCGAGCAGGAGACCGAGCTGCGCACGAACACCGAGATCACCCCGGGAGATCGCCCGGGTCACCGCGGAGCTGCACCGGCGGTTGGTGGAGGAACGCTAGTGCCTCGTCCAGGAACGTTGGGGTCGTAACCGTGTCGGCTTGATCAGTTCCGGTCTGGCGCTGGAGGCTGTCCGCCGGAGGTGGTGGGCATGCCGCGACGGCCCGAGGTCTTCGTCCGGGAG
>NZ_BAABIC010000049.1:0-6772 GCF_039542425.1 Pseudonocardia yuanmonensis
CCCGGACGAAGACCTCGGGCCGTCGCGGCATGCCCACCACCTCCGGCGGACAGCCTCCAGCGCCAGACCGGAACTGATCAAGCCGACACGGTTACGACCCCAACGTTCCTGGACGAGGCACTAGCTCCACGCGGGTGGACGGGTTCACCGATCAGGGCCTGAAGCGTCGTTCGATCCCGGCCCACACTCCGTCGTAGTCGGACTGGCGGTGGACCGCGGCGTGGGCGAAGTCGGGGACGGTGAGGGGCCAGCGGGTCTCGAACATGAAGGCGAGGGTGTCGGTGATCTTCTGGGGCGCGAGTTCGGCGGTGCTGGCCTTGCGGTAGGTCTCGGCGTCGGGGCCGTGGGCGCTCCACATGTTGTGCAGGCTGGCGCCGCCGGGCAGGAACCCTTCGGCCTTGGCGTCGTAGACGCCGCGGACCAGGCCCATGAACTCGCTCATGACGTTGCGGTGGTACCAGGGCGGGCGGAAGGTGTCCTCGCCGACGAGCCACCGCGGGGCGAACACGACGAAGTCCGCGTTCGCCTGCCCGGGGGTGTCGGTGGGCGAGGTGAGCACCGTGTAGATCGACGGATCCGGGTGGTCGTAGGAGACCGTGCCCAGGACGTTGAACCGGGCGGTGTCGTACTTGTAGGCGGAGTGGGTGCCGTGCCAGGCCACGACGTCGAGCGGGGAGTGGTCGTAGTCGGCGGCCCACAGCGCGCCGGCGTACTTCTGCACGACCTGGACGGTCTCCTCGCGGTCCTCGTAGGCGGCGACGGGGTAGAGGAAGTCGCGCGGGTTGGCCAGGCCGTTGGCGCCGACGGGGCCGAGCTCGGGCAGGACGAGGGGCTGGCCGTAGTTCTCGCAGACGTAGCCGCGGGTGGGGCCGTCGGGCAACTCGACGCGGAACCGGACGCCGCGGCCGATCACGGCGATCTCCCCGGGTGTGACGTGCAGGCGGCCGTACTCGGTGTGCAGCAGCAAGGCTCCCTGCTGGGGCACGATCAGGAGTTCGCCGTCGGCGTCGACGAAGTAGCGGTCGGTCATGGACCGGTTCGCGGCGTAGAGGTGGATGCCGATGCCGGCGCGCTGGCGGACGTCGCCGTTGACGCCGACGGTGTAGAGCCCGTCGACGAAATCGGTGGGCTGGGCGGGCAGGGGCAGCGCGTCCCAGCGCAGCCGATTGGGGTCGGTGATCCCCGTGGTGTCCGGGGCGGAGCGCAGCAGGCCGGTGTCGATGCGGCGGAACGGCGGATGGGCGGCCGAGGGCCGGATCCGGTACACCCAGCTGCGGCGGTTGACCGCGCGGGGCTCGGTGAACGCGGTGGCGCTGTGCTGCTCGGCGTAGAGCCCGAGCGGGGCGCGCTGGGGCGAGTTGCGGCCCACCGGGAGCGCCCCGGGGACGGCTTCGGTGGCGTGCTCGTTGCCGAACCCGGACGCGTAGGTCAGCTCCGCTCCGGTCACCTGCGTGGCGGCGGGTGAGGGCAGGGTGCTGGTCATCGACATTCTCCTCCGTCGGCCGAATGTGCGAGCCGTTCGAGGGTGGCAGAGGTGGGAGCCGGCGACGACGACGAGCTCGGTGCCGGCGGCAAGGCGCAGGTCGGTGACCGCGCCGAGTACGGCAGCGTCGCCCACGCCGCAGCCGGCACTCCGTGGAGGTACGCCGCGACGCGGCGCTGCCCGTCGCGGAAGCGCCCGACGACGGTGACGGGGAGGTCGGCCATGGATCCTCACGTCCCGGGCCGGACGATCGGGAACAGCACGGTCTCCCGGATGCTGCGGCCGGTCAACATCATGACCATCCGGTCCACCCCCATGCCCAGCCCGCCCGAAGGCGGCATCGCGTACTCCAGGGCGACGAGGAAGTCCTCGTCGAGCTCCATCGCCTCGACGTCCCCGCCTGCGGCCAGCAGCGACTGCTCCGTGAGGCGCCTGCGCTGCTCGACCGGGTCGACCAGCTCGGAGTAGGCGGTGCCGATCTCGGCGCCGAAGCAGACGAGGTCCCATCGCTCGGCCAGGCGCGGATCGACGCGGTGCTGGCGGGTCAGCGGCGAGACGTCGGTCGGGAAGTCGCGGTAGAACGTCGGCTCCAGCGTGCGGTCCTCGACCAGGTGCTCGTAGAGCTCCAGCACCACCGCGCCGCGGCCCCACGTCGGGTCGTGCGCGATGCGGGCGCGGTCGCAGTGCCGCCGCAGCTGCTGGACGGGCGTGTCGGCGGTCACCTCCTCGCCGAGCGCGTGCGAGATCGCCGCGTTCACGGTGATCGACCGCCACTCGCCGGCCAGGTCGTACTCGCGGCCCTCGTGGACGACGACCGTGCCGCCGAGCGCGGCGCGCGCCGCGTCTTGGATCATCTCCCGCATCAGCACCTGCATCGTGTCGTAGTCGCCGTAGGCCTCGTAGGCCTCGAGCATCGTGAACTCCGGGTTGTGCGTGGCGTCCGCGCCCTCGTTGCGGAAGTTGCGGTTGAGCTCGAACACCTTCCTCGCGCCGCCGACCAAAAGCCGCTTGAGGTAGAGCTCCGGGGCGATGCGCAGGTAGAGCCGCATGTCGTAGGCGTTGATGTGGGTGACGAACGGGCGGGCGTTCGCCCCGCCGTGCACCGGCTGCAGCATCGGGGTCTCGACCTCGAGGTAGCCCCGGCCGGCCAGGTACTCCCGCACGGCGCGGACCGCGTCCGAGCGTTGCCGCAGCATCCGTCGGGCCGACGGGTTGACCACCAGGTCGAGGTAGCGCTGCCGGACGCGGGCCTCCGGGTCGGACAGGCCGCGGCGTTTGTCCGGCAGCGGCCGCAGGCACTTCGCCGTCACCGCCCACTCGCCGGCGAGCACGGACAGCTCGCCCCTCCGGGACGTCACGACCTCCCCGGTGACCCCGAGGTGATCGCCGAGGTCCACCCGTCTCGTCCAGTCCCGCAGCCCCGGCCGCCCGATCCGGTCCGCCGACACCATCACCTGCAGCTCCGCGTCGCCCTCCTGCAACACCGCGAAGCACAACCCGCCGAGGTCGCGGAGGCGGACGACACGGCCGGTCACCGAGACCCGCTCCCCGGTCGCCGCGTCGGGCGCCAGGTGCCCGAACCGCGCGCGGACCTCGGCGAGGCCCGCCGTGCGGGGGTGGCCCACCGGGTAGGGCTCGAGGCCGTCGGCCAGCATCCGCTCGTACTTCGCGCGCCGCACACGGACCTGCTCAGGCTGCCGGGCGAGCGCGGCGGCCGACGGCGCCGCGGCCGCGTCGTCCCCGGTCGTAGTCGGGGCCTGCACCGGTGGCGGAGCGGCCGGGGCCGGCGTGGTCGTCGTCGGCGGCGGCTCGACACCGCGTCGCCGGAGCGTCGTCGGGCCGGGCGGTGTGAGGAAGCCTTCGGCGATCGCCGAGGCGACGCCGATCCGCGGCAGGTCGCGCGCCGTGCGGTAGCACAGGTATCGCGGCATCCAGCGGGGCTGGTACTTGGCGTTGGCGCGGTAGAGCGACTCGAGCTGCCACCAGCGTGACCCCATCATCAGCAGGCCGCGCCAGAGCCGCAGGACCGGTCCGGCGCCGATCCGCTCGCCGTGCTCGAACGCGGCCCGGAACATGGCGAAGTTCAGGGAGACGCGGTCCACGCCCAGCGTGCGCGCCTGCTGGGCGAGCGCGGCCACCATGAACTCGGTGAGCCCGTTCTCCGCGGTGCTGTCGCGGCGCATCAGGTCCAGGGAGAGGCCGTGCCGGCCCCACGGCACGAACGACAGCAACGCGCGCAGTCCTCCCGCGGCATCGAAACACTCGACCAGCACGCACCCCCCGTCCGCCGGGTCACCGAGGCGGGAGAGCGCCATCGAGAAGCCGCGCTCGGTCTCGGTGTCGCGCCAGGCGTCGGCGCGCTCGACGACCTCGCGCATCTCCTCCGGCGAGAGCTCGGCGTGCCGCCGGATGCGGACGAAGTAGCCGGACCGCTCCACCCGGCCCACAGCCTGCCGGACCACCCGCATCGACCGGCCCTCCAGCGAGAACTCCCGCACGTCCAGCACCGCCTCGTCGCCGAGCTCGACGGCGTTCAGACCGGCGGCGACGTACGCGCGGGCGCCCCGCTCACTCGTGCCCACGACCGCGGGGAGCCAGCCGTAGCGGCGGGCCTCGTCGAGCCACGTGTCGATCGCGCCCGGCCACGCCTCGGCGTCGCCGATCGGGTCCGCGCTGGCGAGGCTGACCCCCGAGACGACCCGGAACGTGACCGCGGTCTTGCCGGACGGGGAGAACACCGCCGCCTTGTCGCGCCGCGTGGCGAAGTAGCCGAGCGAGTCCTCGTCGCCGTAGCGGTCGAGCAGCACGCGCAGGCGCTGCTCGTCGTCGGGGCCGAGCCGGCGTTGGTCCCGCCGCGGCCGGAACAGCACGTACGCGGCGGCGAGCTCGGCGAGCGCCCCGAAGAGCCCGCACACGAAGGTGACCGCGGGCGGCCCGGCCCCGTCGACGCCGACGACCCCGGGATCCCCGAGCCCGGCGAGCACGTAGGTGAAGGCCCACCCGAGGCGGTCGCCGGTGGTGGCGAGCGTGCCGGGGAACAGCTCCAGGAGGAGCCAGCCGATGAGGCCCCCGGCCAGGACGAGACCGACGTAGACCCCGAGCGCGCGCCAGCCGCTGCCGCGCTGCGTCCGCGCCGTGAACCGGTCGCGCGCCACCAGGAGAAGGGCGAGGGCCGCCACACCGAACCCCACCCGGAGCCAGCCGCCGAAGCCGGGCGCGGCGGTGACGGTCACCGGTTCCTCGCCGTCGGTCTCGACGAGGACCGTGATCCAGTAGAGGAGTCGCCCGAAGACGACAGAGATCGCCAGGAACCACCATGCCGCACGCATCCGCCTGCGCACCGCGGCGGCGAGGATGCCCAGGAACGCCGCCGCGGCCAGGCTCGGCGGCGCCGAGAACGACACGATCTCGATCGCGGACCGCAACCAGGCCAGTGGCTCGCGCAGCGCGGGCACGACCGCCGTGACGGCGCAGAACGTCGCCACAGCGGCGAGATAGCCCGCGAAGAGATCCGGTAACCGGTCCGCGAAGGCGCGGCGCCAAGCGGGCTCCTCCCGCCCGGCGCGCTCGACCACACCCGGTGCCGACCGTCCTGCAGCCGCATCGAGATCGACGACCTGGCTCTTCGCGTCGTCCGCCCTTCGATCGACCATGGCATCCTCCCGGACCTGCGGTCCCCGGCAGGGTGACACCTCCGGCGCCACTGCACGAGGGGTCAGCAGGGCGATGTGGCTGCCTCGTGGCTGCGTCCGACCGAGGCGGCCAGCTTTCGCCTTCCGCTGAGCGTGCCGGCCCGTGACGACGACGCTGCAGAGGGCGCGGTCGACGCAGCCAGCCGGTCGTCCAGGAGCCGGGTCGGGTAGATACTGCTCGGTGCGGCCATTGCGCGAGATGGCGGTCACGCCGGCTGGGAGTAGGAGCGCCGCCCGCGCCGTGACCAACGGATCTGACGGGGTGGCGAGGCATGGGTGAGCTGCGCGGGTCCGCGACCATGAAGCAGGTCGGCCTGACCTTGCTGGTCGTGCTGCCGCTGTTCGTCCCGGACGGCGTCATCGAGTTCACTCCGCTCGGGCCGGCCGCCGCCTTCGTGATCGCCGGAACGCTGCCGGCGGTGATCGCCTGGATGTTCAGCCCGCGGTACGCAGTGGCGACGATTCCGCTGGCCGCCCTGCTGAACTTCCTGGCGGTTCTGGTCTTCGGCCATCCGATCGCCACCGCGCTGCTGATGTTCACCATCGCCGTCCTGGTCGGCCTGAGCGCGGTGAAAGGCCTCCATCCGGTGGCGATCTTCCTTGCGCTCCAGCCTGCCATCACCGTGATCTACGGATACCCCTCGATGTCGTTCGGGCAGATCACGCCGGGAGTCGTCGGGCACGCACTGATCTGCGCCGGCGTGGCGATCGGTGGCGGCCTGTGGGCGCTGCTGGTCGGCGCGATCCTGCTGCGTGAGGAGCGGTCGGGTGCACCGGATCCGGTGCCGGCGCCGGTCGTCGCCTTCTACACCGGCGCGCTGGTCATCCTCCTGACGCCCACGGCCCTCATCGCGGCGACCTGGTTCGCGGGGACCACCGCCGGATGGGTTCTCGTGTCGATACTCGTCGCTGCGCGACCGAGCTACGACGAGTCGAGACTGATGATCGTCGAACGCGGGGCCGGGACGGTGGTCGGGGGACTGCTCGCCGGAGTCCTGGCGTTGGCGACCGACAACGTCGACGTGCTGGTCGTCATCGGTACGGTCGCGATGGTGGTGGCCGCCGTCGTGTACCTGGTGCACGCCCGTTACGCCTACTTCGCCACGTTCCTCACCGCCGCGATCGTGCTGCTCAACGCCGAACAGACCGACGTCCTCACGACCGATGTCGACCGCGTCGTCTACACGATCGCGGGCCTCGCCCTCGTCGCGGCGGTGGTGGCGCTGGCCGAGATGGCACTCGGCCGGTACACCCCGGCCTCCGGCGCGGCTTCGACAGTGCCCGGCGACGGTGACCGCTGAGCCCAGTGGTCTCCACGACGGACAGGCACGGGAGCGCCGTCAGCTCCGCCGTCTAGTGCCTCGTCAGGCAACGTTCGGTAGGTAATCGGGTTTGCGGATTCTGGACTCGGGGGCGAAGCGTCGCTTGGGGCGGGCGTGGCGGTTGGCCCAGCGGATGTAGCCGGCGATGGCGGCTTCCTGCGCGGTGTGGGAGGGGTAGTCGCTGCCGTCGAGGGTGAAGTAGCGCAGCGCGGTGAATTCCGACTCGATCCAGTTCAGCCAGGAGGCGTGGGTCGGGGTGAACACCAACTCGACAT
>NZ_BAABIC010000050.1:0-5182 GCF_039542425.1 Pseudonocardia yuanmonensis
GGAGCCAGTTTTTGTTGGAGAGTTTGATCCTGGCTCAGGACGAACGCTGGCGGCGTGCTTAACACATGCAAGTCGAGCGGTAAGGCCCTTCGGGGTACACGAGCGGCGAACGGGTGAGTAACACGTGGGTGACCTGCCCTCAGCTCTGGGATAAGCCTGGGAAACCGGGTCTAATACCGGATATGACCTGCTTCTGCATGGGAGTGGGTGGAAAGTTTTTTCGGCTGGGGATGGGCCCGCGGCCTATCAGCTTGTTGGTGGGGTGATGGCCTACCAAGGCGACGACGGGTAGCCGGCCTGAGAGGGCGACCGGCCACACTGGGACTGAGACACGGCCCAGACTCCTACGGGAGGCAGCAGTGGGGAATATTGCGCAATGGGCGGAAGCCTGACGCAGCGACGCCGCGTGGGGGATGACGGCCTTCGGGTTGTAAACCTCTTTCGCCAGGGACGAAGCGTAAGTGACGGTACCTGGATAAGAAGCACCGGCCAACTACGTGCCAGCAGCCGCGGTAACACGTAGGGTGCGAGCGTTGTCCGGAATTATTGGGCGTAAAGAGCTCGTAGGCGGTGTGTCGCGTCGGCCGTGAAAACCTGGGGCTTAACTCTGGGCTTGCGGTCGATACGGGCATCACTGGAGTTCGGCAGGGGAGACTGGAATTCCTGGTGTAGCGGTGAAATGCGCAGATATCAGGAGGAACACCGGTGGCGAAGGCGGGTCTCTGGGCCGATACTGACGCTGAGGAGCGAAAGCGTGGGGAGCGAACAGGATTAGATACCCTGGTAGTCCACGCCGTAAACGTTGGGCGCTAGGTGTGGGGGCCATTCCACGGTCTCTGTGCCGCAGCTAACGCATTAAGCGCCCCGCCTGGGGAGTACGGCCGCAAGGCTAAAACTCAAAGGAATTGACGGGGGCCCGCACAAGCGGCGGAGCATGTGGATTAATTCGATGCAACGCGAAGAACCTTACCTGGGTTTGACATGCACCAGACATCCCTAGAGATAGGGCTTCCCTTGTGGTTGGTGTGCAGGTGGTGCATGGTTGTCGTCAGCTCGTGTCGTGAGATGTTGGGTTAAGTCCCGCAACGAGCGCAACCCTTGTTCCATGTTGCCAGCACGTAGTGGTGGGGACTCATGGGAGACTGCCGGGGTCAACTCGGAGGAAGGTGGGGATGACGTCAAATCATCATGCCCCTTATGTCCAGGGCTTCACACATGCTACAATGGCCGATACAGAGGGTTGCGAGACCGTGAGGTGGAGCGAATCCCGTAAAGTCGGTCTCAGTTCGGATTGGGGTCTGCAACTCGACCCCATGAAGTTGGAGTCGCTAGTAATCGCAGATCAGCAACGCTGCGGTGAATACGTTCCCGGGCCTTGTACACACCGCCCGTCACGTCACGAAAGTTGGTAACACCCGAAGCCGGCGGCCCAACCCCTTTGGGGAGGGAGTCGTCGAAGGTGGGACTGGCGATTGGGACGAAGTCGTAACAAGGTAGCCGTACCGGAAGGTGCGGCTGGATCACCTCCTTTCTAAGGAGTCTCACCGTGTGGTGGGCGTCCCCAGAGGTTTTGGGGTCCTTTCACTGATACGCGCTCGGATGGCTCGGGCCCTTGGGGGGTTCGGGTGGGTGCGCTGGGTGGAACACAAATTCTGCCGTTGGAACACGTGGGGCCCTTCGGGGTTCCGGGCTTGGCACGCTGTTGGGTCCTGAGGAGACACCTGGGTGTTTTCTTGGTGGCCGTTCCTGGTTGGTGTGTCTAACGCATCCGGTGTGGGTGTGGTGGCCGCGTGTGGGCCGGGGTTCGGTTGTGTGTTGAGTGTTGCATAGTGGATGCGAGCATCTTGTTGTGGTCAAGTGTGTAAGGGCACATGGTGGATGCCTGGGCATCAGGAGCCGATGAAGGACGTGGGAGGCCGCGATAGTCCTCGGGGAGTTGTCAACCGAGCTGTGATCCGAGGGTGTCCGAATGGGGAAACCCAGCGCCCGTCATGGGGCGTTACCGTGCGATGAATTCATAGTCGTACGGGGGGAACGTGGGGAAGTGAAACATCTCAGTACCCACAGGAAGAGAAAACAACCGTGATTCCGTGAGTAGTGGCGAGCGAAAGCGGAGGAGGCTAAACCGTGTTCGTGTGATACCCGGCAGGGGTTGCGGATGCGGTGTCGTGGGATGTGATCGTCGGAATGCTGCCGTGTTCCGGACATCATGCACATGGGTTAGTGGAAGACTTCTGGAAAGGGTCGCCGTAGTGGGTGAGAGCCCCGTACGCGAAAACTTGTGTGGTGGTGTGGGTCGTACTCCCGAGTAGCAGCGAGCTCGTGGAATTCGCTGTGAATTTGGCGGGACCACCCGTTAAGCCTAAATACTTCCTGGTGACCGATAGCGGACGAGTACCGTGAGGGAAAGGTGAAAAGTACCCCGGGAGGGGAGTGAAATAGTACCTGAAACCGTGTGCCTACAAGCCGTCAGAGCCTTTTTGGGGTGATGGCGTGCCTTTTGAAGAATGAGCCTGCGAGTTATGCTTCGTGGCGAGGTTAACCCGTGTGGGGTAGCCGTAGCGAAAGCGAGTCTGAACAGGGCGTTGTAGTCGCGGGGTGTAGACCCGAAGCGGAGTGATCTACCCATGGCCAGGGTGAAGCGTCGGTAAGACGTCGTGGAGGCCCGAACCCACCAGGGTTGAAAACCTGGGGGATGAGCTGTGGGTAGGGGTGAAAGGCCAATCAAACTCCGTGATAGCTGGTTCTCCCCGAAATGCATTTAGGTGCAGCGTCGCGTGGTGGGTACCGGAGGTAGAGCACTGGATGGCCTAGGGGGCCGACAAGCTTACTGAAGTCAGCCAAACTCCGAATGCCGGTACTGTTAGCGCGGCAGTGAGACTGCGGGGGATAAGCTTCGTAGTCGAGAGGGAAACAGCCCAGATCACCGGCTAAGGCCCCTAAGCGTGCGCTAAGTGGGAAAGGATGTGGGATCGCCGAGACAACCAGGAGGTTGGCTTAGAAGCAGCCATCCTTGAAAGAGTGCGTAATAGCTCACTGGTCAAGTGGTCCTGCGCCGACAATGTAGCGGGGCTCAAGCGCACCGCCGAAGCCGTGGCAATCCGACATGCATCCGTCGCCTTTCGGGGCGATGCAGTGGTTGGGTTGGGTAGGGGAGCGTCGTGCATCCGGTGAAGCCGCCGAGTGATCGAGTGGTGGAGGGTGTGCGAGTGAGAATGCAGGCATGAGTAGCGAATGCAGAGTGAGAATCTCTGCCGCCGGATGACCAAGGGTTCCTGGGCCAGGTTGTTCCGCCCAGGGTGAGCCGGGACCTAAGGCGAGGCCGACAGGCGTAGTCGATGGACAACGGGTTGATATTCCCGTGCTCGTGATAGTGCGTCCCTGCCGAGGCTGTTGATGCTAACCATCCGAACCCGCCTCCGAGTCCTTCGGGACGAGGGGGAGTGGGGGAGCGTGGGATCCGATTCGGTAGTAGGCAAGCGATGGGGTGACGCAGGAGGGTAGCTCCGCCACGCGGTGGTTGTCGTGGTGTAAGCCGGTAGCCCGATCCCCAGGTAAATCCGGGGGTCATACAAGGGTGAGAGGTGATGCGTAGCCGATTGAGGCGAAGTAGGGTGATCCCATGCTGTCGAGAAAAGCCTCTAGCGAGTGCTGTTGCGGCCCGTACCCGAAACCGACACAGGTGGTCAGGTAGAGAATACCGAGGCGATCGAGTGAACTCTGGTTAAGGAACTCGGCAAAATACCTCCGTAACTTCGGGAGAAGGAGGGCCGGTTGTCTTGAAGCCCCGTGCGGGCTAGGGATGGCCGGTCGCAGAGACCAGGCCCAAGCGACTGTTTACTAAAAACACAGGTCCGTGCGAAGTCGCAAGACGAGGTATACGGACTGACGCCTGCCCGGTGCTGGAACGTTAAGAGGACCTGTTAGCCCTTCGGGGCGAAGCGGAGAATTTAAGCGCCAGTAAACGGCGGTGGTAACTATAACCATCCTAAGGTAGCGAAATTCCTTGTCGGGTAAGTTCCGACCTGCACGAATGGCGTAACGACTTGGGCGCTGTCTCGACCAGAGACTCGGCGAAATTGCACTACGAGTAAAGATGCTCGTTACGCGCGGCAGGACGGAAAGACCCCGGGACCTTTACTACAGCTTGGTATTGGTGCTCGGTTCGGCTTGTGTAGGATAGGTGGGAGACTGGGAAGCGGTCACGCTAGTGGTCGTGGAGTCGTTGTTGAAATACCACTCTGGTCGAATTGGGTGTCTGAACCTCGGGCCATGATCTGGTTCAGGGACAGTGCCTGGTGGGTAGTTTAACTGGGGCGGTTGCCTCCTAAAGGGTAACGGAGGCGCCCAAAGGTTCCCTCAGCCTGGTTGGCAATCAGGTGTTGAGTGTAAGTGCACAAGGGAGCTTGACTGTGAGACTGACGGGTCGAGCAGGGACGAAAGTCGGGACTAGTGATCCGGCACCTCCTGGTGGAAGGGGTGTCGCTCAACGGATAAAAGGTACCCCGGGGATAACAGGCTGATCTTGCCCAAGAGTCCATATCGACGGCATGGTTTGGCACCTCGATGTCGGCTCGTCGCATCCTGGGGCTGGAGTAGGTCCCAAGGGTTGGGCTGTTCGCCCATTAAAGCGGTACGCGAGCTGGGTTTAGAACGTCGTGAGACAGTTCGGTCCCTATCCGCCGCGCGCGTAGGAGACTTGCGGAAGGCTGTCCCTAGTACGAGAGGACCGGGACGGACGAACCTCTGGTGTGCCAGTTGTACCGCCAGGTGCATGGCTGGTTGGCTATGTTCGGAAGGGATAACCGCTGAAGGCATCTAAGCGGGAAGCTCGTTCCAAGATGAGGTCTCCCACCACCTTTGCGTGGGTAAGGCTCCCAGTAGACGACTGGGTTGATAGGCCAGAGATGGAAGCCCTGTGAGGGGTGGAGTTGACTGGTACTAATAGGCCGAGGGCTTGCCACAACATGTTGTTCGCATCCACTGTGTGACCCTGAGCACACAACCTTGTCACCCGGTTTCGGGTGGGTGGTTGGTGTTCGACCCGGTCGTCCCCTCCGGACAGAGGGGGTGGGCGGGGATAGGTGAATAGTGTTGTCGGTGGTCATGGCGGAGGGGGAACGCCCGGTCCCATCCCGAACCCGGAAGCTAAGCCCTCCAGCGCCGATGGTACTGCACTCGC
>NZ_BAABIC010000051.1:0-3860 GCF_039542425.1 Pseudonocardia yuanmonensis
CGACGTGGGCGCTGAGTAGCGCCTGGACCTCGTAGACATCGACGCCCTTGCCGAACTGTTTCTGTATGGGCGTGGCCGTGCCGGACAGCCAGATCTTGAGTTCGGCGTCGAGGTCGAAGGTGCCGGCGGTCTCGACGGAGAAGTGGGTGATGCTGCGGTAGGGGATGGAGTGGTATTCGACCTTGCGGCCGGTCATGCCCTGCTTGTCGATGAGGATGAGGCGGCGGTCGGTGAAGAGGAACGAGTCGCGGATGAGTTGGTAGGCGGCGTGGACCTGCTCGCCGTGGGCGAGCAGGCGGCCGAACTCCTGTGCCGCGGCTCGGGGGTCGATCCGGGAGGCGTTGCCGAGCATCCCGTCGAGAAGGCCCATTCGTGTTGTCCTTTCCAAGGTCTACCGAGCGCTCAGCTGTGCCAAGCACCCCCGAGCTGTGGGAGCTGAGCGAGAAGGTGACGCCACGACCATCACGGGGAGCGGGTCGAGCCCTCGAGCCCGTGCGCGACTGCTGGTCAGCAGGCCGAACCTTCTACTGCGCCGAAGCCTCGCGGCTGAGGTGGTTCGCGCCTGTCTTCCGCAGTGCGTCGGCGTGGTTGTAGATGTCCTGCGGCGTGCTGATGGGCAGGCGGGTCTCGGTCTTGTTCTCGTCGAAGACGCCGAGGTACTTCTGGGTGCGGTTGAACCAGAGACGTGCGATGGGCTTGCGGTTGTTGTCGTCGAGGAGGATGCCGAAGTAGGTCTGGGTGTCGCGGGCGGCGACGCGGTCGACGGCGACCTCGCTGCAGACGATGGCGCGCACGATCTGGAAGCCTTCGATCTCGTCGTCGGTGGTGACGACGAGCTTGGTCGACTTGGACTCGTCGGCGTCCGGCTCGGTGGTGGTCTCGACGGCGGTGACGGTGGTGGTGCGCGTCGGGGCGGGCGTGCTGGGGACAACGCTCGCTGCGGCGTCGTCGCCGAGGGCGACCTTGAGCCGTTCGTTGACCTGTTCGTTGAGGAACTGGGTGGCGGCCTTGGGGACGAGGACTTCGGATTGCTCGCGGACCTTCGAGGTGACGTTCTTCTCATAGACGCGGGAGGCGAAGAATCGGACCCACTCGTTGCTGGGGTTGCGGAACTCGGCGGCGAGGGCGCGCTTGATCTGGCCGATGTACTTGAGCTCCCCGGCGGCGTTGATGACCGAGTCCAGGTCGAAGGACTCCTTGGTGAGCTTGGCCAGCTCGGGGAGCAGGGTGGGGTCGATGGCGGCCAGGTCGAGGACGAGGAAGGGCTTGTCGTCCATCTTGTTGGGGGCGTCGAGGTCTGTGTAGAACTCGTAGGTCTCCCCGTTGGTCAGTACGCAACGCGGGCGTTGGTGACCGAGAAGTAGCGGAAGAGCTGGGACGAGTGCTCGATCCGGAGGGGCTCGGTGACCTTCTTGGCCTCGACGAGGATCTGGACCTGGCCGCCGTGCACGAGGGCGTAGTCGATCTTCTCGCCCTTCTTCACGCCGACGTCGGCGGTGAATTCGGGGATGACCTCGGAGGGGTTGAAGACGTCGTAGCCGAGCACGGTGCCGATGAAGGGCATCACGAACGCGTTCTTGGTCGCCTCTTCGGTCTCGATGGCGGCCTTCTGCTGGCGCACCTTGGTCGCCAACTCGTAGACGCGGTCGTTGATGCTCACGGGCGTGCCTCCGCTGTCGTGCCTGGCCCCCGAAGGTGAGGACCTCGTCACGCACCGCATCGGCGCAAGATCGTGCTCGTTACGATGGCTTCGTGTGGATCATCAACATTGGGTAGAGCACAGGTCGGCTCGGTGGCAAACGCCGCCATGTTCTCAAGGGTCGCAGCTCGGCGATGGTGCGCGCGAGAGCGTCCATGTCATGCAACGACACGCGGGCCGCTCTCGGGGACCAGCGAGTCGGGGTCCGCGCCGGTTGAAGCAGCTGGCACCGGCTCGTTGGCGCTGGCCGCTGGCCGCTGGCCGCTGGCGATCTGGCGACGACGGACGGTGCGTACTCCTCCCACCTCGGCGGAGGCGCCGACGTCTCGTGCGCTGGTCGCCGTGACACCAAACGTGACACGAAACCCTGCAGAACAGGGTGCATCAGGGACGTCCGTGTCACGGTAGTGAGAACGTTTTCGCTGCTAGAAGACCCAGAACGCGATCTTTCCTGGCCTCATAATCCGTCAGGTCGTCGGTTCGAGCCCGACCTGCCCCACCGGAGCGAGCCTCTGACCTGCGGATCACCGACGGACGGACGTGCGCAGCGGGCGCGGCCCCGAGTGTGTCGACGCTCCCCGTCCTCCGATCGCCCGACAGCCGGTTCCCCTCGCCCATCGGGCCCCGGGGCGACGGTGGGAGGCCGGGATCGGCGGCAGGGTTCTCCCATCAGAGACCACGCCAGGTCACCTTGTGAAGGGGAACCACGTGACCATCGCCGACACCGACGGTACCCGCCCGCTCCACGGACGCCGACCGATGAGCTCCGCGATCAGCCCGCTCCAACTGTCCGCCCGCCTGGACCGCCTGCCGATAGGCCGGTTCCACCGCCGGGTGCTGCTCGCTCTCGCCGTCGCCTTCGTCTTCGAGTTCGGCGATCTCAACACCTTCGCCTACGCCGCGCCGGCGCTGCAGCAGCACCTGCACCTGACGGTGGCCGACATCGCCTTCGTCACCTCCGCCGCCTTCCTCGGCATGTTCCTCGGCGCGGTCGGCGGAGGCCGCTTCGCCGACGCCGTCGGCCGCCGGCGCGCCCTGCTCCTGTCGGTGGCCTTCTTCTCGGTCAGCTCGCTGCTCAACGCGCTGGTGTCGACCGTGCCGACCCTGGCCGTGGCGCGGCTCCTCACCGGCATCGGGCTGTCGGCGATGACGATCGCCGCGACCGCGTACCTCTGCGAGGTCATGCCGGCGCGGCTGCGCGGCCGGATGCAGTCGGCCGTGATGGCCATCGGGCTGGTCGGCATCCCGGTCATGTCCTTCGCCGCGCGCGCGATCGTCCCGCTCGGCGCCCAGACCTGGCGCTGGGTCTTCGTCTTCGGCGCCCTGGGGCTGCTCGCCCTACCCCTCATCGCCCGCCTGCCTGAGAGCCCCCGCTGGCTGCACCGGCACGGCAGGGACGAGCGGGCCGCCGCCGCGGTCGAGCGGATCGAGAAGGCCACCGGTGTCGATCCCGGCTCACCACCCCTGCTGGCCCCCCTCCCGGATGTGGCCCCGAGCGCGTCGCGCGCCGGCTACCGGGCCCTGTTCCGCGGGCCCCTCGGCCGCCGCACGCTGCTGCTCGCCGTCGTCTGGATCTTCCAGACCCTCGGGTTCTACGGCTTCGTCGCCTGGGTGCCCACCCTGCTCGCCGCGCACGGCTTCGACCTGGTGCACAGCCTCACCTTCTCGGCGCTGACGACCCTCGGCGCCGTGCCCGGGGCGCTGCTGGCCTGGCCGCTGTCGGACCGCTTCGGCCGCAGGACGCCCATCGCGCTGATCGCCACCGGCATCGCCGCCTGCGGCCTGGCCTACGGCCTGACCTTCGACCCGGTGGCGATCGTCGTCTTCGGCTTCCTGGTCAACGCGCTCACCCAGACGTTCGCGGCACTGCTGTACGCCTACACCCCGGAGCTGTTCCCCACCGAGCTGCGCAGCTCCGGCAACGGCCTGGTCTACGGTGTCGGCCGGCTGGCCAACATCCTCGGCCCGATGATCGTCGCCACCGTCTTCGGCACGGTCGGCTACAGCCCGGTCTTCGTCTACATCGCCGGCTGCTGGGGCGTCGTCGCCCTCACCGTCGCCCTGTTCGGTCCGCGGACCGGGATGCAGCACCTGGAGAACCTCCACGGTGCAGAACCCGTCCCCGCGCGGACGGTCCTGCCGGGCCCGCCGATTCCGGCGA
>NZ_BAABIC010000052.1:0-3429 GCF_039542425.1 Pseudonocardia yuanmonensis
GTTGTTCCAGGAGAAGTGCGTATGGGCGTCGCAGAGCCCGGACATCAGCGTCCGGCCGCGGCCCTCCACCACACGCGCGCCGTCGGCGCGGGCGGGGTCGACGGTGCCGACCGCCGCGATGCGGTCGTCCTCGACCAGCACGTCCCCGCGGTAGGGGTCGGCGCCGGTGGAGTCGAGGATCGAGACGTCGCGGAACAGGATCTTGCTGGTCGTGGTGGGCACGGTGCCCTCCTCTTCCTTGAGGGTCTGGCGGGATGGTCCCGGGCGGGGTGGGTCAGAGGAACTTGCGCAGGTGGTCGGTGACGGGGCCGGCGGCCTCGAGCGCCGTCCAGTGGCCGATGCCGGGCAGCACCTCGACGACGGCGGAGCCGTGGGCCTCGGCGAGCTCGCGGCTCGCCTCGGGCGGACCGACCTTGTCGTCGTCGCCGGTGATCAGCAGCAGCGGCAGCGCCGGGTCGACCGGACCGGGGTCGGTGGCGGCGGCGAGGGCCTCGCAGTTGCGGGCGTAGCCCTCCGGGTCCTGGCGCATGACCAGCTCGCGCACGAACGCGGCGACCTCGGGCTTCTCGGTCCGGGTCGTCTCGGACACCGCGTTGGCGACGACGCCGGGGGCGACCGCGGCGGTGCCCTTCTCCCGCAGGACCGCGGCCCGGTCCCGCTGGGCCTGCCGACCGGCCTCGGCGGGTTCGCGGACCGCGCCGAGCAGGGTCAGGGAGGTGACCCGGTCCGGGTACCGCCGGGCGAACTCGCGCACCACCAGGGTGCCCATCGAGTGCCCGACCACGTGCGCGGACTCGACGCCGGCCTGGTCGAGCACGCCGGCCAGGTCGTCGGCGTGCGACCCGACGGCGATGCCGTCGGCGACCGGGGAGCGCCCGGCGCCGGCCGAGTCGACCCGGATCACGGTGTGCGAGCCGGCGAGCGCGTCGGCCTGGACCTGGTAGAAGTTCGAGGTCCCGCCGAGTCCGTGCACGAACAGGACCGCCGGCCCCTCGCCCTCGATCTCCACGGCGAGTTCCTTGCCGTTGACCTTCACGTCTCTCCTTCGTGTGGTGGGGGGTGGTGCGCGGTCAGGCGATGCGGTTGCGCTGCGTGCCGAGCCCGGTGACCGACACCTCGACGACGTCGCCGGGCTCGAGGAACCTCGGCGGGTCGAACCCGATGCCGACGCCGGCGGGGGTGCCGGTGGCGATCACGTCGCCGGGCAGCAGGGTGATGCCGGCCGAGATCGTCGCGATCAGCTCCGGGATGTCGAAGATGAGGTCCTTGACCGCAGCCGACTGGCGGAGCTCGCCGTTGACGCGGCTCTCGACCTGCAGCGCGGTCACGTCGGGCACCTCGTCGGCCGACACCGCGTAGGGCCCCATCGGGCAGTGCGTGTCCAGCGACTTGCCCAGCAGCCACTGCTTGTGCGTGCGCTGCAGGTCGCGGGCGGTGACGTCGTCGATCACGGTGTAGCCCCACACGTGGTCGAACGCGGCCTCGCGGGAGATGCCGCGCCCGCCGGTGCCGATGATCACGGCGAGCTCGGCCTCGTAGTCCAGCTCCGCGGTGACGCCCGCGTGGGACAGCACGTCGTCGTACGGCCCGGTCACCGAGGTCGTCGCCTTCGCGAACACCACCGGGTGCTCCGGCAGCGCCTCGGAGCGGTCGGGCTGGTCGTAGCCGCTGCGACCGAACTCGGCGACGTGCTCCCGGTAGTTCTTGCCCACACAGAAGACGTCGCGCCGCGGCACGGGGAGGGGCGCGAGGAGGCGCACCGAGTCCAGCGGCCGGGCCGGCAGCGACGCCGACCGTTCCGCCAGCAGCGGGCCGAACTCGGCCCAGCCGTCGATCACCTCGAGCAGCCCCGCGCCCGGCGGGAGGAGGGCGGCGACGTCACGGACCTCACCCGCGTCGTCGTCGGCCACGCCGACCCGGGGTGCCGCTCCACCGGGGGCGAAGATCACCAGCTTCATGTCCGAACCAATCTGAACCAATCGAACCAATCAGGCCGGGCACGACCGTACGCCGCGCACGGACGCCTGTCGAGAGCCGGAACGTGCCGGTCTGCTCCTCGCCGATTGGTCTTGATTGGTTCGTTCAGCCCGGTATGGTGGTGCGGTGCAGACGGTCGAGCAGTCCCTGCGTGCCCTGCTGGCCGAGGGCGCCCAGGACGGCAGGTTCGGGCCGGGCTCCAAGCTGCCGACCGAGCGGGCCCTGGTCGAGCAGCTGGCGGCCCCGCGCTCGGCGATCCGCCGGGCGTTGGAGACCCTCGAGCGGGACGGAGTGGTCATCCGGCACGTGGGCCGCGGGACCTTCCTCACCGAGGCCGCGGTCCAGCAGGTCGACGGCGCCCCGGCCGACACCAGCCCGGCCGAGATCATGCAGGTCCGGCTGCTCCTCGAGCCGGGGGTCGCCGCGCTCGCCGCGCGCGTCGCCACCCAGGCCGACCTCGACCGGATCGGGGAGTGCCTGGCCGGCGGCGGCGCCAGCGAGGACTTCGAGGGCTTCGAGTCGTGGGACGCGCGGCTGCACCGCGCCATCGCCAAAGCCGCGCACAACGGCCTGCTCATGAACATGTTCGACGTGCTCAACACCGCCCGTGCCCTGCCGGTGTGGGGCACCCTCAAGCGCCGGACCTCCAGCCCGGAGCGCCGCCGCTGCTACCACGAGGAGCACACGGCGATCGTCGAGGCGCTGTGCGATCGCGACCCGGAGGCCGCCGCGGCGGGGATGCGCCGGCACCTCGAGCACGTCTCGGACAACCTGCTCGGGCGGCACTGAGCCGGCGGGCGGCGGTGCACGACGGCGAGCTGCGAGAACGCAGCGGCCCGGCTCTGGGATCAGAGCCGGGCCGCCGTGGAACCGTGCGATCGCGTCAGCCGGCGACGGTCCAGGTGTCGCGGCCGGTGAGCAGGGCCTGCAGGTCCGTGCCGCCGGGCTTGCTCGCGGCGGCCTCGGTGGCCTGCCGGACCTGGGCGCGGGCGGCGTCGTCGTAGGTGGTGCGGTCGACGTTGCGGAAGATGCCCGTGACGGTGTGGTTGAGGTCCTGGTCCGACAGCCGGGACAGGGCGAAGGCGAGCTCGTGGTTGCCCGCGTCGTGGACCACGATCTCGCTCGGGTCGACCTCGGCGGCCTTGACGACCTCGAGCCGGAACCCGCGCTGCACGACGGCGAACTTGTCGTCCTCGGGCCCGAAGGTGATCGGCTCCCCGTCGCGGACGTGGACCAGCCGCTGCTCCTTGGTCTCCGGCTTGCGCAGGACGTCGAAGGAGCCGTCGTTGAAGATCGGGCAGTCCTGGAAGATCTCGACCAGGGCGGAGCCGCGGTGGGCGGCGGCGGCGCCGAGGACCTCGGTGAGGCCCTTGCGGTCGGAGTCCAGCGCGCGCCCCACGAAGCTCGCCTCGGCGCCGAGGGCGAGGGAGATCGGGTTGAACGGGTGGTCGA
>NZ_BAABIC010000053.1:0-2380 GCF_039542425.1 Pseudonocardia yuanmonensis
CGTGTCGATGCGGAGGAGTCCGGTCTGCGGGTGGGCCGGCCGGCCTCGCACGCGGCGGGGTTGAAGGCGGTGCGGGTGTCGCTGTCTCGGGCGCTGCGCCAGATGGGGCCGGTGAAGTCGGCGCGCAACCTGTTGACGCTCAACCAGGTCGACGGGTTCGACTGCATGTCCTGCGCCTGGCCCGACCCGACCGACCATCGGCACACCGCGGAGTTCTGCGAGAACGGCGCCAAGGCCGTGTCCTGGGAGGGTCAACGGGCCACCGTCGGGGCGGCGTTCTTCGCCGCGCACCCGATCTCCGAGCTGGAGCGCCGGTCGGATCACTGGCTGGAGCGCCAGGGCCGGCTGGTCGAGCCGATGGTCCGCCGCGCCGGCGCCGACCACTACCAGCCGATCTCCTGGGAGGACGCGTTCGCCCTGGTCGCCGAGCACCTGCAGGCGCTGGAGTCGCCGGACGAGGCGCTGTTCTACACCTCCGGGCGGGCGTCGAACGAGGCCGCGTTCGTCTACCAGCTCTTCGCCCGCGCGTTCGGCACCAACAACCTGCCGGACTGCTCGAACATGTGCCACGAGTCCACCTCGGTCGGCCTGGCCCGCACGATCGGCATCGGCAAGGGCTCGGTGTCCCTGCAGGACCTGCACGAGGCCGACCTGATCGTGATCTCCGGGCAGAACCCGGGCACCAACCATCCCCGGATGCTCTCCGCGCTGGAGATCGCCACACAGCGCGGCGCGAAGATCCTGGCGATCAACCCGCTGCGGGAAGCGGGCCTGTTGCGCTTCGACAACCCGCAGACCCCGGCCGGGCTGGCCGGGCGCGGCACCGGGCTGGCCGACCGCTACCTGCAGATCCGCTCGAACGGCGACCTCGCGTTCTGGCAGGCGATCGCCCACCTGCTGCTCGCCCGCGACGACCGCGCCCCCGGCAGCGTCGTCGACCACGACTTCATCGCCGAGCACACCGTCGGCTTCGAGGAGTGGGCGGCGCACCTGCGCGACCTCGACCGCGACGCCGTGGTCGCGGCGACCGGGTTGGACTGGGCCGAGATCGAGGCGACCGCGGAGCTGTTCGCCACCTCGCAGAAGATCGTGCACTGCTGGGCCATGGGGGTCACCCAGCACCGCAACGCCGTGGCCACGATCACCGAGTTCGTCAATGTCGCCCTGCTCCAGGGCATGATCGGCAAACCCGGTGCCGGGCTCTGCCCGGTGCGCGGGCACTCCAACGTCCAGGGCGACCGCACCATGGGCATCTGGGAGAAGGCCCCCGACACCTTCCTCGACGCCCTGCAGGCCGAGTTCGGCTTCGCACCCCCGCGCGCGCACGGCCACGACGCCGCCGCCGCGGTCCGCGCGCTGCGCGACGGCACCGCCAAGGTCTTCGTCGGGCTGGGCGGCAACTTCGCCGCCGCCATGTCCGACACCCAGGTCACCGAGGCCGCGCTGCGCTCCGCCGCGCTGACCGTGCAGATCTCCACCAAACTCAACCGCAGCCACCTCACCGCCGGCCACGACGCGCTGATCCTGCCCACCCTGGGCCGCACCGAACGCGACACCACCGGCGGGCTGGTCCAACGGGTCACCGTCGAGGACTCCATGTCCGCGGTGCACGCCTCCCGCGGCCGCGCCACCCCGGCCGGCCCGCTGCTGCGCTCCGAGATCGCCATCCTCTGCGGCATCGCGCACGCCACCCTCGGCGACCGCCACGGGATCCCCTGGAAGGCGTTCGCCACCGACTACGACCACATCCGCGACCGCATCGGCCGCGTCGTGCCCGGCTGCGAGAACTACACCGAGAAGATCCGCAACCGGGGAGGCTTCACCCTGTCCCACCCGCCCCGGGACAGCCGCACGTTCCCCACGCCCCCGGGCAAGGCCGTGTTCACCGTCAACCCGCTGGACGTGCTCACCGTGCCCGCGGGGCGGCTGGTGCTGCAGACCCTGCGCAGCCACGACCAGTTCAACACCACGATCTACGGGCTCGACGACCGCTACCGCGGCATCCACTCCGGCCGCCGCGTCGTGTTCATCTCCCCCGCCGACCTGGCCGAACTCGGCTACGAAGACGGCGACCACGTCCACCTGATCTCGGAGTGGGACGACGGGATCGAGCGCCGCGCGGAGAACTTCCGACTCGTCTCCTACGACACCCCCACCGGCTGCATCGCCGCCTACTACCCCGAAACCAACCCCCTGGTCCCACTGGACTCCCAGGCCCTCGACTCCGGCACCCCCACCTCGAAATGGGTCGTCGTCCGCCTCGAACGGGCGTGAGCGGCGCAGCACGCGTCGCCTGACCGGTGGCGAACGGCGCTCTCGTTCACATCTACTGAGCGAAAGCGCCGCTCGCTCAGGCGACAGGGGCGGCGCGGAGGCGGGC
>NZ_BAABIC010000054.1:0-2320 GCF_039542425.1 Pseudonocardia yuanmonensis
CCGCACAGGGAGGTGCGAGATGACGGTCCCGCCCCGGGAGCTGCGCAACGCCTTCGGGCGGTTCGCCACCGGTGTCACCGTGGTGACCTGCCGGAACGACGAGGGGACCCCGCACGGGGCGACGGTCAACGCGTTCACCGCGGTGTCGCTCGAGCCGGCGCTGTGCCAGGTGACGCTGACCCGCAAGTCGCGGGCGTGCGGGTACCTGGACGGGGCGCCGTTCGCGGTGAACGTGCTGGGCGCCGGCCAGGTCGACACGGCCTGGCACTTCGCGGGCCGCCCGGTCGCGCCGGGCCCGCAGTGGGCGCCGGGGCCGACCGCGCCGGTGCTCGTGGGATCCGCGGCGGTGTACTCCTGCCGGCCGTGGCGGACCTACGACGGTGGGGACCACCTGATCGTCGTGGGCGAGGTCGTCCACATCGCCGTGACCGACGCGGAGCCGCTGCTGTTCTACGCCGGCGCCTTCCGCGAGATCGGTCCGCGGGAGACCGGCACCCACTGGGGCGGCTCGCTGGACTGTCCCGAGGCCGGGTGGTTCGACGCCGACACCCGCTTCACCCCGCTGACCCCGCGCGCCGCCTGATCCCGCACGCCTGATCCCGCACGCCCGATCCCCGCCGCCTGATCCCGCGCGCCTGTTCCCGCGCGCCTGTTCCCGCGCGCCTGTTCCTGCGCGCCTGATCCCGCGCGCCCGACCGGCCAGTCCCGACCCGCATTCCCCGCAGAAGAAGGGCCAGACATGACGCTTCAGCAGGACCGCCCCGCCGCCGACGCCGCCACCGACGCCGGGCAGGTCGTCCCCACCGCGGCCGCCCCGATGACCGGTGACGAGTACATCTCCTCGATCCAGGACGGCCGGGAGGTGTGGGTCTACGGCGAGCGGGTCGAGGACGTGACCACCCACCCGGCGTTCCGCAACCCGGTGCGGATGACCGCGCGGCTCTACGACGCCCTGCACGACCCGGCCACCCGCGACAGGCTCACCGTGCCCACCGACACCGGCAACGGCGGGCTCACCCATCCGTTCTTCCGCTCCCCGCACACGGTGGAGGACCTGCTGGCCGACCGTCGGGCGATCGAGACCTGGTCGCGGATGACCTACGGCTGGATGGGCCGCTCGCCGGACTACAAGGCCAGCTTCCTGGGCACGCTGGGCGCGAACGCCGAGTTCTACGCGCCGTTCGAGGACAACGCGCGGCGCTGGTACCGCGAGTCGCAGGAGAAGGTCCTGTACTGGAACCACGCGATCATCAACCCGCCGGTGGACCGCAACCTGCCGCCGGACGAGGTCGGCGACGTGTTCATGAAGGTGGAGCGCGAGACCGACGCCGGCCTGGTCGTCTCCGGCGCCAAGGTCGTGGCCACCGGCTCGGCCATCACCAACTACAACTTCATCGCCCACTACGGGCTGCCGATCAAGCGCAAGGAGTTCGCGCTGATCTGCACGGTGCCGATGGACGCGCCGGGGGTCAAGCTGATCTGCCGCACCTCCTACACCCAGCAGGCCGCGGTGATGGGCAGCCCGTTCGACTACCCGCTGTCCTCGCGGATGGACGAGAACGACACCATCTTCGTGTTCGACAAGGTCCTGGTGCCCTGGGAGAACGTGTTCTGCTACGGCGACATCGAGAAGATCAACGGCTTCTTCCCGGTCTCCGGGTTCATCCCGCGGTTCACCTTCCACGGCTGCATCCGGCTCGCCACCAAGATCGACTTCATCGCCGGGCTGCTGCTCAAGGCCCTGGAGATCACCGGCAGCAAGGACTTCCGCGGCGTGCAGACCCGCGTCGGCGAGGTGGTCGGCTGGCGCAACACCTTCTTCGCGCTGGCCGACGCGATGGCCCGCAACCCCGACGAGTGGACCGGCGGGGCGCTGCTGCCCAAGCTGGACTACGGGCTGACCTACCGGATGCTGATGATCCAGGCCTACCCGCGGATCAAGGAGATCATCGAGTCCGACGTCGCCTCCGGGCTGATCTACCTCAACTCCCACTCGATCGACTTCAAGACCCCCGAGGTCCGGCCCTACCTGGACAAGTACGTCCGCGGCTCAGGCGGCTACGAGGCCGTCGACCGGGTCAAGGTGATGAAGGCGCTGTGGGACGCGGTCGGCTCGGAGTTCGGCGGCCGGCACGAGCTCTACGAGCGCAACTACTCCGGCAACCACGAGAACGTCAAGGCCGAGCTGCTCTTCGCCGCCGAGGCCCAGGGCACCACCGCGCAGATGAAGGGCCTCGCCGAGCAGTGCCTGTCCGAGTACGACCTCGACGGCTGGACCGTCCCCGACCTGATCGGCAACGACGACGTCTCCTTCCTGAGG
>NZ_BAABIC010000055.1:0-1820 GCF_039542425.1 Pseudonocardia yuanmonensis
CTCATGTAAGTAGCTCCGGGACTTGATCGGCTCGGGGTTCTCGGGTTGCATGCGCATCCCGGCTGGTCCGGTGGGTGGCGTCGAGTTCGGCTCTGAGGGTGGACGTGCTGTTCATGCCTTGCTCCGCTGATTGCCACTGCTGGCCTGGCCACGGGTGCCCCGGATGAGGGAAGTGGACCGGCCCTTCGAGGTCGGGTCCGGTTGCAGCACATGAGTGGGAGCCGTCGTCAGGATCGCTTGCCGCCCGTGGGGACCGTGGCCGATCGCGAGGCGCCGCCTGCGCGGAACAGCCCGGGGCACGGGTGGTTTCGACGGGGCGAGGAGACGGCGTTGCAGCGACGGCTGGTGGGAATCGATCTCGGGATCGCCAGTGCCCATACCGTGCGGGTGCTCGACGAGGCCGGCGGGCAGGTGTGCCGGCGCCGGTGCGGGCCCACGGTCGCGGACCTGTCCCGGGTCGAACAGGCCGCGCTCGCCGGCGCCGAGGCCGGGACCCGGCTGGAGGTGGTGCTCGAGCCGACCGGGCCGGCGTGGCTGCCGGTCGTGGTGTTCTTCCTCGGCCGCGGACACACGGTGTTCCGGGTGCCCAGTGCGAAAGCCGCTGACCTGCGCCGGTTCCTGTCCGGACACGCCAAGAGCAACGGGATCGACGCCGACACCCTGGCCCGCCTGCCGCTGATCGACCCGGGCGGGCTGCGCCCGCTGGACCTGCCGAGCACCCAGACCGCCGCGTTGGACCGCCGGGTGCGGGCCACCGACCGGCTCACCCGAGCCGCCTCCGAACACAAGGTGCGGATCAAGGACCTGGTCCGGCAGCTGATGCCGGCCACCCCGCTGACCGGGGACCTCGGGCAGGCCGATCTGGCCGTATTGGAGCGGTGGGCCGATCCCCGCGCACTGCTCGCCGCCGGCCCGGCCCGACTCACCACCGTGATCACCAAAGCCTCGACCGGGCACCAAGGCCGCGAGCGGGCCGCTGCCTGGCGAGAAGCGGCGGCCGCGGCGGTCGAGCTCTACGCCGCCTATCCGGCGATGCCGTTCACCGATCTGGCCGCCGAGGTCGCCAGCGAGGTCCGGCTGTTGCGCGCGACCCAGGCCGAGCTCGACGCCCACGCCGCGCATCGCGAGGACGCCTACCGGTGGGCCGATCCCGGCGAGCTGGCCCGCAGCCTGCCCGGCCTCGCCGCGATCGGCGCTCCGGCACTGGTCGCGGTGATCGGCGAGGTGTCCCGGTTCCCCACCGCCCGCCATTGAAAATCGTTCACCGGACTCGCCCCACGGGCCTCGGAGACCGGTGACACCGACCGCAAGGGCCAGCCGATGAGCAAGGCCGGCCCCGCTTTGCTGCGCACCACCCTGGTCCGCGCCGCCGACCACGCCCGCCGCCAGGACCCCCAACTGGCCCGCCTCTACTACACCCAGATCGTCGAACGCGGCGCGAACCACACCAAGGCCCTCTGCGTCGTCGCCGCCGCCCTGGCCGAACGCGCCTGGACCGTGCTGCGCCGTGGGATGCCCTACATCGTCTGCGACACCGACAACACACCCGTCGACCCCGCCGAGGCGAGGAGGATCATCACCGAGCGGTGGACCGTCCCACCCGAGGTCCGCGCCCGACGCCGCAGCCGAAAGAACACCACCGACAGCCAGGCACGCTGGGCGGGGAAGGCCCCTCAGCGAGTCCACACAGGACACCAGCAGGTCAGACACCCGAAGGCGTCGACAAACGAGGCGACCTTCCCCACCAGGCATCCTCACGCGGCCGACGACCACCACGCAAGACGTGAGCCATTGACAAGGCAACGCCGATAGGGAATCAG
>NZ_BAABIC010000056.1:0-1808 GCF_039542425.1 Pseudonocardia yuanmonensis
CCGCCACATTCGTGATCCCATGGTTGCGGGCCAGATAGTGCGCGGTGGCCAGGCCATGCCCACCCCCACCCACGATCACCACGTCATAGCTCTTCTTCGGCTCGGGCGTACGCCACAGGAAGTCGGGGTGGTCCGGCAGGTGCGCGCCGGGCGGAGTGGTGGTCGTGGTGCTCATACCTGCAGCTCCGGGTAGAGGGGGTGACGGGCGGCGAGCGTGGCGACGCGCTCGGCCAGGGCGGTGAGCGCGGCGTCGGAGGTGTCGGGGCGCAGCGCCAGCGCGATCACGTCGGCGACCTCGGTGAAGTCGTCGGCGTCGAAGCCGCGGGCGGCGAGCGCGGGGGTGCCGATCCGGACCCCCGAGCTGACCATGGGCGGGCGCGGGTCGAACGGGACGGCGTTGCGGTTGACGGTGATCCCGACCTGGTGCAGGCGGTCCTCGGCCTGCTTGCCGTCGAGCTCGGAGTCCCGCAGGTCCACCAGCACCAGGTGCACGTCGGTGCCGCCGGACACGACGCCGACGTTCTTCTCCTCCAGCAGCCGGGCGGCCAGGATCTGCGCGCCCTCCAGGGTGCGCTCCTGCCGCTCGCGGAACTCCGGCTCGGCGGCGACCTTGAACGCCACCGCCTTGGCGGCGATCACGTGCTCGAGCGGACCGCCCTGCTGGCCGGGGAACACGCTGGAGTTGAACTTCTTCGCCAGCTCCTGCTCGGCGAGGATCACGCCGCCGCGCGGCCCACCGAGGGTCTTGTGCGTGGTCGAGGTGACGACGTGGGCGTGGGGCACCGGGCTCGGGTGCAGCCCGGCGGCGACCAGCCCGGCGAAGTGCGCCATGTCGACCATCAGGTAGGCGCCCACCGAGTCGGCGATCCGCCGGAACTCGGCGAAGTCCAGCTGACGCGGGTAGGCGGACCAGCCGGCGATGATCAGCTTGGGCCGGCGCTCCTGGGCCAGGCGCTCGACCTCGGCCATGTCGACGCGGTGGTCGGTCTCGCGGACGTGGTACGCCGCGACGTCGTAGAGCTTGCCGGAGAAGTTGAGCTTCATGCCGTGCGTGAGGTGACCGCCGTGCGCGAGGTCCAGCCCCAGGATCGTGTCCCCGGGCTGCAGCAGCGCCGCCATCACCGCGGCGTTGGCCTGCGCCCCCGAGTGCGGCTGGACGTTGACGTACTCGGCGCCGAACAGCGCCTTGAGCCGGTCGATCGCCAGCTGCTCGATCACGTCGACGTGCTCGCAGCCCCCGTAGTAGCGCCGGCCCGGGTAGCCCTCGGCGTACTTGTTGGTCAGCACCGACCCCTGCGCCTGGAGCACCGCGAACGGCGCGAAGTTCTCGCTCGCGATCATCTCCAGCGTGTGCCGCTGCCGGCCGAGCTCGGCGCTGATCGCGGCATGGACCTCGGGGTCCGTCTCCTGCAGAGAGCGGCCGAGCACCCGCTCGGGACTGAGCGCCTCGCGTCGATCCACCGTGACGGACATCGGCCGACCTCCTCGTGATCGTCATACCTATTGCTGTGGACTGATATACCAACTGCATGGCAAGGTAGGCGCCGTGGCAGGGCCGGGTCAACACCCTCGGGCGAATTCGTGCCCGACGACCTCGCCCGCGCCGCGCGTCACGTCCCGTCGTCCGAGGAGAGACCCGTTGTCCGTCCAGCACTCACCAGACCGGTCCCCGACTGATGCCCGTGTCGATGCGGAGGAGTCCGGTCTGCGGGTGGGCCGGCCGGCCTCGCACGCGGCGGGGTTGAAGGCGGTGCGGGTGTCGCTGTCTCGGGCGCTGCGCCAGATGGGGCCGGTGAAGTCGGCGCGCA
>NZ_BAABIC010000057.1:0-1555 GCF_039542425.1 Pseudonocardia yuanmonensis
GGAGGCCGGTGTGGGCGCGTACGAGGACGTTTTCCGGGCCAGCGTGGAGGACCGGGAGGGGTTCTGGTTGCGGGCGGCGGAGGCGCTCGACTGGCACAAGGCGCCGACGAGGGCCCTGGACGACTCCAACCCGCCGTTCTACCGCTGGTTCCCGGACGGGGAGCTCAACGTCGCGCACAATGCGCTGGACCGGCACGTCGACGCCGGGCGGGGCGAGCAGGCCGCGCTGATCTACGACTCCCCGGTCACCGACACCAAGCGGACCTACACCTACGCCCAGCTGCGCGACGAGGTCGCCATCTTCGCCGGGGTGCTGCGCGAGCTGGGCGTCGGGCCCGGGGACCGGGTGGTGGTCTACATGCCGATGGTTCCCGAGGCCGCGATCGCGATGCTGGCCTGTGCGCGGCTGGGCGCCGTGCACTCGGTGGTGTTCGGCGGGTTCGCGGCCAAGGAGCTCGCGGTCCGCATCGACGACGCCGCGCCGAAGGTCGTCGTCTCCGCCTCGTGCGGGATCGAGGGCAAGCGGGTGATCGAGTACAAGCCGCTGCTGGACCGCGCCATCGAGCTCTCCGCGCACAAGCCGGACAAGCAGGTCGTCCTGCAGCGCCCGCAGGCCGAGGCGGCCATGGGCGACACCGACGTCGACTGGGCCGACGCGGTCGCGAAGGCCTCCCCGGCCGACCCGGTGCCGGTGCGCTCGACCGACCCGCTCTACATCCTCTACACCTCCGGGACCACCGGGAAGCCCAAGGGCGTGGTCCGCGACGGCGGCGGCTACGCCACCGCGCTCGCGTGGAGCATGCCGAACGTGTACGACGTCTCGGCCGGTCAGACGATCTTCACCGCGTCCGACGTCGGCTGGGTCGTCGGGCACTCCTACATCGTCTACGCGCCGCTGCTGGCCGGGGCGACCACGATCCTCTACGAGGGCAAGCCGGTCGGCACCCCGGACGCCGGGCAGTTCTGGCGGGTGATGTCCGAGTACGGCGTGCGCAGCATGTTCACCGCGCCGACCGCGTTCCGGGCCCTGAAGAAGGAGGACCCGAACGGCGAGTACCCCCGCAAGTACGACCTGTCCGGCCTGAAGTACCTGTTCCTGGCCGGGGAGCGGCTGGACCCGGAGACCTACCGCTGGGCCTCCGAGCTGCTGGAGATCCCGGTGATCGACCATTGGTGGCAGACCGAGACCGGCTGGCCGATCGTGGCCAACCCGGCCGGCATCGAGCTGCTGGAGATCAAGCCCGGCTCGCCGACCCGGCCGCTGCCCGGCTGGGACATCCAGATCCTCGACACCGACGGCCGCCGGGTCCCGGCCGGCAAGGACGGGGCGATCGTCGCCAAGCTCCCGCTGCCACCGGGCGCCTTCCCGACCCTGTGGAACGACGACGAGCGGTTCGTCAAGTCGTACATGTCGGCGTTCGAGGGCTACTACCTCACCGGCGACGGCGGCCGGATCGACTCCGACGGCTACGTGTTCGTGATGGGCCGCACCGACGACGTCATCAACGTCGCCGGGCACCGGCTGTCCACCGGCGGGATGGAAGAGGTCCTCGCC
>NZ_BAABIC010000058.1:0-1403 GCF_039542425.1 Pseudonocardia yuanmonensis
AGGTCGAGGAGGTCCACCGACTTCTCCCGCATCTCCACCTTGCGGACCTTGCCGGTCACCGTCATCGGGAACTCGTCGACCACCAGCACGTAGCGCGGGATCTTGTAGTGGGCCAGCTTCCCGGTGGCGAACTCCCGCACCGACTCCGCCGACACCTGCGCGCCCTCCCGGACCTGCACCCAGGCGCACAGCTCCTCGCCGTACTTGACGTCGGGCACCCCGACGACCTGGGCGTCGAGGATGTCCGGGTGGGTGTAGAGGAACTCCTCGATCTCGCGGGGGTAGATGTTCTCCCCGCCCCGGATCACCATGTCCTTGATCCGCCCGGTGATGTTCACATACCCGTCGGCGTCCATCACCCCCAGGTCCCCGGTGTGCATCCAGCGCGCGGCGTCGATCGCCTCGGCGGTCTTGTCCGGCTCGTCCCAGTAGCCCAACATCACCGAATAACCCCGGGTGCACAACTCCCCGGGCTCCCCGCGCGGCACGGTCAACCCGGTCTCCGGGTCCACGATCTTGACCTCGAGGTGCGGGTGCACGCGGCCGACGGTCGACACCCGGAGTTCGAGGGAGTCGTCCGCGCGGGTCTGCATCGACACCGGGCTCGTCTCGGTCATCCCGTAACAGATGGTCACCTCGTCCATGCCCATCCGCGACACGACCTGCTTCATCACCTCCACCGGACACGGCGACCCGGCCATGATCCCCGTCCGCAGGCTCGACAGGTCGTAGGACTCGAAGTCCGGATGGTTGAGCTCGGCGATGAACATCGTCGGCACCCCGTACAAGCTGGTGCAGCGCTCGGCCGCGACCGCCTCCAGGGTGGCCTTCGGGTCGAACCCCTGCGCCGGGATGACCATCGTGCAGCCGTTGGAGGTGCTCGCGAGGTTGCCCATCACCATGCCGAAGCAGTGATAGAAGGGCACCGGGATACACACCCGGTCCTCCGGGGTGTAGCCGCAGATCGCGCCCACGAAGAACCCGTTGTTCAGGATGTTGTGGTGCGACAGGGTGGCGCCCTTCGGGAACCCCGTCGTGCCCGAGGTGTACTGGATGTTGATCGGGTCGTCCGG
Source organism: Pseudonocardia yuanmonensis (assembly GCF_039542425.1). Lineage (NCBI taxonomy): Bacteria > Bacillati > Actinomycetota > Actinomycetes > Pseudonocardiales > Pseudonocardiaceae > Pseudonocardia > Pseudonocardia yuanmonensis. The sequence continues at coordinate 1,074 of NZ_BAABIC010000058.1, forward strand.
GGACAGCGCGGCCTGCTTCTCCGCCAACAGCCCCGGCTCCCCGCCGCGCCCGGTCTCCAGCAGCCCGTCCCACTCACCCGAGCCGATGAGGACGACGGACCGCAGGTCGGGGCAGTTGCCCCGCACCGCCTCGATCATCGCGGCGTAGTTCGAGGTCTTGAACTCCCGCGCCGCCACCAGCAGCGAGATCCCGGCCTGCTTGAGCACGTACTCCAGCTCGTGCGTGCGATAGGACGGGTTGATGTTGACCAGGATCGCGCCGATCTTCGCCGTCGCGTACTGCAACAGCGTCCACTCCGCCATGTTCGGCGCCCAGATCCCCACCCGATC
>NZ_BAABIC010000059.1:0-1209 GCF_039542425.1 Pseudonocardia yuanmonensis
TCAGTGGGCGACGACTCAGTGGGCGACGGCGGCCGCGCCGTGCTCGTCGACCAGCGCGCCGGTGACGAACCGGTCCAGCGCGAACGGGGCCACGTACGGGTGCGGGCGGCCGTGCGCGAGGGTGTCGGCCAGACACCAGCCGATCCCCGGGGTGGCCTTGAACCCGCCGGTGCCCCACCCGCAGTTGAGGAACACGTTGGCGTACGGGGTGTGCCCGACGATGGGGCTGGCGTCCGGGGTGACATCGACGATCCCGGCCCAGGAGCGCAGCAGGTGCGCCCGGGCGAACACCGGGAACAGCTCCACCGCGGCGGCCATCTGCCGTTCGATGATGTGGAACGCCCCGCGCTGCCCGTAGCCGGTGTAGGCGTCCACCCCGGCGCCCATCACCAGCTCACCCTTGTGCGCCTGGGACACGTAGACGTGCACCGCGTTCGACATCACGATCGTCGGGTGCACCGGCTCCAACAACTCCGACACCAGGGCCTGCAGCGGGTGCGACTGCAGCGGCGCCGCCACCCCGAGCATGTCCAACAACACGCTGGTGTGCCCGGCCGCGCACAACGCCACCGTGCCGCAGCCGATCTCCCCGCGCGTGGTGCGCACCCCGGTCACCCGGTCCCCGTCGGTGCGGAAGCCGGTGACCTCGCAGTCCTGGATCAGGTCGATCCCGGCGGCGTCGGCGCGGCGGGCGAACCCCCAGGCCACGTAGTCGTGCTTGGCGATCCCGGCCCGCGGCTGATAGGTGGCCCCGTGCACCGGATAGCGGATCGCGTCCGAGACGTTGACGATCGGGCACAGCTTGGCCACCTCGTCGGGGGCCAGCCACTCCGCGTCGATCCCGTTGAGCTTGTTGGCCTCCACCCGGCGCACCGAGTCCCGCACGTCCTGCTCGGTGTGCGCCAGGTTCAACACCCCACGCTGGGAGAACAGGATCGGATACCCCAGATCCTCCTCCAGGCCCTCCCACAGCCTCAGGGCGTGCTCGTAGATCGCCGCGGACTCGTCCCATAGATAGTTCGACCGGATCAGCGTGGTGTTACGGGCCATGTTCCCGCCGGCCAACCAACCCTTCTCCAGCACCGCCACATTCGTGATCCCATGGTTGCGGGCCAGATAGTGCGCGGTGGCCAGGCCATGCCCACCCCCACCCACGATCACCACGTCATAGCTCTTCTTCGGCTCGGGCGTACGCCACAGGAAGTCGGG
>NZ_BAABIC010000060.1:0-1172 GCF_039542425.1 Pseudonocardia yuanmonensis
TGTCCCCGCGGCAGAGGTTGTTGACGCGGTGGGCGGGTGGGTGTCCGCCGAGCGCGGTGTGGGCCCGGTGGTGGTTGTAGCCGTGCAGCCAGGCCGGTAGTGAGGCGACACGCTCGGCGGAGGAGTTGTAGACCGCGGCGTAGGCCCATTCGACGGCGAGGGTGCGGTTGAAGCGTTCGGCTTTGCCGTTGGTCCACGGGCAGCGGGGCTTGGTGGGGCGGTGGGCGATGCCGAGCTCGGCGAGTGTGGCGGCGAACAGGCGACTCTTGCGGTAGGCCCAGGCGTTGTCGGTCATGATCCGCTCGACGGTGACCCCGTAGTTGCCGGCGAACCAGGCGGTGGCGCGGCGGACGAACCCGGCGCAGGCGTGCTGGTTCTCCCCGCCCTCAGCAAGACTGATGACCTCGACGTAGGCCAGCCGGGAGTGATCGTCGACCGCGACATGGACGTAGTCGTAGCCCACCCGCGGTCCGCAGCGGGCGGCCCGGGACTGGGCGGAGTCGCGGCCGTGGGCTCGCCAGCCGCCGCCGTCGCGGATGTGGCCGAGCTTTTTCACATCGACGTGCACGAGCTCGCCGGGGCGGGCCCGCTCGTAGCGGCGCCACCGGTGCGGGCCATGCGTCGTCGTGGCCGGATCCGCGGTGCGCAGCTGCTGCCCGGTGGGCGGGTCGAGATCACGCAGCCGCGAGATCCCGAGCCGGACCAGCACGTTGTGCACCCCGGCTGCGGAGATCCGGGTGCCGTCCTCGCGGCGCAGCTCGTAGGCGATGCGGTCCGGGCCGAGCTTGCGGTCGCGGCGCAGCCGCTCGATCCGGGCCTCCAGCTCGGCCGGGGTGCGCCGCGGCGAGTGGTGGGGCCGCGAGGAGCGCTCGACCAGCCCGGCGTCCCCATCCGCGCGCCAGCGGGTGTGCCATTTGTGCAGGCACTGCCGGGAGATTCCGGCCTCGGCAGCGACGTGGGCTTTCGGGCGGCCGGCGTCGACACGCAGACACAACCGGCGCTTGCCCTCCACGGTCAGCGGGGCATTACGGTGCGGCATTGAGGACCTCCGGGGTCCGAGCTGTGGTTCCTCGACAGCTCCACACCTCGCCCGGAGGTCCTCCCTACATCAAGATCATAAGCCTCGGCGTGTCACGTCGCCCGCCGTGTCACCAACCTCCGTAGGTGGGACA
>NZ_BAABIC010000061.1:0-1148 GCF_039542425.1 Pseudonocardia yuanmonensis
CCCCGCTGCCGATCATCGCGCCGCGCTCGCCCGGGGACTGCTTCCACGCCGCCGTCGAGGCCGCCGCGATCAGCGTCAAGTACCGGACCCCGGTGATCGTGCTGTCCGACGGGGCGCTGGCCAACGGGTCCGAGCCGTGGAAGATCCCCGACGCCGACACCCTCGAGCGGGTCGACCCGGACTTCGCGACCGAGCCGAACGCCCCGGACGGGTCCGGGGAGTTCTGGCCGTATCTACGGGACTCGGAGACCCTGGCCCGGCCGTGGGCCGTGCCCGGCACCCCGGGCCTGGAGCACCGGGTCGGCGGGCTGGAGAAGGCCGACGGGCGCGGGTCCATCTCCTACGACCCGGACAACCACGACCGCATGGTCCGGCTGCGCCAGGCCAAGATCGACAGCATCCCGGTGCCGGACCTGCAGGTCGAGGACCCCTCCGGCGAGGCGGATGTGCTCGTCGTCGGCTGGGGCTCGACCTACGGCCCGATCGTCGCCGGGGCCCGCCGCGTCCGGAACATGGGCCACAACATCGCCACCGCACACATCCGGCACCTCAACCCGCTGCCGGCCAACCTCGGCGAGGTCCTCGCGTCCTACCGCACCGTGCTGGTGCCGGAGATGAACCTCGGCCAGCTCGCGCTGCTGCTGCGCGGGAAGTACCTGGTCGACGCGAAGTCCTACACCAAGGTCAGCGGGCTGCCGTTCAAGGCCGAGGAACTGCAGGACGTGTTCCTCGACTACCTCACCGGCACCCACCCGAACACCGCCGGCACCAACAGCGCCGACACCACCTCGAGCAACACTGCGAGCAACGGCTCCGGCAACGGGGCCCCTCTGGGAGTCCAGGCATGAGTACCGACCTCGGTCTGCCGTCGATCGGCGGGCTGGACCTCGTTCCGCACACGGACGAGAAGCAGACCGCGAAGGACTACACCTCCGACCAGGAGGTCCGCTGGTGCCCCGGTTGCGGCGACTACGCCGTGCTGGCCGCCGTGCGCCAGTTCCTCCCCACCCTGGGGATCAAGCGCGAGAACACCGTGTTCGTCTCCGGGATCGGCTGCTCGAGCCGCTTCCCCTACTACCTGAACACCTACGGGATGCACTCCATCCACGGCCGCGCCCCGACCATCGCCACCGGCCTGGCCGTGTCCC
>NZ_BAABIC010000062.1:0-1108 GCF_039542425.1 Pseudonocardia yuanmonensis
CCCGAGGAGGCGGCGACGACGTCGGCTGCGGTGACGTGTGCGCCCTGCAGGTCCCGGCCGAGGGTGAACACGATCTCCGGCTCGCACCGCGGCTGGATCAGCGCCGAGGTGTCGAGTGGTTCGCCGAGGTCCACGGCCCCGGCGGCGGGCAGGAAGCCGTAGATGGGGCTGGACACCCCGACCTGGGCCTGCTTGGCGCGCGAGGTGACGCCGAGCTTCCAGCCGGCGAGGTCGCCGGCCGCGGCGCGCAGCTCGCGCTGCACGCGGTAGGCGGTGGGGATGTCGAGCTCGGGGTACTCGTCGGTCAGCGTGGTGATGGCGGTGCGGTCCGCCACGGCCTTAGACAGCCGGGCGGCCAGTTCGGAGAGGTTCACGAGACCCTCACCGTGACCGGGCCGAGCCGGTCGAACTCGGCCCGGAACACGTCGCCCGGGGTCATCGGGACCGCGGCGTGCAGCGCGCCGGTCAGGATCAGGTGGCCGGGTTCGAGGGGCACGCCGTGCTGGCCCAGGGTGTTGGCCAGCCAGGCGACGACGGCGACCGGGTCGCCGAGCGCGGCGGCGCCGGCGCCGGTGTCGACGAGCTCGCCGTTGCGGGTCAGGGCCATGCCGATCAGGCGGGTGTCCAGACCGTCGAGCGGGACGATCCGGCTGGAGGTGGCGATGGCGCCGTTGGAGGCGAGGTCGGCGACGGTGTCGGCGAGCTTGATGCGCCAGTCGGCGATCCGGGAGTCGATGATCTCCATCCCGGCGACGGCGCCGGTGATCGCGGCCCGGGTCCGGGTGACGGTGACCCCGGGGCCCTCGAGGCGCTCGCCGAGGACGAACACGATCTCGGCCTCGACCTTGGGGGCGACGAACGCGTCGAGCGGGATCGCGTCGCCGTCGCGGTACACGGTGGAGGCGAGCACCGGGCCGTAGTCGGGGGTGTCGATGCCCAGCGCCTTCTGCATCGGCGCGGCGGTCAGCCCGACCTTGTGCCCGACGATCCGGTCGCCGTCGGCGAGCAGCAGCGCGACCAGTTCCTGCTGGATGGCGTAGCCGTCGGCCATGCCGAGGTCGGGCTCGGTGTCGGTGAACGGGGGGATCGGGGTGCGGGTGCGTCGGGC
>NZ_BAABIC010000063.1:0-1094 GCF_039542425.1 Pseudonocardia yuanmonensis
GGGACACGGCCAGGCCGGTGGCGATGGTCGGGGCGCGGCCGTGGATGGAGTGCATCCCGTAGGTGTTCAGGTAGTAGGGGAAGCGGCTCGAGCAGCCGATCCCGGAGACGAACACGGTGTTCTCGCGGCGGATCCCCAGGGTGGGGAGGAACTGGCGCACGGCGGCCAGCACGGCGTAGTCGCCGCAACCGGGGCACCAGCGGACCTCCTGGTCGGAGGTGTAGTCCTTGGCGGTCTGCTTCGCGTCCGTGTGCGGGACCAGGGCGAGACCCGGCATGCCGAGGTCGGTGGTCATGCGTGGGCCTCCTGCCGCGCAGCGTTCAGATCGTCGGGGTTGTTCAGGAAGTCGGGATCGACGTACTCGAGGAACACGTTCTGCAGTTCCTCGGCCTTGAACGGCAGGCCGGAGACCTTGGTGTAGGACTTGGCGTCCACCAGGTACTTCGCCCGCAGCAGCAGCGCGAGCTGGCCCAGGTTCATCTCCGGCACCAGCACCGTGCGGTAGCGGCGCAGGACCTCGCCCAGGTTGGTCGGCATGGGGTTGAGGTGGCGCAGGTGCGCGGTGGCCACGGCGTGCCCGAGGGCGCGCACGCGACGGGCACCGGCCACGATCGGGCCGTAGGTGGAGCCCCAGCCGATCACGAGCAGCTCGGCGTTCCCGCTCGGATCATGGACCTCGAGGTCCGGTACGGGGATCCCCTCGATCTTGGCCTGGCGCAGCCGGACCATGCGGTCGTGGTTGTCCGGGTCGTAGGAGATGGACCCGCGCCCGTCGGCCTTCTCCAGTCCGCCGACGCGGTGCTCCAGGCCCGGGGTGCCGGGCACGGCCCACGGCCGGGCCAGGGTCTCGGGGTCGCGCAGATACGGCCAGAACTCTCCGGATCCGTCCGGGGCGTTGGGCTCGGTCGCGAAGTCCGGGTCGACCCGCTCGAGGGTGTCGGCGTCGGGGATTTTCCACGGCTCCGAGCCGTTGGCCAGCGCCCCGTCGGACAGCACGATCACCGGGGTCCGGTACTTGACGCTGATCGCGGCGGCCTCGACGGCGGCGTGGAAGCAGTCCCCGGGCGAGCGCGGCGCGATGATCGGCAGCGGGG
>NZ_BAABIC010000064.1:0-1093 GCF_039542425.1 Pseudonocardia yuanmonensis
GCGGCTTCCTGCGCGGTGTGGGAGGGGTAGTCGCTGCCGTCGAGGGTGAAGTAGCGCAGCGCGGTGAATTCCGACTCGATCCAGTTCAGCCAGGAGGCGTGGGTCGGGGTGAACACCAACTCGACATCGTGATCGGCGCACCAGGCGGCGACCTGGGCCTTGCGGTGCGGGGAGAAATTGTCGCAGACGACGTAGAGCCGCCCGGTCGGGAACCGGCGTCGGAGCTGACGCAGGAAGGCCAGGAACTCCTGCCAGCGCTTGCGGTCGCGCAGCCGGTAGAACAGCTGACCCGAGGCCAGGTCGAGGCCGGCGAACATGTGCCGCACCCGCCGTAGCGGTGGTAGGTCGCCCGTAGCCGGGCCGGGCTCCCGCTGGGAAACCAGCCCCGGCCCGGGCGGGGCTGCAGGTTCAGCGGCCCGAACTCGTCCACGCAGATCACCCCCGGGCACCGGCCGGGAGCTGCCCCGCGGCGGAGCGGTCGTAGAGGTCGAGGATCCGGCGCATCTTCGGCACGAACTCGGGATCGCGGCTGGCCTTCCAGGTCTTGGTGGCCTGCCAGCGCACCCCCGCTGCCCGCAGGATCTGCCGGATGGCCTCGACGCTGGCCACGATCCGGTGCCGCTGGCGTAGATGCTCGACCAGCTTCGACAGGCTCCACGTGGTGAACGGGCACCCGGCCTGCTGCGGTTGGGGTCCGGGCGACCCGGCAGATCAGCTCGCGGGCGTGGGGGCCGAACTTAGGAGGTCGGCCCCCGCTCCATTTTGGGTCCAAAGCGGCGAACCCCTGGGTGTTGAACGCGTGGATCACCTCCCGCGCGTACTGCGCGGTCGCGGCGAACATCGCTGCTGCCTCTGTGGCGCTGCGTCCCTGCACCGAGGCGAGCACGATCCCGGCCCGCCGCAGCCGGACCCGGTCCCGCGCCGTCCTGGTGATCTTGACCAGTCGCTGCGCCTCGTCCGGGGTCAGCTCCCGGACGAAGACCTCGGGCCGTCGCGGCATGCCCACCACCTCCGGCGGACAGCCTCCAGCGCCAGACCGGAACTGATCAAGCCGACACGGTTACGACCCCAACGTTCCTGGACGAGGCACTAG
>NZ_BAABIC010000065.1:0-1065 GCF_039542425.1 Pseudonocardia yuanmonensis
GTGATGTCGGCGAGCGGGTCGCCGTCGACCAGCAGGAGGTCGGCGAGGTAGCCGGGCTGGACCTTGCCCAGCTCGTCGGGCCGCAGCATGATCTCGCCGCCCCAGGCGGTGGCGGAGATGATCGCCTCCATCGGGGTGAAGCCCAACAGCTCCACGAAGTGCTGCAGGTCCCGGGCGTAGGTCCCGTGCGGCGTCCAGGCGAACCCGTAGTCGCCCCCGGGCAGCACCTTGATCCCGCGCCGGTGCATCTCGCGCAGCCCGGCGATGGCCATCTCCAGTTCCTTCTTGTACCCGACGGCCTCGGCGGCCTCCTGCGGGAACCCGAAGGCCTCGGCCTCGTAGAGGGTGGCGACGAGCCAGTTGATCCCGGGTGCGACGAACACCCAGTCCTTGTTGGCCTCGAGCATGTCCATGCCCTCGGCGTCGGTGAAGCTGGCGTGGTAGATGACGTCGACGTGGTGGCGCACGCACATCTTCACGCTCTCGGCGCTGCGGGCGTGGGCGCAGACCCGCTTGCCGCGCCGGTGCGCCTCGGCGACGGCGGCGGCCACCTCCTCGTCGGAGAAGTAGGTGTCCTCCGCGCGCTGGGTGCCGGTGATCTCCTCGCCGGTCATGGACAGCTTGATCTGGTCGACGCCGATGTCGATCAGCTCGCGCACCGCCTTGCGCATGCCGTCGGGTCCGTCGGCGAACTTGGTGATGGACTTGATCAGCGCGCCGCCGGTCACGGCGATCTCCGGGCCGTTGGCCAGGTAGCGGGGGCCGGGGATGCGGCCGGCGTTGATGGCGTCGCGGCACACGACGTCGAGCCGGTCCTTGGCCGAGGCCGCGCCGAGGCACATGGTGTAGCCGGAGTCGATGTAGGTGCGCGCGGACTCGATGGCGAAGAGCAGGTGCTCCTCGACGGGCATGGTGCCCAGGCCGTCGAGGTCCGCGGAGTTGTTCCAGGAGAAGTGCGTATGGGCGTCGCAGAGCCCGGACATCAGCGTCCGGCCGCGGCCCTCCACCACACGCGCGCCGTCGGCGCGGGCGGGGTCGACGGTGCCGACCGCCGCGATGCGGTCG
>NZ_BAABIC010000066.1:0-1049 GCF_039542425.1 Pseudonocardia yuanmonensis
GTTGGGAGCGCACGTTGTCTTCCTAAGACCGCTTGGCCTCCGACTTGAAGACAGCTAGCAGCCGCCTCCTCGAGGAAGTACCGAAGGTAGGTAGGCAGTCAGGCCAGAAATACAGCCTGGGAGTAAGGAGTAGCAGCAGTATGCTTACTACCTACGAAAACTTCTCCTTATCTCCTAATCGGAGTTAACCTTCCTTCGGGGGCCTCCTGACTACAAAGTCAGTATGGCTGGATAAAGTCCTTATTTATTATTAGCAATACGAAGTGACCTTCGGAGAAGTGATCTTCAAAGAAATACGAACTAGAAAGTCAGTCCTATTAAAGCGTAGCCGGACCTTCATGTTATGCTGGTATACTTCTAATAAAGTACAGAAGAAACCAGCAGTACCTCCTTCAGCTAAACCTCTACCTTTCACTTGAAGTTAACCCCTGAAAGTAAGAATAATCTAATATCTTGCCCTTGAACCTCGAACCATCAGAAGATACCAGATTCGAACTGGTGGGGTTTATTTACCCTTGCTAGCTCAAATAGCACGCCTTAAACCACTCGGCCAATCTTCTTGGTGGGGGGAGGGATATCCAGCAAGAGGGAAACTCAACTCACTCTAGCCGGGACCCCTACCTCATTAAATATACACTCAAATAGATAATAAGAGAGTAAATAATATGATAAACTAATCCTCTACAATTGAAGTAGAGATATCTACACTTCTTTCTTGATTCATTAGTGCCTTTAACTTACAAATTTGGTCTAACCCTTCTTGAGTTAGATGTCCTTTAACTTTCATGATTTCACCAGCAGCAGATCAATCTGCGAAATCTAAAGCTTTAATACCCAGAATAGGATTATCACGAAGGAGAGGTATAATTCTTTCAATAATTTCTGAAAAGTTCTGTATGAGCTAGTCTTTTTTTATAATTTATTAATGCTCGCATCTAATGTTAACTTGGTGACCCATTATGCAAAAGGTACGCTCTTGTTTTCAAATACAACTCGAGCTGCTTATAAAACTACTATTTCAATAGTTCCCTTACGGTACTAATTATCTG
>NZ_BAABIC010000067.1:0-1048 GCF_039542425.1 Pseudonocardia yuanmonensis
ATGGACCAGAACCTGTTCAACGAGATCTGCCTGCAGCAGTTGACCCTGTCCGGGGTGCACGAGGGCGAGACGGTGGCGGTGCTGACCCGCGGGGCCGAGCGCGCGGAGTACGCCGATGCGTTCCTGTGGGCGGTGGGCAAGCTGGGCGCGCAGGGGTTCCACCTGCGGCTGCCGGCGCCGACGAGCGCGTCGGGGGCGTGGGCGGTCGGCGACTCGGGGCTGGCGGGCAACCGGTTGGCGGTGGAGGCGCTCAAGAGCGTCGACATGGTGGTGGACTGCACGTTTTTGCTGTTCTCCCCGGAGCAGTTCGAGATCCAGGGGGCGGGGACGCGGATCCTGACCGCGGTGGAGCCGCCGGAGCTGCTGGCCCGGCTGCTGCCGACCCGGGAGCTGCGGGAGCGGGTGGAGATCGGGGCGGAGCTGTTGGCCAAGGCGCAGACCATGCGGATCACCAGCCCGCACGGCACGGACGTGACCTACCGGCTGGGGGTGTATCCGACGATGAGCGAGTACGGCTACACCGACCAGCCGGGCCGGTGGGATCACTGGCCGGCGGCGTTCGTGTTCACCGGCGGCGCGGACGACGGGGTGGACGGCACGATCGTGCTGGCGCCGGGGGATGTGTTGTTGCCGTTCAACACCTATGTGCAGACCCCGGTGGAGATCACCATCGAGGAGGGGTTCATCCGGGACATCCGCGGCGGGGCGGGCTCGTCGGGGCTGGACGCGGACCTGCTCAAGAGCTACATCGAGTCGTTCGACGATCCGCGCGGGTACGGGATGTCGCATGTCGGGTGGGGGCTCGACGAGCGGGCGCACTGGCACGGGCTGACCCAGTTCGGGGGTGGGATGGGGATGGAGCTGCGCTCCTTCTACGGCAACGTGATGTTCTCGATCGGGCCGAACAACGAGCTGGGTGGGCCGAACGACACCGCGTGTCATTTCGACATCCCGATGCGCGGCAACAGCCTCTACCTCGACGACGAGCTGATCGTCGACGCCGGTGAGCTCACCGTCCCGGAGATGCGCCCGGCGGCCAAGCGATGAC
>NZ_BAABIC010000068.1:0-988 GCF_039542425.1 Pseudonocardia yuanmonensis
TGAGCCTTTCCCGGTAGCGATCTTCGGATTGCTGCCGGGTTAGGTGCTGCGGTCGTGGTCGTGGTGGAGCAGGACGAGGGCTGCGGCGGTGATCGCGCCCAGGCGCCAGGGGCAGAGGCTGACCTGGCGCAGGGCTTTGAAGGTTTTGAGCAGGGCGTTGCCGCGTTCGCAGATCGCGCGGGTGGCGGCGTGCAGCAGGTTGTGGGTGCGTTGGTCGTCGGACAGGCCGCGGCCGCGGTGGTTTTTGTGCGGCACCACGAACGCGGTGGGCTCGCCTTCGTAGCCCAGGTCGGCGAGCACCACGTGGGTGGGGTCGTTCCAGCCGGCGGCCAGTTGTTGCGGCAGGTGGTGGGCGCGGGCGCAGGTGACGTCGCGTTCGCGGCCGGGGCGGACCGGGGAGGTCCACAGCGGCCAGCCGTCCGGGGCGGTGAGCACCTGGATGTTGCCGCCGTGGTGATGGTGTTTGCCCGACCACCACAGATGCACCCCCGGGTTCGGGCCCGGGCGGCGGACCCGGTCGATGCGCACCACGGTGCCGTCCAGGCCCAGATGGGTATGCCCGGCCGCGCGGGCGGCGTGCAGGACTTCGTGCAGCCCGGGGGCGGCGGCGGCGAGCACGTCGATGGCTTCGTGCAGGTAGCGGTAGGCCGTGGACAGCCCGATGCCGTGGTCGAGAGCGAGCTGGGTGAGGCGGGTGGCCTCGTAGAACCAGCGCAGCACCAGGACCGCCTGCCCGGCGGGGTCGAGGGCGCGGCGCCCGGCGCGGGTGCGGCGGCGGGTGCGTTCGGCGGCCAGCAGCCCGGTCAGAAACCTCAGGGTGGAGGCCCGGATCGGAAGCACGCCGGTGTAGCTGACAGGATCAGACACGCAGGACCTCGGTGTGGAAGCGATCTTTGGTCGGACCGCTCTTCTACCGAGGTCCTGCGTCTTTCCCGGTCATCTCGCCGCGCCCGGCGTGTCCCCCCGAGCCCTCAGTGGGAAAGGCTCA
>NZ_BAABIC010000069.1:0-804 GCF_039542425.1 Pseudonocardia yuanmonensis
CTACCGCCAATAAAAAATCTAAAGGGAAACATGGTCATATCTATCACAATCCTAATTCTCTTTGACACACATATTTTTCTAACACAAACTACGAGGAAATAGATGTTAATGTTTTAGAAGCAGAATTACGTTATTTTGTTAATTTATTTAAAACAGAATTTAAAGAAAAATATTTTGCTATTATGTTCAAAATAAAGTTCGATAATGGAGATATTAGATCAGCTTCTACAGTACAAGTATCTAGTATTAAAAAACATGACATAGATGAATTATTTTGACATTTAGCATCCGTATTTAAACATACAGAATATCATATGATTTTATCAGAGACTGAGGAAGTTACATTTTTTAATCCTATAACTGGTCTACCTATTGGTAATGTTTTATTTTCATTTAAACCTATGCTAAAAATTAATAAAACTAAATTTGAAGAGATCTCATCTAAGGATGAACTAAATTTATTAACTAATGATGATAAATCAAAGAAAAATCCAATACACAGATTTAAGTTTGATGGTTATACAGTTCCATCTACAATGGATCTATATCAATGACCAAACATAAGTTTTTTAAATGAATATACAAGCGCTATAAGTACTAATGATAAAAAAGGGCCAAATAAATTTCCCCTTATTTTCCATATTGATATCAAAGATTTTTCAACTTCTACATCTGTTTTACTAAATAATGAATGGATTTTTAAAATTGAAGATGAATCACTTAATAATAATAAAGATTTATCCTCATTTAAAAGAACTATTTTAGAGAAGGATAAGGAATATATTTACTATTTCGAGCAAGGTG
>NZ_BAABIC010000070.1:0-792 GCF_039542425.1 Pseudonocardia yuanmonensis
GCCGCGGGAGAGGGAGCCGGAGCCGCGCCGCCGGGTCGGCGCGGCGGCCGCCGGGGCCGCCGCGCTCGCCGGAGGGGCTGCGGCCGCGGCGTCGGCGGCCCCGGCGCCGGAGAAGGCGCCCGAGAAGACCCCGGAGAAGACGCCGGAGAAGACGCCGGAGCGGGAGGCGCCGACGGCCGGGGCGACTGCGGCACCGACCGAACCCGACGAGGCCCAGCAGGAGGCGACCGAGACCGCCGCGCCGGACACGGCCGCCGGAACCGCCGCACCGACCGCACCGGGTGCGCCCCCTGCGCCCACCGACGGCGCGGCGCCCGCGAAGGACCTCCCGGTGCCGTCGGGCGCGACCCCGATCGCCCGGCCCACCGACACCGAGCCGGCGACCGAGGAGCCCCGCACCCTGGAGCGCCCCCCGGGCGACGAGCTCACCGGCACCGCCGACGACGTCCGCACGCCGCCGCGCGGCCTGCCCACGGGCGGCACCGCGACCGAGGCGCGCACCCCGCCGGACGGCATCCCCGCAGTCCGCACCCCGGACACCGCCACCCCGCCGGAGGGCATCCCGGCCGCATCCGCCACCGCGGCCCCCACCGCCCCGGCCCCCGTCACCGCTGCGCCGGGGACCGCTGCTCCCGAGGCGCCCGTCACCGAGGCCCCGACCACCGAGGCCGCGACGGCTCCCTCCCCGGAGGCCCCCTCGACCGGCGCGACCGCCGCGGCTGCGGCCGCCACCGCGGCCGCCGCCCCCGCGGCCCCGCCCGCCGAGCGCGCCCGCGCGGCCCCGCCCGCTCC
>NZ_BAABIC010000071.1:0-611 GCF_039542425.1 Pseudonocardia yuanmonensis
CATGTGGAAAGCGGCAAGCAGTCGGTAGTGGGATACGACGGCATTGCGTTTGTCGAAGACCTCAAAGCGGAGAACCACTTGCGTATCAAGGGCGGCGGGGTGTCCTGCGTGGTGGAGTTTCCGTATCAGCATGATCCCGCGCGGCCGTTGCCGACCTTGGGGCCGTTCGTGTGCCAACCGTTGAAGGAGCCTGGCCAATGAAGTCCGCGTTGTTCTGGGTGGGGGCCTTGCTGGGGCTGGGGTGGTCGGTGGACGCACAGGCGACCACATGTTCGCTCGGGGCCGGCACGGTCAGCACGGTCAATTTCGGCACGGTCAATCCCTTGTTGCCCGCCGATACGTTCGCCGACAGCAATACGGTCACGGTGACGTGCAACTTCACCGCCCTGGCGCTGGGCGCGCGCCTGTGCTTTTCCGCCGGCGTGGGCAATACCAGTCCGTCGGTGGCCGCGCGGGCGCTGGGGGCCGGCGCTTTCCGCATGAACTACAACCTGTATACGGACAGCGGCCACAGCCAGGTATGGGGCGCGGCGACGACCATCGCGCCGACCTCGGTGCTGCTGGCTGGCCCGGCGCTGGGCGGTATTGCGTCTGCGTCGTTCTCGTTCTAT
>NZ_BAABIC010000072.1:0-584 GCF_039542425.1 Pseudonocardia yuanmonensis
GTCTTCCTAAGACCGCTTGGCCTCCGACTTATAGCTTTACTAATATGAATATTTCTGTACCTATATCTTCTGCAATTTCTTCTTATTCTAGAATTACAATGTCACACTTCATGTATAAGTACTCATCTAATTTATATTATATTGATACAGATGGTATTAAATTAGATACAAATCTTATGCCTGATGATGTAGATGATAAGGAGCTAGGTAAGATGAAGCATGAATATGATTTTAGTGAATTCATAGGAATAGGACCAAAAGCGTATGGTGGTATAATAGAGAATCCAGATGACAATTCATATACAGAATTAGTTAAACTTAAAGGATATAACTCTATTTTACCTCTGTCTTCTTTAAAAGAAGTTCTAAACCGGAATACTAAGGTAGAGTTACAACAAAAGAAATGGATGAGAAAACTATCTCAATCAACAATTATGGTATCGGATAATACTTATACTTTATCTTTAACTGAAGGAAAAAGAGAATTAATTTTCAATCCTTGGGGTGATTTAGTTGGAACAGTTCCTTTTCAAATTCAAAATGATACGATACAGCTTAAAAGAAGAGTTTCAGGAAACCTTATG
>NZ_BAABIC010000073.1:0-574 GCF_039542425.1 Pseudonocardia yuanmonensis
GGCCCTCCAGCCATCTTTGAGGATATGTCTAAACTGAAAACATCCGGTTATTTTGCCATTACTAACGATAGACCTAAACCTTATTCTTTCTTTAGCCTTAAAAAGAAGTCGGGTATTTATATGATTACTAATAAAGTTAACAAGAAATACTATATAGGGATGACTAAAGACATCTTTGTTAGAATTAATAATTATCTTTATGTTAGCCGATTAATTGATAACAAATCTTCTAGACTACACAGAGCTTTCCTTAAATACGGATTTAATAACTTCTCCCTTACTATTTTAGAATTTGTAGAACATTCTAAGAATACTGCACTTAGAGAAAGAGAAGACTACTATATTAAAGTATTTAAACCTCAATACAATATAGTTAGATCTTCTTTTAATCTAGATTTAGAGAAAAACGACAAATATAACGTGAATAAATTGAATTTAATTACTCCTATTAAAATAAAAAATCTACTAGATAAAGCTTTAGATCCTGCTTTATTAGATTGACATCTTATTGACCTACAATTTAGTAGAACTAGAAGCTTTTATTCTTTTGTTTGATTGACTCCTAAAGCTATAG
>NZ_BAABIC010000074.1:0-573 GCF_039542425.1 Pseudonocardia yuanmonensis
GGTTCGCTCTGGCGCAGGGATATGCCGAAATTGCCCTGCACGGCGTTGGCCACGAAATGGCCGAATTGGACAATGGCGGGCTCGTTCAGCCCCAGGCGCTCACGCAATTCGATGCGCTCGGCATCGGTGGCGTCCTGCCCCAGCATGATGGTGACGGGGTCGCCGACGTATTGAAAAAGCACAAAGGCCAGTAGCGAGACGGTGAGCATCACCGCTACGGCCTGCAACAGGCGACGCAGTATGAAAGCAAACATAGGCGGGAAAGGCGTAACGGCGGGGACTGGAGCGCCCCCGCCGTTTGATTAGCCTGGATCAGTCAACCTTGACCCAATCGGCAACGAGGCGATTGTCGGCACGGTGGATGACCGTGACGTTCTTGCGCATGGCCCAGGGAATGACCTGGTCGTGCAAGGGGATATGACCGAAATCCTTGGCGTGGCCTTCGAGCACGGTGATGATGTCCGCGTCGCGCTTGGCCGGATCGGTCTCGGTCTTGATGCGATCAATGATCGCGTCAAGTTCCTTGTTGCTGTAGTTGCCCAGGTTGTACATGCCGTCCGCGCCCTCGCCCTT
>NZ_BAABIC010000075.1:0-564 GCF_039542425.1 Pseudonocardia yuanmonensis
CTCGCATCTGCAAAAACGGGTGGTACACCGGTATATTACCAGCACAAAACCAACACTCACGCCCAATTTGCACGCCCAGCACCCACACACTCAGCACTTACACACACTCAATTTATACACCTAATACTTATGTAGGTTGAGCGTGTATAGGTGTTGGGTATATAGGTGTTAGGTATATGGGTATTAGGTGTATGGGTGTTGGGTATATGGGTATTAGGTGTTTGGATTTTTGGTGTATGGATATTGGGTATGTAAATTGGGATTAGGTGTTGGTTTAATGCTGGTGATGTACCGGTGTACTATTTGTTTTGACCGGTGCGAATCTCCATCCTCTTCAACATTTAGTCCTCCTAGAATGCACCATGTCAACCAACAAATAAAGTGACATATGCAAATCAAAGCGTAGCGTAGCGAAAGCTGAACAATACTCAGAGGCTGGGACGCGCAATATCACGTTGAGAGTTTATCGAGACTGCCAAAGACCTAATATATGGCCTGGAAGCGGTAGGCAAGTGTCTGAGAAAAAGTCACGAATCTCGCGGACCGTCTACGGTCATTTATATC
>NZ_BAABIC010000076.1:0-560 GCF_039542425.1 Pseudonocardia yuanmonensis
CAGGAGACCGACAGTGCAGTTGATCCGTTGCCCGTGGTGCGGCCCCCGCGAGGAGGTCGAGTTCTGCTACGGCGGCCAGGCCCACCTGGCCTACCCGGCCGAGCCGGCCGCCCTGTCCGACGAGCAGTGGGCCCGGTTCGTGTTCGTCCGGGACAACCCCAAGGGCCCCTTCGCCGAACGCTGGGCCCATTCCGCCGGCTGCCGGCGCTGGTTTCACGCCGTGCGCGACACCCGCAGCTACCAGTTCCTCGCCACCTACAAGATCGGCGAGCCCCGCCCGGAGGTGACCGCATGAGCCGGATCGACGGGTACGGGCGCATCGACCGCACCCGCACCCTGACCTTCACCTTCGACGGGCGCGCGTACACCGGCCACCCCGGCGACACGCTGGCCTCCGCCCTGCTCGCCCACGGCGTGCGCCGCGTCGCGACCAGCATCACACTCGGCCGCCCGCGCGGGATCACCGCCGCCTGGACCGAGGACCCCACCGGGCTGGTCCAGATCGAGGAACCCTTCCCCGAGCCGATGCTCCTCGCCAGCACGATCGAGCTGACCGACGG
>NZ_BAABIC010000077.1:0-559 GCF_039542425.1 Pseudonocardia yuanmonensis
CCTATCCTCAATATATAATGAGTATACATTGTAACACCTTTGAAGAAAGGATAAAGTATATAAACACCTTAAAATAAGGGACAAAGTTTATATATACCTTTAAAGAAAGGATAAAATTGTGAACGACTTATACTGTTTTTTTTTGCTCAAGAAGATTCTACTAATAGATTTGTTATATCTAATAGTTTTCACGTAAATAAGGTCAGCAGATTTAATAGCTGCCTATTTTATAAAGATAAGTTTAGTGTCTTGTCTAGTCATAGATTAAGTTTCGTTAGCATAAGGATGTTTTCAAGTTCAAGAAGTGACGATTTTTCTTCCACAGACTCTATCGGTTTAGCTGTTTTTTATGGCGCGTACAAAGAAAAACTTAATATTCTTAATTATATTAAAGGAAAATCCGGAATTTATATGTGAACTAATAAATTAAACGGTAAGAAGTATGTAGGGAGTTCTAGCACTCTCCTCCACACGTCTCGGGGCTAAAAAAAATATTAAGAGGTATAAATATCCTTAGCTCAGTTAAGGTTTTATATACTCTTTTACCTAGGTATACCCT
>NZ_BAABIC010000078.1:0-550 GCF_039542425.1 Pseudonocardia yuanmonensis
GTCCGGCTCCGGCAAGTCCGTGACCAGCCTGTCGATCATGGGCCTCTTGCCCAAGCCGGCGGGCCGCATCGAAGCGGGCAAGATCCGCTTTCGCGACATCCAGGCGCAGCCGCGCAAGATCATTTCGGCGCCCACCTGGTCGGGCCTGGAAAGCGAAGAGGTCAGCTACAACGCCGGCTACACCAACGTGCACGAGCTGATCCCATGGCGCACCCTTACCGGCCGCCAGCAGTTCTACCAGGACCACCGCTGGATGCTGGATTTCGGCGAAGGCCTGTGCGTGTATAAGCCCGCCATCGACACCAAGACCATCGCGCCGATGCTGGGCCGCTACCCCAACGGTGAAAAGGAACTGGTGCTCAATTGGCTGACGCCGCACCAGAAGTCCCCACGGAGACAGTGAGAGGGGCTCAACCGCCGCCTGCGCCGGCTCCTGCTGCGAAACCCTCAATCCACATCAGAGCTTCCCTTCAAGACAGACCTCATGCGAAAAATCATCAACCGTCGACGACTGTCCAGGCGACTGGCGACAAGATGAAAGGCCCAACAG
>NZ_BAABIC010000079.1:0-549 GCF_039542425.1 Pseudonocardia yuanmonensis
GGATACTTAGAAAGTTAAAACGGAACATCTTAGCGCCAACTTAGCAACACTAATTAGCAAAATTATAAAAATATATAAAACTTAGAATTAAGATTTAAGACCTACTTTTAAAAATAAATTAATAAGCTTAATATTAATCTTATTAAATAATCCTATTATATAACTTAAGTAGGTTTATATCCTATTTTTATAGTACTATAACTCTCTTATATCCCTAGTTCCTAGACTTTAAGTTTTTAAAATATAGTTATTTTTAGCTTCCCTTAATAGGTTTATTTTAATAATGTAAGGTATTTTTAATTTGAAAGAGTAGGGCGCTTTTTCTAGAAATAGGGAATATAAGTTTTATTTAGCCTAATATATTATTTAATATAAAAAATTTTAAGCTTATTAAGCTTTAAAAATATAAGATTTTATATATTTAAAAATTTAAATATATTATAATTAAATATAATATAAATATAGCATTTAATATAAATATTTATAAATAAAAAAAATAAATTCTTTATATTTAATATATAAATAAAATACTTAATTATAAATAAATAT
>NZ_BAABIC010000080.1:0-547 GCF_039542425.1 Pseudonocardia yuanmonensis
CTCGGGGTTCGAGCCCCGCCAGATGCGGATGACCTGCTGGATCGCGAACGAGGCGCCGATCGCCGTGATCAGGAACGCGAGGCGGGGCGCGTTGCGTCGTCGCAGCGGTCGGTAGGCCACCCGTTCCAGGCCGACGGCGGCGAGCCCCGCGACCACCATCGCCACGACCCCGGCGAGGATCAGGTCCAGGATGATCGCCGCGATCGGCAGGTTGGGCAGCGCACCCGGCTGGAAGCCCGGATGAAGACCACGCTGTTCCATCGCACCTCACGCAGCATGACCCTGACCGAATCCGGCTACGCGGCGCTGGAGCGGGCCGCCCGCATCCTCGAGGAGGGCGAAGCGGTCGAAGCCGAGGTCACGGAAAAATCCACCAGCCTGCACGGCAAGATCCGCCTGGCCGCGCCCATGTCATTCGGCGTCACGCACCTGGCGCCGATGCTGCCGCCCTTCATGCAGGCGCATCCCGACGTGGGCCTGGAAATCGAATTCAACGACAAGCAGGCCGACCTGGTGTCCGAACGCTTCGACCTGGCGCTGCGCATCT
>NZ_BAABIC010000081.1:0-546 GCF_039542425.1 Pseudonocardia yuanmonensis
GTCATCTAGGTTTGGCGCCGGAGCCGGCGTCGAAATCATCAGCGCCAACAGTTCGTCGCTATCCATACATGCCTCCATACGTATCAGACAGAGAATCGCATGTCTGCCTGGTCCGATGAGAAAGCAAGGGTAAGAGCTGACTTCGGATGCCATCGGCGGCCGCAGCGGCCTAAGCCCCAAAAAAAGGCCAGACCACCTCGCGGCCGGGGTCCTATATACTGTTTGTCCATACAGTATTTTCGCCATGCCGTTCAAAGCCCCCCCCTCACCCACTCCGACCTGCGCGCCATCCGCGACCAGGCCATCGTGGCCTATTGCGGCGGCCGCTACTGCGTGCTGTCGATGCGGGCGGTGGCGCTGCTGCGCGCCCGTGGCTTCCAGGCGCAGCGGCTGGGCGATGGCTTTCCCGCCTGGAAGGCGGCCGGCCTGCGGGTCGAGTCCGCGCCGCATTGAGGCAGGCCCGCTTTC
This sequence comes from Pseudonocardia yuanmonensis, assembly GCF_039542425.1. Lineage (NCBI taxonomy): Bacteria > Bacillati > Actinomycetota > Actinomycetes > Pseudonocardiales > Pseudonocardiaceae > Pseudonocardia > Pseudonocardia yuanmonensis. The sequence goes on from NZ_BAABIC010000081.1 coordinate 469, forward strand.
AGCGCACTCATTTTGCTCACCAGAAACACGCAGGAGACACGCATGACTATCGGATTCATCGGCCTGGGCGTCATGGGG
>NZ_BAABIC010000082.1:0-531 GCF_039542425.1 Pseudonocardia yuanmonensis
GCCATGCCGGCGTTGCGGCGCACGGGGCCGGTGTCCTGGACGTCGTGGGTCGTGACTTCAAAGCCGTTGTCGCGCATGTGCTTGACCCAGTCTTCGCAGCAGCCGCAAGTGGGGGTCTTCCAGACCTGGACCTTGGGCGCCGGTTGCGCCAGCGCAAAGGCCGGGGCGTAAAGCGGCAGGCACAGGACGGCGGCCAGGACCAGGCGACGGGTGGGGGCGAGCGTTTTTTTCATGGGGCTCCGTTGACGGGCAAGGGGTCAGAACCAGAAGCGCACGCCGGCCAGCACGGCGGCCTGCGAGCGGCTTTGGCCGGCGTCGGACGCGTAGTCCGCGGTGCGGCCGAATTTGCGTTCAAAGGATACGCCAACGTAGGGGGCGAATTCCCGCGTGACCTCGTAGCGCAGGCGCAGTGACAGCGAGCCCTTGGACAGGCCCGAGCCGATGCCGCGTTCGGGGTCGTTGCGGCCGTAGGCGCTGGCTTCGAGTTCGGGCGTGAAGATCAGGCGCTGGGTCAGCAGCAGGTCGTATTCG
>NZ_BAABIC010000083.1:0-524 GCF_039542425.1 Pseudonocardia yuanmonensis
CTTATTAACAGGCACTCCAACGACCTGAGAGAAACTTTTCATTAATATTTTACTAATACTAAATTCCCAAGTAGAACTAAAATATCAGTGATTATAAAGTAAGCCTTATAGCTCCCCCTTATCAGACCGTTCTTATCTGTAGGAGCACCAAAGGGACGTTTTTCTATTTATCTTTACCAACAGGAACGAGATTAGCATAAGGCAGCATGCCGTCAACCGTGATTATTCTAGCTAATTCTGTTAATTCAGTTGGGTGTGTACATCTTACACCTCTTATCTACTTATACAAATAAAGATACTAAAATTAGGTTGCAGTAAAACACACTAAATTTTAGGTATATCTAATATAGTGCTAAGGGTGGGGGGCGGCTAGGCAGCCTATTTGCTGCGTGCGAAGTCGCCAATATATGGCTACCTTCACCTAACCGCCTCTGGTTAAATTAGTGTTATACTAATTTTATAAAGATTGTAAAAGTAAAATTAAGATTGTACAGGAAGACTCACAAAAGCGTAAGGTTTAGATG
>NZ_BAABIC010000085.1:0-521 GCF_039542425.1 Pseudonocardia yuanmonensis
GAGATCTGCGCGCGGGTCCGGGCCGGGCTGGAGACCGTCTATCTCTCGTCCCACGATCTTGGTTATGTCTTGAAGGCGCTCTTCGAAACGCATCCCCTCATCGCTCTCGACGAATTCCTGCTTCCTGAGCTCCGGCCGAGGAATCGGGGACTGTTTGAGGGGGACTTCGGGTCTGGCACGCCGGTGGAAGATGTCGGCGCCGAGACCCTTGTTCAGTGGGCGAATATCGATCCGGATCGGCGCTATCCGCTGCTTGGCAAAAGCATCTCCATGTTCAAGCGGCGGCAGGGCGAAGAGGAGAATGGTGTCTCCACGCTTTTCCTGGAAATATTGGGCCACGCGCGAGACAAGCGGGCGTTTCTCGGTGATATCTGGTCGCGGCTGCATCCGCGCAGCTGGAGTGGCTCGCTCGCCGATATCATGGTTCGGCGTCGCGCAGCTATCACAACGCTGGGTGACAATGTCGGAGGCGAGGTTCGGCAATGGGTCACCGACATGCTGCCCGAACTGGAACGCTGGAT
>NZ_BAABIC010000086.1:0-515 GCF_039542425.1 Pseudonocardia yuanmonensis
CGACTGCTCCAGGTTCGGCGCCTGCGCCATGAACTCCTCGTACTCCCGGTCCGAACAGAACCCCATGACCGGCTCGACGACGGCCCGGTTGTACCAGGACCGGTCGAACAGCACGATCTCCCCGGCCGCCGGCAGCTCGGCGAAGTACCGCTGGAAGTACCACTGCCCGGCCTCGCGCGGCGACGGCTTCTCCAACGCCACGACCCGGGCCCCGCGCGGATTGAGGTGCTCGGTGAACCGCTTGATCGTGCCGCCCTTGCCGGCGGCGTCACGACCCTCGAACAGCACCAGCACCCGCTGGCCGGTGTCCTTCACCCAGGACTGCATCTTCAGCAGCTCGATCTGCAACGCCCGCTTGCGCGCCCGGTACTCCGCCGGGTCGATCCGCTCCGCGTACGGGTAGTCCTGCCGCCAGGTCGTGACCTCTCCCCCGTCACGCGCCAGCAGGATCTCCTCGTCGTCGTCGAGCTCGCGGACGGTGTAGCCGTCCAGGTCGTCGAGCAGGTCCGCCGCCT
>NZ_BAABIC010000087.1:0-511 GCF_039542425.1 Pseudonocardia yuanmonensis
AGCCAATCCTCAAGGTGGCCAGTGCAGCCGAGGTGAAGTTAAACGTCAATTTGTAAGAGGTAAGTGTGCGGCTTTATTTTCGGGGAGTTTCGGTTGATTTGAGAAATTTCACCAAGGACAGAATTGACGAGGTACTATTTGAGGATGATGCGTGCTGCCTTCCCTCGTACCTGGATACCTAGGTAGGTATTGATGAAGCCAAAGCTATACCTACCCACCTGAATTGGTTGAAATCTCACTTGAGTGCGAAGTGTCTATACATAGTATACTTAGGTACCTAGGTAGGTAGGTACCTAAGTACCTACAGTAGGTAGTTGTTTTAGAATAATATTGGTAGGTTGCACAGGTGGGGGCTTGGATTGGAAGCCTGATGTACTAAATGAGGCCTAGCATGCAACCCGATGCTCTGGACGAGAGAGAGTATATCACAGTAATCCAAGAGAATTGATACTGCGCAATCTCTTGGTCGACGCAACGCGTGATTGGGGTACCCTTCTCATCCTACCAAGTC
>NZ_BAABIC010000088.1:0-504 GCF_039542425.1 Pseudonocardia yuanmonensis
GTATCAGAAGTGCGAATGCTGACATGAGTAGCGATAAAGGGGGTGAAAAGCCCCCTCGCCGTAAGTCCAAGGTTTCCTGCGCAACGTTCATCGGCGCAGGGTGAGTCGGCCCCTAAGGCGAGGCAGAGATGCGTAGCTGATGGGAAACTGGTTAATATTCCAGTACCGTCGTACAGTGCGATGGGGGGACGGATCGCGGAAGATCATCAGGGTGTTGGATGTCCCTGTTGCTGTATCGAAGATGGCGCTTAGGCAAAGCCGGGCGCGTAAATCAAGGGTATGGCACGAGCGAGCATTGCTTGCGAAGTGATTGGAAGTGGTTCCAAGAAAAGCCTCTAAGCTTCAGCTGTACGAGACCGTACCGCAAACCGACACAGGTGGACGGGATGAATATTCCAAGGCGCTTGAGAGAACTCAGGAGAAGGAACTCGGCAAATTGATACCGTAACTTCGGGAGAAGGTATACCCCGGTAGTGTGAAGCGCCTGCGCGCTTAGCATGATGG
>NZ_BAABIC010000089.1:0-500 GCF_039542425.1 Pseudonocardia yuanmonensis
ATTTCATTGAGTTCATGGTCGCCGCGCAGCAGCAGCAGCCAGATGTCGGCGCCTTTTTCGCCATCGGTGGCCAGCACGATCGACTTGATCGTGCGTTCCAGCGGCAGGCCCAGCAGTTTGGCCACGTCCTCGCACTTGGCGGCGCCCGGCGTGGGCACTTCCGCCATGGCCTGGGCGGGTTCGGCGCGGCTGGCGTACAGGCCGGGAGCCTCGGCCAGTTCGATGTTGGCGGCGTATTCCGAATCCGCGTTGTAGACCAGCAGGTCTTCGCCGGTCTCGGCGATGACCTGGAATTCATGGCTGCGGGTGCCCCCGATCGAGCCCGTATCGGCGGCCACGGCGCGGAATTCCAGGCCCAGGCGACCGAAAATGCGCATGTAGGCGGCGTACATGTTGTCGTAGCTGCGCTGGGCGCCGGCTTCGTCGCGGTCGAAGGAGTAGGCGTCCTTCATGGTGAATTCGCGGCCGCGCATCAGGCCGAAGCGCGGGCGGCGCTCGTC